>JAIELH010000045.1 GCA_019753125.1 Gallionellaceae bacterium | reverse complement strand
CTGCATAACTACTGCGCTTGCTGAGGCTGTGTTAAAAAATGACTCAAAATCCTCATTTAGCATTTGTAAATTCCGGTTCTTCGTCATTTTTTGCCTTGCCTCAGCTTCGCTCGCTACGTTCTGCAAAGGTTTTACAAAGAAAAACCTTCGAGCTCGGGCGGCAACTCGCCATCCATAAACGATAGCCCGGCTTCCTGCTGCACCTGCCATTTCGCCTCGTCCCACAACTCAAATTTATTACCCTGGCCGACCAGCATCACGCGCTTGTCCAGCGCGGCATAGCTGCGCAGCGTCGGCGAAATCAGCACACGCCCGGCGCCATCCATCGGCACATCTTCGGCATAACCGATCAGGCGGCGCTGCAATGCGCGAATTTTTGGGTTGAGTGCGGAGAGCTTGAGCAGCTTCTCGCGAATCGGCTGCCACTCCGGCTGCGGATACAGCAACAGGCAACCATCGGCATCGGCGGTCAATACCAGATTGCCCGCGCAATGCGCGAGCAGCATGTCGCGATACCGTGCCGGTATTGCGAGCCTGCCCTTGCTATCCAGATTGAGTTGCGCCGCCCCCTGAAACATCCCGTCACCCCACTTTTACCCACTTTTTACCACTTGAGCCCACTATATTGAAAAAAAACCGGCAGGTCAAGCAGAAAAACGGGGTTTTTCTTTACAGGACAAGGAGTTAGCGCAGTGAGTTAAAGCAAAACAAATATGCTTAAAAAGCAATGAATTGCACAAACAAGCTAAAGTTGTTTGTAAGGGAGGGGACTTGTTTGTGAATTGAAATGAACTACTGCGAGACAATTGAAAGCGGGCATCGAATTATTTCGCACCCGTATGATATGAGGTGAAGCTGGCCGATAAGCCGGGTTCTGTCGTGGACAGTCATTCCTCTAGGCGTTTCGTTACCTGACGCTCAAGCAACCTACCCGCTGACGACGCGAGCAACGTCATGGTCAGCCTATTTGGTCTTGCTCCGGATGGGGTTTACCCTGCCGCCGATGTTGCCACCAGCGCGGTGAGCTCTTACCTCGCCATTTCAACCTTGCCTGATCCCTTCTCAATCATCGCCGCAGCTTTCGCCGCTACTCTTCTTGAGAAGACTTTGCCTCCCTTACGGGCGGCAAAGTCGGGCCATCGGCGGTATGTTTTCTGTGGCACTTTCCATCGCCTCACGGCGTCCGGTCGTTAACCGGCATCCTGCTCTGTGGAGCCCGGACTTTCCTCCCCGCCCTTGCGGACGCGGCGACTGTCTGGCCAGCTTCGGTGCGAAGTCTAACACGGCACAACAATGCTTTTTGCGGTAGCGTTATTTTTGTCGCTTGGTTGAAACCGTTCCCGCCAGCAAAAAATTCTTGAATGCCAGCGCCGCACTCGACAAGCGTTTGGCGCTGCGATGCACGACGAACCAGTGGCGCAGCAACGGAAAATGCTCGACATTAAGTACAACGAGCCGCCTGGTTTCCAGCTCCAGTTCGATGCTGTGCTGCGACAGGATACCCAGCCCCATGCCGGCCTGCACCGCCTGTTTGATCGCCTCGTTGGTTTCCATTTCCATGCTGATGCGCGGCTGGATGTGGTGCTGCGCGAAGATGCGCTCCATCGCGCTGCGTGTGCCGGAGCCCGGCTCGCGCGACAGGAATTTCTCCTGCGCGAGCTGTGCGAATTTGACGCGCTTGAGCCTGGCAAGCGGATGATCGGGCGCCGCGATCACGACCAGCGGGTTTTCCAAAAACGACTCTGCGCTGACATCCACACCTTCCGGCGGACGCCCCATGATCGCGAGGTCGGTGCTGTTGTCGGCAAGCTGTTTGAGCACGGCATCGCGGTTGGCGACTTGCAGGATCACGTTGATGTTCGGATGCTGCTGGCAGAATTTCGCCAGCAACTGCGGGGTAAAATAGTTGGCGGTATTGACGACCGACAGCGTCAACTTACCCTGCCCCAACCCTTTCATTTCATCGAACAGCGCCTCCATTTCGGCAAGCTGCTGCGAGATGCTGCGGCTGTAGTGGAACAGTTCGCGCCCGGCTTCGGTGAGGAAAATCTTCTTGCCCATCTGCTCGAACAGCGGCAGGCCGATATGCCCTTCCAGTTGTTTGATCTGCATCGACACCGCCGGTTGCGACAGGTATAGTTCTTCGGCTGCGCGCGAGTAGTTCAGGTGGCTGGCCACCTTCTCGAACACCTGTAACTGACGCAGTGTGAAACTGAGCATGCCGTAATTATAGCAAACCATAAGCAAAACTTATTGTTTGCATAAAAACATTTGACTATCGTTTATACATTGGCGCAACTATAGTGGCCACCGTGGCAAGTCGAAATCAACCGTCAATCACAGGAGAATAAGCAAATGGATCAATCGAATCGTTATGCGGATCTGAGTCTGAAAGAAGAAGACCTGATCAAGGGCGGCAACCATGTCCTGGTGGCCTACACGATGGAGCCGGCCGCAGGCCACGGTTTCCTGGAAGTCGCCGCGCATTTCGCGGCTGAATCCTCCACCGGCACGAACGTGGAAGTTTGCACCACCGACGAATTCACCAAGGGCGTGGACGCGCTGGTGTATTTCATCGACGAAGCCAAGGGCATCATGAAGATCGCCTACCCGAATGACCTGTTCGACCGCAACGTCACCGACGGCCGCGCGATGCTGGTTTCGTTCCTGACGCTGTGCATCGGCAACAACCAGGGCATGGCCGACGTGAAGAATTCGCAGATGCAGGATTTCTACGTGCCGCCGCGCATGCTGCAACTGTTCGACGGCCCGGCTAAGGATATTTCCGACCTGTGGCGTATTCTCGGTCGCCCGGTTGTCAACGGCGGCTACATCGCCGGCACGATCATCAAACCGAAGCTGGGACTGCGCCCCGAGCCGTTCGCGAAGGCGGCGTACCAGTTCTGGCTGGGCGGCGACTTCATCAAGAACGATGAACCGCAAGGCAACCAGGTGTTCTGCCCGATCAAGACAGTGCTGCCGCTGGTGTACGACTCGATGAAGCGCGC
>JAIELH010000013.1 GCA_019753125.1 Gallionellaceae bacterium | reverse complement strand
GTCGAAATCATCGCCTGAACCCGAAAAGCCATTAGCTAGGGAGTAAAAGCTACGTAAAATGGCGAGTGAATACTTCGATTTACCGCTTATACGGCTAAATCTACCGTTCAGCCATTTTCACTATTCCCCCTTGATGTTCGCAGGAAAAGCGGGTAGGGTAGCAACTGTAAGTTTTCTTAAGGAGCGAAATCATGGATGTCAACAGTGCCACAGCCACGTCGGTAGGTGCGCTTGTCAACAGTCCGCAGCCTCAGCCGGCCGCGCCAACGCCAAGTATTGAGAAGCGGCTGCAAGAACCGGAGGATTCGGTTGTTGTAAAATTATCCAAGCAGGCACAACAGTTGAATCGCGCCGAGGATGAAAACAACAATACCGAGCGTGCAGTAACCAAGCCAAAGGAAGCTGCTGAGCCTTCAGGCATACGGTTTATGGAAGGCAAATCGGAGGGTGGACGCGTCGATACCTACGCCTGAAATTCAACATTTAACCCATCGAGCCCCCTGACAAGCCATTCAGGGGGTTTGTTTTTGCAGGCCGCTATACTATGAATTCCGACTGGCAACTCTTTCTTACCCAACAAGGTGCGACTATTGAAGCAGGTGTTGTGCGCCGCTTCACCGATACAACCTCCGAACTGCTGGCAGCACAAAATAACACCATACTGTGCGATTTGGGACAGTTTGGCGTGTTGCGCGTATCCGGCGAGGAAGCACAGTCATTTTTGCAGAACTTGTTAAGCAATGACATTCGCGAAGTTAATGCCAACCGCGCGCAACGCTCCAGTTTCAATACCGCGAAGGGGCGAATGCTGGCAGCGTTTCTGATTTGGCGTGACGGCGCTGATTATTTACTGCAACTGCCAAGTGCACTGGCGGAGCCGATGCGTAAAAAATTGAGCATGTATGTGTTGCGCGCCAAGGTAAAGATTTCCGATGCGAGCAATGATATTATTTCGCTGGGTGTGTCGGGTGCCAATGCACAGAAAATTTTGGCCGCACAATTTGGTGAACTGCCGCAGATGCCGCTCGATTTGATCGGCTCGGCGCAAACCAGCGTGATAAAAATCGGCGATACACGCTATCAGATCAACACTGCCGCACAACAAGCGGCTACGCTCTGGCAAGCGCTCAGCCAGCCAATGCAGCCGGTTGGCAGCGCATGCTGGGATTGGCTTGATATCCGCTCCGGTATTCCGGTGATTTTGCCGCAGACGCAAGAGCAATTCGTGCCGCAGATGGTGAACTTTGAAGCGATAGGCGGCGTGAATTTCAAGAAAGGTTGCTATCCCGGCCAGGAGATCGTGGCGCGCATACAGTATCTTGGCAAGGTGAAGCGGCGCATGTATCTGGCACATTTCGACAGTAGCGAGACGCCGCAGCCGGGAGATGAATTGTTCAGCGCGGACATCGAAGGACAGGCCAGCGGCATGATCGCTAACGCTTCGCCTGCGCCGGGCGGCGGCTACGACGTGCTGGCAGTGGTGCAGGCTCCCAGTCAGGAAACACAGACGGTGCACCTGAAATCATTGCAAGGTGAGGCATTGCAGTTTTTACCGCCACCCTATCCGTTGCCGCCTTAATAGCAAGTATCGGGCGATCCGGATTGGTTTTGTTCGTGTGTGCGCGATACAGATCAAACCTGGGCCGGTTGTGGCACTCTGGTGCAGGATGATACTGCACGATCTTTGCCGCTCTGCTTGGCGGCGTACATGCGCTGGTCTGCTATTTCTACCAGCGTTTTCCAGTCATTGGTCTTGTCCTCAAGCCGCTCGGCGATGCCGATGCTGGCGGTGACCGGCTTATTGTCCGGCCGCGTACCGAAGCCGGACGCGCGAAGCCGTTCTATCGCGATGATCGCGTCGTTGCAATAGCTGTTGGGCATGATCAGAATGAATTCCTCGCCGCCCCAGCGCACCAGCATGTCGCCGGTGCGCAGCGCAGCGCGGGTGCGCTCGGCGGCGGTGGACAGCACAAGATCGCCGGCTTCATGGCCGAATCCGTCGTTGACGCTTTTGAAGTTGTCCAGGTCGATGAACGCCAGCGCCAGCGGCGCGTTGCTGCGAGTGGCGATGATGAACTGGATTTCCAGCAGTTCCGTGCCGCTCATGCGAGAGTAGCAACCTGTCAGCGTATCGCGGATCGCCGTGCGCACCAGCGAGATCACGAAGCCGAGCTGGCTCATGCTGGAAAGCGTGGCGACGACCGCGATTATAACTACCAGCCATGAGGTGCTGATCAGCGAGGTCAGGTTCAGCGTATCCACCTGCAGCAGGGCGGAAGCGACTTCTGCGATCAGTACCGGAGCGGCGTAAATCGCCCCTTCCAGCGCGGTGAGCGGGAACATGCTCAGGCCGGCCACCATCACGATCGGCAGGAAGGCGTAGGTTGCGGTGATGGTTGCCGCGATTCCGTTCAGATAGGCTCCGGATAGCAGCAGATAAGAAAAGATGAAGAATGCGGTTGGAATGGCGAACAAGGCGGCGAGCGCCAGGTAAGCGTCACGCATCCGGTTCGAACCGTGGAATGAGAGCGCCAATCCGGTGAATGCGACGCCGGCGATAATGCGGCCGATAGACAGCTTCCAGCAAGCCGGCGAGGGCAGCAATATCATGTCCGGAACGATGAACAGCACGGTGAATACGGCGAACAGGGCGGCGATCATGCGCACCCGGGAAATGATCATCGTGGCGCGGCGCGTGGACAGCAGCGACATGTGTTTGTGCGGGAACAGCAGCCACATCATTTCTTCGCGTGGCAATTCGTTGAAGATGTTCCTGATGAACGAACGTTTGAGTGCTTTCATTTGTTTAGAGGGCTGTATTTATGTAATTGATTGGATTCAGGCGACCAGTGTAAGGCATAATTCGAAATTATGCGTAATTGAAAGCGCTAAAGTAAAGCCCGTATTTTGAATTTTAAGTGGAATTGGTCATGAAAAAGTTTGTGCTTATATTTGTTGCAATGGCCACAATTATGTGCGCGCAGAGTGCGATGGCTGCAGAGTTTATAACCATTGCGGGTGATCCTTGTACTGTGCCTTTGGCCGAAAAGTTAGCAAAGGCATTTACGAAGAGGAGCGGAAAAGGCGTGAAGATTGAAACGGCATCTTGCGCCTCCGGTATTTACAAGGCCAGCGAGGGAAAAGTAAATATTGGCGTAAGCACCCATGAAGTGTCGCTCGAAGATCTCGAGCCAGGAACTATCAGCACAATTATAGCCAAGGCGCCTACCGTTGTGCTGGTTAACAAGAACAATCCTGTCAACGACTTAAAACTACAGCAACTCAAGGATATCCTTTCGGGAGAAATAAAGAACTGGAAAGAGGTTGGTGGCAACGACCTGGTGATAAAGAATGTTCTGCTGCAGCCCTGTACCACCACGATATTTTCCAAAAAATCTGCTCCATTCGGCAAAGATATAGAGAGACTGATGCCCGAAAAAGCGGGGAATCCGGTGGCAGGAACCAATAAGCTGGTTGAGGAAAATGAAGGGGCTATGGGACTTCAAATTTATGGCTACGAAGGCTCTGACGTCAAAGTGCTGACGATAGACGGATACCTGCCCGATGAAAAAACTTTTCCTTCCAAATATGGCTTCTATCAGGATTACAACGTCATCACAAGAGAGGATGCAAATAAAGACACAAAGGCCTTCGTTGATTTTGCCTTAAGCCCGGAAGGTCAGAAAATCGTGATATCGCTGAAGCATATAGCAGTGAAAAAATAGCTAGGGCGCCGGTATTTCGGCAAGCAAGCCATCCAGCCAATCCTTCCAGCGCCGGTATTTTTCCTGCAACGACACCGTATCGGGCGGCGGCTGTATCTTTTCTTTCGCCCCATGACATGCCGGTTCCATTCCGGCGGCGAGCATCGCGGCGCCGCACAGGCTCGCGTCTTTTTGTTCCAGGCGATAGACGTCGAACGGCACGCAGCCGGCAATGCCTTGCTGCAAGCAGGCCAATTCGGATAATCCGCCCGACAGATAAACAGATTCGATGGCGGAATCGCGGTGAAAATCTTCCAGTATCCGTGCCACGCGGAAAATGATCCCTTCCAGCAGCAGCGCGGCAATGCGCTGTTGTGTCAGGTGTTCGACGGGCCGGGAAAAGCGGATACCGAGATCGTTGTGAAACGGGTCAGGCAGGCAAGCTGCGTAGCAGCTGCTCGCAAAGTAGGGCGCACCCAGGCCGCTGGGTTCGGCGAGGCAGAAAATATCGTCCGCCTCTGACACGTTACTGGCGTAGCCAGCCGTTTGCGGGCGGAGGTGCGATGCGGTTATTCCCGCACCCGTCGCTTTCGCGCACCGTGTCATAACCGCACCTCGATGCCCTGCTGCGCC
>JAIELH010000015.1 GCA_019753125.1 Gallionellaceae bacterium | reverse complement strand
AGATGCAGCTTAAACTGAAGACAGTTTTCAAACTTCTTCGGTAACCACCGAACTTGAGGAAACGATCCACCCCTTCGGTAACCTTTTATCTTGAGGCAATGCGCCCTGGCTATGGGCCCAAGCCCACTTCCTCGAGGTATTCTTCATTCCCCTATGATCTTTACCAGAACCCGCTTCTTTCGCCTGCCATCGAATTCACCGTAAAAGATCTGCTCCCAACCGTGACGGCTATGGCGCCAGTGCAGGTGATTGCCCGGCCTTGCCTGGAGTTCTAGTTCGATCAGCGCATCGTCTGGTGACGGGCAAATTTTCTTCGCCATGGGTGCGCTTGTGCGTTCGGATCGGATCGGGGGAAACTTTCAGCGCGTGACAGAAAAATTCTTGCCTTTTCGCGCGCTCGTGAGGACTGGTTCGGTCTTTAGCTCGGGAAGTTCAACGAAAAAATCGGCATTGACAGGAGTGTGGCAGTCATGGATATTTCGATTGGTGCGTTTGAAATTTCTATCCTTTATCCTTGCGTAGCGCCCGATGCCGAAAAAAGATGCTCACACTGGGCGCGGTTACGCTGCCTTGGTTCGCTTAACGCCTTGCAAGATAAAAAACTGCTAACATGAAATCTGCCCATTGGAAGGCGTGAATTTCACATTACTTGGTGTGTTTGCGGCACCGGCACGACCAAACAAGGAAATTTTGAATATGATCAGCCCCTCAAAATTCGAGGAACTCAAGGCGAGCGGTCATTTGCCTTCCCCTCAAGGCATCGCGTTACAGGTGGTTCAGCTAACCTATAAGGATGGTGTGATGAATCAGGAGGTCGCGCATGCGATCAAGTCTGATCCGGCGTTATCCAGCCGTGTTATCAAGGCGGCCAACGCGCTCGTGGCATACCAGTCAAGGCCTGTCGTATCCATAAGGGATGCGGTCACGGTGCTTGGTTTGAATACGGTGAGACAACTGGTGCTGGGCTTGTCATTAATGGATGGCAGCCGTAAGGTGGTATGCCAGAAATTCGATTATCAGGATTTCTGGGCGCACTCATTGCTGGCGGCAATTGCAGCACAAAACATGGCTTTACAAAGCGATGTCGGCTCACCGGAAGAAATATTTATTGTCGGCCTGCTGGGGCAAGTCGGCTCTCTGGCATTGGCGACGGCATATCCGCAGGAATATGCACGCATCCTTGGCGAGATTGCGACAAACGTGGCTGCCAAACTGACTGACCTGGAATGCGCCGCATTCGGTTTCGATCACAACCAGTTGACGCAGGCGATGCTGGCGGACTGGGGGCTGCCGCAAGTATTTCAGAAAGTTGTCTTGCATCACGAATATCCGGAGCAATCCAGCTTTGCGGTGGGCGGCCGGGATTGGTATTTGATGAATGTGCTGCATATTGCGGACTATTTGGCCAAGGTGTGTTTAGCGCAAGAGCAGCGTCGGCGCAAAATGGTGCCCAAGTTGATTTTGGTGGCCACAAGGTTGGGCGTGGAATCGGATATGTTGGCCAAGCTTGGCGACAAATCGGTGCATGAATGGGGTGAGTGGAGCACGATATGCGGTATTCGTTCGGTAGCCGTTCCGCCTTTTGCGAACTTGTTGGAAGCGGTGCCGCTGACGCCGGATATGCTCGAAATAGGAGAGGAGTTGCCGGAGGATCCGGGCACGTTCTATAAGTTGCGCATCTTGCTGGTGGATGATGACCGGGCTATCCTGTTTTTACTGAAAACGTTGCTGGAGAATGCCGGGCACACCGTGGTTACGGCCAGCAATGGGGCGGATGCATTGAGCTTGCTCGAAAAATCCATGCCGCAACTTATCATTACCGATTGGGTCATGCCCAGGATGGACGGTATCGAATTTTGCAAGGCGCTCAGGCAAAACCCATTATGGCGCAGCATCTACGTGTTTATCATGACGGCGCAGGAAAGCACGGACAGGTTGGTGGAGGCGTTTGAGGCAGGCGCGAACGATTACATGACCAAACCGATCAATCCCAAGGTGCTTGGGGCGAGGCTGCGCGCCGGGCAACGCGTGGTGCATTTGCAGGAAGAGCTGGAGTTTGATCGCCAGCAGTTGCACAAATTTGCCGACGAGCTGGCGGCCTCGAACCAGCGGCTGCAGCAACTGGCGCTCACCGATGTGCTCACCGGCTTGCCCAATCGGCGTTTTGCGAACGAGCAACTGGAGCGGCAGTGGGCGCTGGCCGAGCGCGGCAATCGCCCGTTCTCGTGCATGATGGTGGATGTAGATTACTTCAAGAAGATTAACGACACATACGGCCACAAGGTGGGGGACGATGCGCTGAAGCAGGTGGCGCATATTTTGCGCGGATCTTCGCGCGTGGAGGATGTCGTATGCCGTTTTGGGGGCGAGGAGTTTTTGCTGATTTGTCCGGATATTTCGGCGCCACAGGCATATGTGTATGCGGAGAGGATGCGCCAGAATATTGCAGAGAAGCATGTTGATTGCGGCGACGGGAAAACGCTTTCTCTCACTGTCAGCATTGGGGTGGCGAACAAGAAACCGACACTGCTTAACACCGAAATGTTGTTGCAGCTTGCCGATAAACGGCTGTATGCCGCGAAGAATGGCGGGCGTAACCGCACGGTTGCGGAATAATAAACTTGCACCATTTCCGCTTGCAGCATGAGGCGATCGCCTCATGCTGCAAGCGGAAATCAATCAGAATCAATGGGGTCATCCATTGGCCGACCCGCGTCAAGCGCGTAAACGATTCCATGGCGGCTTCAGCCTCGAATACCGCCCGAGCAACTTCCTCGGGTTTCGATCACCGGTAGAGTTTTACAGCAAGCTGTTGCTCAACATGGAATTCGCTAAAACCGCTACTAAATGCGGTTGGTTCTTGAATCCGCCCACTTTATGAGCCCTGACGCATCAGCCCTTCAATCTGCGCCACCGTCTTCGGCACATCCTGCGTCAGCACTTCATTGCCGGTAGCCGTAATCGCGACATCATCTTCGATGCGGATGCCGATGTTCCACAATGCCTGCGGCACGTCAGCGGCGGGACGGATGTAACAACCCGGCTCGACGGTTAATACCATGCCAGGCTGCAACGCGCGCCAGTTGTCGCCGGTTTTGTATTCGCCGACGTCGTGCACGTCCATGCCCAGCCAATGCCCGGTACGGTGCATGTAGAATTTTTTGTAGCTTTCGCTTTCGAGCACGCCCTCCACGCTGCCGTCGCACAGCTTCAGGTCGATGAAGCCCTGCGCCAATACCCGCAGCGCCGCGTTATGCGGCGCATCCCACACGCTGCCGGGCTGCGCGGCGGCAATCGCGGCGGCTTGCGCGGCCAGCACGATTTCGTACAGGTCTTTCTGCACGACGGAAAAATGCCCGTTGACCGGAAAAGTGCGCGTGATGTCCGAGGCGTAGCCGTCCAGTTCGCAGCCCGCGTCGATCAGCAGCAGTTCGCCGTCTTTCAGTTGCGCGTCGTTGCCGACATAGTGCAGTGTGCAGGCGTTCGCGCCGCCCGCGACGATGCTGGTGTAGGCCGGGTGGCGTGCACCGTGGCGGCAGAATTCGTGCAGCAGCTCCGCTTCGATTTCATATTCGAAGCGGCCGGCGCGGGTGAAACGCATCGCACGACGGTGTGCCTGACAGGAGATCGCGGCGGCGCGGCGCAGGATGGCCAGTTCATGCTCATCCTTGAACAGGCGCATCTCATGGAGCAGCGTCCGCACGTCGCGGATTTCATCCGGTGCGCGGATGCCGCTGCGCACCTTTTCTTTCACGGCGTTGCGCAGCTTCAGGAGGCGTGCATCCCATGTGCCGTCTGCGCCAAGCGGATAAAACAGCGCCGGCTGGTTGCCGATCAGCTCGACCAGCTTCTCATCCAGTTGCGCGATCGAATAAGCCGCATCGAAGCCGAATTCTTCCCGGGCGGCATCGGGGCCGGTGCGATAGCCGTCCCAGATTTCGCGCTCGGGATTCTTCTCGCGGCAGAACAGGATGCTCTGCGGCTTATCTCCGGCAAGCAGCACCAGCACCGCTTCCGGTTCGGCAAAGCCGCTCAGGTAATAGAAGTTGCTGTCGTGGCGGTAGGCATAGTGCGTATCGCCATTGCGCGCCGCTTCCGGCGCGGTCGGGACGATCGCGATGCCGCGCTGCATTTTTTCCAGCAGGCGGACGCGGCGCGGCGCATAAACGGCGGGGTCAGGAGTCATGGCGTATTCTGCAATGAACGAATCCGGCTGTCGAGTTCGGCCAGCCGTTCGTTGACGTGCTCGGCCCAGCGCTCCCGCCAGCGTTCCAAGTGCTCCGTGCGGTTCCAGTCCCGCACCTTCTGACCGAAGCCGTTCTCGTCCACCGAGCGCATGGTGAGCATGACATGGGCATGGGGCTTGGGCATTCCGTCCTCGCCAACATCCCAATGCACATTGAGGTCAGCGATCATGCCCTGATCGACGAATTCGGATTGCACGAAGTCGCGGGCGAGTT
>JAIELH010000074.1 GCA_019753125.1 Gallionellaceae bacterium | reverse complement strand
CACCAGCAGACGTACCACGTCGAGCTTGAGTGCCATCAAGAGCGGCACTAATTGGTATGCCCGTGGCTCAACCGCGATGTTGCCCAGGCTGCGGAACGGGCCAGCACCGGAACGTAATTTCAGTTGCAGCGCATCGCGAAGCAACTGGCTGGCAGCATGGTTGCTGGCCTGCTGAACGGTGGGCCAAGCAAAAGTCGCCCCCACGACCGGCTGAGGTTCAATCGGCAAATAAAGAACAGTGGCATCTTCTTCTGCCGCTCCCAATGGCCGTAGATACAGAGTCTCGGCGGTAGACTGCGGCAATACGATCCACTCTCGATTCCGCGCACTAACCAAGCTACCCGGCTGAAAATTTACCTGTGGTGCATTCATGGATTATTTATGCCTGTGGTTTGCCAGTGCCGAACAAATCTGCATGCGCAGCAAATATCTCCTGCCAACGGGATTGTTCTTTGGGGAAGCGGATGACCATATATCCGGCATCATCAAGGCACCGAGTGATGGTCGCGTCTTTCTCGCGCTGAGTTGGCTCATCGTGATGGGGGCCATCAATATAGATCGCAGCTTTCCAATCATGGTAGTAGAAATCCGCGCAGGTCTGGCAACGCTCAATCGTTTCCTGCCCGCGATTTGGTTTCAGATATCCACGCTGTTCAATATAGTCCAGCCATGCGTGTTCAAGCGAGCTTCCAGAAATCCGGCGCAACTCATTACTGTGCTCGGCAGCGTCATTCTCCAGGTTGCCCACTTCGCCATTTGCACTGGTCAGGCGACAAAGAATATCAAGGACTTTGCCATCGTTAGCCGCATCTTTGCGATCAATCACGGTATGGTCTGGCTGGTTGTAATACGACAGCAAACATTTGTAACAACCCGCTTCGCAATTGGGTTGCCCATCTGTACCGACATCCTCTTGCAGGGTTTGCGCATCCCACAATCCGTTTTCAGGACGTTTGAAGTGCATGACTTCGAGTGCTTTGACAGCCACCTGAGCAAGTGCGCCCGGTTCAGTCGCCAGTCGCGTGAGCACCCCCGCGCCACCTTCCGCAGACTCATACAGCAGGATGGATAAGCGCGGGTCGCGCCCCGGCAAAGGCTCGGCCATCAACTCGCTTTCTTCCAATTGGTAAATTGCTTCAATGCCGCGCTTGATAGCGTATTGCAATGTCGCCATGGTGGTGATGTCGAGCACCTCTGGAGATCGGATAACCAATACATTTCGGCGATCCTCAACGTAAGGCACGATACGCTGCGGCGGAGTGACATCCGGCGGCAAATCCATTTCGCCTTCACCTGCTTCGTCCGCACCACCCACCCAATGACCGGTCACCGGATTGATATTGAAGCCGAGGATGCTCTTGTCTTTGCGCCGCCTCCAACCCAGATTCATGCGCCAGACGGTGGCTGCTTGACCGTACTGCAATTCCAGCAATTCGCCTTGCTCGTCCTTGAACAGCGTTTTGACACATTCCAGCTTCCCGTCTTCTTCGGAGAACTGCATGGTGGTCTGCATTTCGTAACCCTGACGAACGCGCTCCTCTTCATTGGCCGTAATGCGCTCGGCACGCCGTGTGGATACATTCTCGATCCGGTACAAAGCGCGGATTTCTTTCGCCCCTTCAAGCAACGTGCCACACGCAACACATCGGTCGAAGTCTCTTTGCTGGCGGAAATGCCCATAGCCGCAAGCAGGGCAAATACGGGCGTATTCCGTGGAAAGCTGAGCGCCGACTGCCACCTGGTCGTCTGCGGACACTGAGAGCAATGCCCTTGTGACCCGGTACTGGCTTCCTTCGTGGTAGATCAGGCTGTATGGGCCGAATTCCGACAACGCCAGGAATCTTGGGCGGCTCAGGAAATTTTCCCGGCCTATCTTGCCCTTGCGCGCCGGGATGTATGCCATAAGCGGCAACCTCGGGAAGTTGTAGCCGGGCAAGAATCCTTGGCTGGCAAGGTAACGATAGGTGTAAAAATCAGAATTCAGTGTGCTGCCTTGCTGCAACAAAATCTCGCGTTGCCTGAACGCTTCGTCATGGCGTTGCTTGGCATCCCTGCGCTCACGCTCTGACGCTGCCGGGGTGTTCATCACTTTTTGATTGATGTCCATCTGGCGCGTGGTGGCACGGAACAATTCACGCCAGCGATCCAGCGCATGGTCAAATTCATGGAATGCACGCTGGAATACAGACTCAGCCCAACGCTCGGAATACCAAGGAGCCTTAACTTTGGTCAGCTCATCTTGCAGCATATTGAGTATGCTCACGCCACGTTGGTGGGCGCGCAGTTTTGCCGCCGATGTATCCAAAGTGTCTTGAAGGTTCGGCAAAATGGGCGTTGCAGGCTGATTCATGTCCAGCAGGCCGCAGATGCTGTTATCTAACTTCTGTCCGGTCTCTGACAACCAAACCGCATGAAGATGACTCTGTATCAGTTCGCGGTTGGCGAGATCAAGGGTCGGTGGATTAACTTGCCCATGCACCATCCTGACGGGGTCTCTGAAAAAATATTGGTCGTGCGGGCTTTGTGCCGCGCAATAAGTAATCACGAGTGCCGGTTGCCCGGCCCGCCCAGCTCGACCGCTACGCTGAGCATAGTTGGCCGGAGTAGGTGGGACATTCCGCAAATAAACCGTGTTGAGCGAACTAATATCGACACCTAGCTCCATGGTTGGCGAACAAAACAAAACGGGCAGCCATTCAAGTTGCTTGCCGGTGCTCGCCAGCCATTGCTCCCGATCTTTACTGGTGTAACGGAAGCGAGCCTCGCGCTCCATGCGGTCGCTCTGCTCGACTTGAGCGGTATGCTCACGCGCTTCGAAATCAAACAGCCTGTGGGTAGGGTTGCGCAATAGTCCGGAAATGTTTCGGTAGAGATTACGAAAGAATCGGTTGTCGTTGGCATTGGCCTGACTTTCTCCATCACCCAGTTGCCATAGCAAGCTACTCCCGTTCAACTGGTAGCCGGTAATACCGAATTCAGTTTCCTCTTCGACAACTAATCCATAGCGCTTGGCTAACTTAAGCAGCGATGTGATGATTTGCTCACACGCAACATCATCAATTTTGCCTGCGTGAGGATTTCCTTCTCCCCACAAGCTACGTTTCTTGAATTCTCGTCCCAGCCTGGAACGGGGGCTTCCGGAGATCAGGTAGTCGGTATTGTGCTTGTATTCATCTCGCGGTTTGGTTTTGGTGATGAACCAGTTAGATGTCACCGGCTTCTCATCCTCGGTGAACCCCCATGGTTCACGAAGATTGCTGTAGCTTTCGGTCTTGAGCTTATCCAACTGGATACGATCCAGATAGCGGGTCGAAAGGCACAATCCCTGACGCATGGCATCGAACAGTTTCTGCAAGGCGGCCTGACGAACACCGGGACTGGCGGATAGCAGGATAAGCGGCGCATCACGCCATTCGGCATCGTCCGCAGCCATTTCTTCGATGTCCTGATAGGTGATCCGCGTTAACCCCAGTTGTTCCAGGTTGGGGTTGTTGAAGCGCCATCCACGTCGGAGGTCGTAGTAAATTCGATAGCCCAAGATGTTGCGCAATGTATCCTGCACCTGACGACGCGCATTACCCTTCACATCGGGGTCTTGCATGTACTCTGCACGTGTTCCTGCATCATCCCGCTCAAACCCCAATGCCGATAAAACGGCCGATGCAATCTCGTTTTCAGACAGAGCGTGCTGTTGGCTGCCCTCTATTGCTGCAAGCAAGGCGCTACGCAATAGCAGAACCTGCATGAAGTCATTAAAGTGCCCAGCCTGCAGTGCAGCATCTTGCCTGTTGTCGGTAAAGCCAAGGATTTTTTTGGCGTCTGCCGAGAGGTGTGCATCATCTTCATACAGATAACGCAACGCGCTGATGGTCAGCATCGTTCCCGCCGAACTGCGCCCCTCACCGGATAATGATGTCAGCCTTAAGGAGTCTTTGCCGGATGTTTGGTGCGTGGTCTGGCAGTTGAGGCAATAACGGAATGCTCCGGGAATGTACCAACCCTTAACACCAGAAGCTCTTACTTCGCCGTCGGGCATGACGGTTACAGACATCGGCTGATATTTTTTGAATGATGATTTCAGCCTTAGCTCACCATCAACCTTCTGCTCCAACCATGTTTCTGGATATTTTTCTACTATGTCATCCCATATCCCAGTTTCATCCGGCATGAAGAAGCCGTTTTTGATTTCTTCGTCCTCGTTGTTTCGCTCGTCAATATTCCGGGGCGTAAAAAAAGTGGAGCCAGACTGCTTCTCATCCCAAACCGGATAGTATTCCTGGCCACACTCTCGGCAGAAGTGAACCGCATAGAGCCTGCGGTTTCTATCGCCCGGCACATATTGCTGCCCTTCGAGCGTGAGGAAGCGACGCCCATCTGGCTCAAGGGAAGAAAACACCTTGCCCCCGCCGGAGATGAACTGATGCAATTTGAAGGCAAACAAACTGCGCCCATTCTGGTCTATCGCCCCGTAAGCGACGAGCAAGAACCTGGCTAGCGTGTCACCGGCAACTGGTTCGGCGACACCCGCATCTGCGGCCAATTTTTTTGCTGCTTCCGCCAACGTTAGCGGCTGAGCTCTGCGCCACTTGGTTCCCTCCATTGAAAGGCCGAGCGTAAGCTCAACCCAAACCGCCAAGGGGTGCTTGCGCAATTCATCATAGGTTGCGTGCTCGTCAATCCCCGTTGACAATGCCGCCGCCAACTGAGGCTTGATGCTTTCAACGATTAGGCTTTCATCAGTAATGCGTTGCAGTGTTTCGGT
>JAIELH010000020.1 GCA_019753125.1 Gallionellaceae bacterium | reverse complement strand
CGTGTGCCCGCCCACGTTGTGCTCTTCAACCTTGCAGGTGTTGTGCGACACGTCATACAGCAGCGGCAGGCGCGCCTGCGGCAGCACCTGTGCAAACACGTCGCGCGTCAGGTGGGTGAGTATCTGGCGGTTGGCCAGCGCGCAATTGATCGCCGCGCGCATCGCGCCAAGGTACTCCTGGCCGAGCGGCGATTTGACCGGCGCGCAGGCCAGTTCGCGGTCGGGCAACTCAATGCCGTGACCGGGTGCGGCGATGACCATGCGCTTCAGAAACTCGGTGCCGATCTGGTGTCCGAGCCCGCGCGAGCCGCAATGGATGCTGACCACAATATCACCCTGCCGCACGCCAAACGCCGCGGCGATCTGCGGCGCATACACGTCGGTGACTTGCTGGATTTCGAGGTAATGGTTGCCGGAGCCGAGCGTGCCCATTTCATCGCGCTGGCGCTTCTTGGCCTGGTCGGAAACCTGCGAAGGATCGGCGCCCTTCATGCAGCCGCCCTCCTCGATGCGCTCCAGGTCAGCCGCCGTGCCGAAGCCGCGCTCCACCGCCCAGCACGCGCCGCCCTTCAGCATCGCATCCATCTCGGCGGCGTCCAGCCGGAGCGCGCCGGTGCTGCCCATGCCCGCCGGTATCGCGCGATACAGCGCATCGGCGAGCCGCACTTTCACCGCATCGATGTCTTCGCCACGCAGGCCGGTCAGCAGCGTGCGCACGCCGCAGGAAATATCGAAGCCGACGCCGCCCGCCGACACCACGCCGCCCGCCTCGGCATCGAACGCCGCGACGCCGCCGATCGGAAAGCCGTAGCCCCAGTGCGCGTCCGGCATCGCAAACGATGCGCTGACGATGCCCGGCAACATCGCGACATTGGCGACCTGCTCATACACCTTGGCATCCATCTCGCGCATCAGTATTTCGCTGGCGAAGATCACGCCGGGCACGCGCATTTTGCCGGACGGCTTGATGCGCCATTCGAATTCGGATTTGCGTTCAAACAGGGCGAGGTCCATGCGTTCCTCTCTTTACACGTCCACAACACATTGCGCCAGCCAGCTACCGTCAGATTGTTGCGCCACCTTCAGCGCGGTATAAGTCGCACCTTTCACTTCTACCGCAGGGCGGTGGCGCTTCACTTCAATCGCTTCGCCCCATGCCTGCGCGGTGAGGCGATTCCCTTGCAGATGCACCTCGAAGCGGCTGAACAGCATGTTGCGCGTCGCCATCTCGTAGATCAGCAGGTTGAGCCAATCTGCCAGCAGCAACTCGGTATCGGGCGCTTCGCAGGCAAGCCGGATCATCTCTTTTGGCGCCACCGTCGCAGTATCGGTGACCACCGCCGTCAACGCCAACGCGACCTGTTCGAAAGCCTCCGCCAGCGTCGCACCGAAGCCGCGCACACCGATATCGGCTTGGTGCGAAAAATGTTCCCAGCGGGCAGTGGCGTGCATGCGTTGACTTCCATTTTTCATGCGAACTTTTTTAATTGTGCGCCCATTCATCCCGCACGGCAACGGCCTGCGCCATGCTAGAGTACGCAGACTGAAATGCCTGAAGGAGAACCGCCCATGACCTCTGCGCCACCCTCGCCGGATATGTTGCGCCAGCGGCAACTGGTCGATGCGCTGTGCACACGCTTTCCGCCCAGATCGAAAATAGAGGAGACGCATATATCCTGGGTGCTGCTGGCCGGGAACAACGCCTACAAGATCAAGAAAGCGCTCGATCTCGGCTTCCTGAATTTTTCGACGCTGGAGGCGCGCCGCTTTTATTGCGCCGAAGAGCTGCGCCTCAACCGCCGCCTTGCCCCGGACATTTACCTCGATGTCGTCGCGATCGGCGGCAGCCCGGAACGGCCGGCGCTCGGCGGCGAACCCGCAATCGAATATGCGGTGCACATGCGCCGCTTCCCGCGCGCCGCGATGATGGACAGCCTGCTGGCAGACGGCCACATCACGGCGGCGCATATCGACAAACTTGCCGCCACGATCGCGCGCTTCCACGCCACGCTGCCGCCCGCTGCGGCAGATACGCCATTCGGTTCACCCGATACAGTGCAGGACGCGGCGCTGAAAAATTTCGCGGTGCTGGCGCCGTTGCTCGGCACGCTCGGCAATCTGGCGCTGCTGGAAAAAGTGCGCGAAGCCAGTGTGCTCGAATTCGCCGCCTGCGAGCCGCTGTTCGCCCAGCGCAAGGCGGACGGCCATGTGCGCGAATGCCACGGCGACCTGCATCTCGGCAACATCGTGCTGCTCGACGACACACCGGTGCCATTCGACAGCATCGAGTTCAATGCCGCATTGCGCTGGATCGATACGATCAGCGAAATCGCCTTCACGGTGATGGACCTCTTGCAGCGCGGACAGCCGCAACTGGCCTGGCGTTTCCTCAACGCTTATCTGGAAAACAGCGGCGACTATGACGGAGTTCGCGTATTGCGTTTCTATCTCGCCTACCGCGCGATGGTGCGCGCCAAGGTCGCCGCGATCCGCGCCAATCAGGAAGACACGACACAGGCGCAACATGAACTGGATGCGTGCCGCAGCTATCTCGAGCTCGCCGACGATTGCCTGGCGCACCGCCGCCCGGCGCTGATCATCACGCACGGACTGCCCGGCTGCGGCAAGAGCACCTTCGCGCAGCTCGCGCTGGAGCGTCTCGGCGCGATCCGCATTCGCTCGGATGTCGAGCGCAAGCGCCTATTCGGCCTTGATGCTCTAGCGGACAGCCGCTCGCAAACCGGCGGCGGCATCTATGGCGAAGAAGCCACGCGCCGCACCTACGCGCGCCTGCACGAACTCGCACGTGAACTGCTTGTAGCGGGCTTCCCGGTCATCGTTGATGCCGCATTCCTGCGTCATGCCGAGCGCGAAAGTTTCCATGCGCTTGCGCAGGAAATGGGCGCACCCTTCGTGATCGCCAGCGTGCAAGCCGACGAAGCTGTACTGAAGGAACGAGTGGCGCTACGGCGCAGCCGCACCGACGACGCCTCCGAAGCCGATGCCACCGTGCTGCGCACCTTGCAAGCTGTGCAGGAACCGCTGCTCGATGAAGAACAGGCCTTCGCCGTGACATTCACCAACAACAGCGATGTCGATGCACTGCGCTCTGACAATCAAGGGTGGGCGTTGCTCGATGCGCGCTTGGCATGATTGACCTTCCCCCGGAAAAATCGTCTTTCAAGGGTAACGAAAATTAACGTTGCATTTGGAAAGGCGATAATGCGCTTGCATTGACGCGCGTCGATCAAAAGTTATCCGGCGGCGAGAAAATGAAAGGCTGTAATCTACAAACAGGATTCATTTACTTTAAGGCAGACGTCGCCATGACACTCACCGAACTGATTGCCAGCTACGGCTACTATGCCATTTTCATTGGCACTTTTCTTGAGGGAGAGACCGTACTGATTGCTGCCGGCTTCGCAGCCCATCTCGGAATATTGAACCTGTACTGGGTGATCGCGATAGCCTTTATTGCCAGCACGCTAGGGGATCAGTTGGCCTTCCTCCTTGGGCGGTGGCACGGCAAGCAACTGCTGGAGCGGCTCCCGGCCTTGCGCCGCAAAGTATCTATTGTGCATGCGCTGTTGGAGCGCTACCACGTGCCGCTCATCCTCGGTGTGCGGTTCTTTTATGGATTGCGCATTGCAGGGCCAATCGTAATCGGCATGAGCAATATTCCTCACATAGTATTCGCCACACTTAACATGATCGGCGCCATTATTTGGGCGGTTCTCGTGGCATCAGCCGGATACTATTTCGGCATGGCGCTGGAGATGTGGATTGCCGACCTGAAGCAATTCGAGGAAATTGCGCTGGCTATAATTCTTGTGGCAGGAGCCTGCATTTGGTTATGGAGACGGAAACGTTAACCGGCGTGCAAAAGCAGAGCGAAGCGGCGCTTTTGCGCGCCCGAGTTGATGGCGTTGTTATGCGCTCTGGCCATACGCCATATTTCCAATTGTGGTCAGCTTGTACGCGAATGGTGAAGGAGAAAGCTGGCTGATTAGCGATTGACTTGAATGGCAGGAGGCAATCTCGCCAGCCTTTTTTAGAACTTGCAAATATCGTCTTCCAAGAGAGTTGTTACCGACAAGACTCGAAAAGAACACCCTGCCCGAATGCTTTTTAACACGCTCAAGTTCTGCGAGAACATCATTTTTCTGTTCAAAAATATGCAATACGCCGAATGAGGCGACGGTATCAATGGCGGCGTCCTGAAATGGAAGGTTAAAAATATCTCCCTGTATGAATACGATATTTTTTGAAACTTTGCCGCAGTGTTTCTTGATCCTTTCCCTACCCTTTCGAAGCATGCCAATTGAACGGCCTAGAAGCACGATCAATTTGTTATCTGCGTTCGCATAGGTTTAGCTGTGAACACAAGGGAGCCACAACCAGCATCAAGAAAAATTTCGCCGGGTGCGCTCGTCAAGGCTTGCTGGCAGAAGTTCGCATAGTTGGAGGGCCAATTTCCCCACACAATCTTGTTGTAAACGGCGTTACCTACCACAAGATCGTACGCGTTCACTTGCTTGTCGTAATCACTCTGACGATCGTCTCGGTCGATACATGAAAAAATATCCTCGTCGATCTCTTCAACTTTGATGTTCTTCAGTACCAACTCAATCATTGATGAATCCTCGTTTTGCCGCATAACGAGGGTGTAGAAAAATCCGATTTTCGCAAAAAATCGCGTTGCAACTTGTTGATTTATAAATGCGTGAATTTTGCATTTTGAGTTTTTCTACAGCGTCAACGTCCAAATTGAGGGGCGCGCCTGCTCGAATGCAGTGTTAGCCACTGTGCCTACTGCAAAGCCTTGAATTGCTCTGTTGATAAACTCTGCAATGCTTTTGCTGCTGCTGTCTTGGCTTTGTCTCGATCCGCATCGGCAATTGCTTTTGCTGTGTCAATTACTTTGTTGTAGGCGGACAAAACCTCTTCTTTTGTGAATTGTTGATTTAGTGATTGTTCACAGAGTCGGTAAAGTGCCTCGCGCAGGAACATCACCATTTGCGTGCGCTCTGCCAGCTTCACCACCGACGCACTGAATTCTGATGATCCCTCGGCTTTGCCAACCCCTGTTTTTTCTAGCGATGCCTCCAGCTTTGAAACAAGATTCAAGGATACGTCCGGACTTGGCTCTGAACACATTTTGATCTTCGCAGAGTCTGGTACCATTATGGCGCCACGGCGCGTGGCATCGTAGTCAAACCAGTATTGCTTGGATGCATCCAAAGAATGCTCGCGTGCCGGTGAAGTTAGATTTGCGCAGCCAGATAGCAGTACAACAATAAATGATGCAGCTAATAGTGACATTTTCATTTCGCTCTCCTTTGTGATGAGTGAGGTGGCTAATGTAAAAGAAGGGGCTGCGCAAGAGCGCGCAGCCCCTCTCGACTGCCAGGTTAGCCTTTAATTATGCAATTG
>JAIELH010000033.1 GCA_019753125.1 Gallionellaceae bacterium | reverse complement strand
GCCTTTGCCGTCGCACACTGCACGTTGGGTGATATAGCGATTGGCGGCGCGGCGCTGGCCGTGGCGCTGGTCATCACGCGCGCCGGATCAATCGAGGCGTGGCGCCGGGGCCGGATTGCAGCCATCACGACGCTCATGGGGGCCGGCTACACGGCGTACAGCGAATGGATGAACACGATCGCGCTGCAGAGCTGGAGTTACTCAAAGTTGATGCCGGTACTGCAGGTGGGTGAATTCGAACTCGGCGCATCCCCGCTTTTACAGTGGCTGCTGCTCCCGGCAATCGCTCTCTGGCTGGCGCGCGCCACATTTGACTCGACGGACAGCCGTCCTTAATAAACCGCTGGCGCGCAGACTATCCAGGCGGCCCTCCCAAATCAATCCGTTTTTGCAGCTTTCTGCTTTGATCCTCCGCGCAGTGCGATGAGATCGGCCGTTTCTTGGCCATTGTTTTTCGTTATGCGGAGGATTTATGCGCTTCACCCTGATGTGCGCCGTACCCCGGTACCTGCGCGCGATATGCGGTCCGGACGAGTTGTCCGCTTTTCAGGCAAGTCGAGAGGCTCATACCGCCGCGGACCAGCACGCGCTCGCGCAGGGACGGTTAATCAGCAAGCAACGAATCCGCCGATTAAGCTACAGGGCCCATGAACGCGCCACGGTCACGCCGCGGTCGCTGCTCTTCTGCGTGCCCGGCTCGGCGGCTGCCGCGAGCAGGCATGGAAACACCCTGCTTGAACTGTTTCGAATCTTGGGCGCTGCCGGAAAGCTGTAACTGCGACACCGGTCGCTGATGAAGGGGATGTATTGGTTGCTTTAACAATGCCGAAAAATTCTGTTTGCCCGTGCGGCCAACCAAGCCAACCGAAGGGAACCCGGATAGCGTCACCTAGCCTGATCTATCATGTACTCCACCGCAGCTTTGATATCGGTGTCCGACAGTGATGCATTCCCGGCTCTGGGCGGCATCGCCCCTTTGCCTTTGATTACCGAGGCTGCCAGTGCATCGTTCCCTTGCTTGATACGGGATGCCCACGCGGCCTTGTCGTTAAGCTTAGGCGCGTTAGCCACGCCGGCTACGTGACAAACAGAGCAGACCTTGGCGTAAATTTCCTTCCCTTGCGCAGCAGCGGCTTGGCCGGCAATCAAAACTTCTATTAACGCGATCGTTCCTACTAATGCGACTTTCATGCTGCTCTCCTCTAAGGTTGAAAAAAGAGCGATCCCAAAAGTAACGGGGTGTCACCCCCCTGGTTGCTGACATCTCAGAACATGAACCATCCATATAAGAACACCGTATTGTTGTCCCTGGCGTTCCTGCCCATCCCGTCGTAGTTGGTGCTGTCGCCGTTGAATTTGTCATAGCGCGTGTAGCGCACCCCCAACTTGATGTTCTGCAAGGGCAGATAGTTGAGATCGAACACCCAGCCCTTGGTGTTGGGGCTGCCCGTGGCGCTGCCCATGACCGCTTGTCCGGTGTTGTATCTCATGGCATCGGCATCGCCCCAGGTCGAAAAGTACTGAATCCCGCCGCCCCACTGGTGCTTGTAGAAATAATGCACGTCACTCCTGAAGGTGTTCAGCGTGGCGGAAGGGTTGGAGGTCAGGCCGAGCGGGAGGCTCGCGTTCCACTCCTGTTTTTCGCGTATCCAGGTGGCGTGCGTGGAAAGGCTATGGTCGCCGGCGCTGTAATGGTATTGCCCATCCAGTGCGAGATCCTTGAAGCGGTTGGTTGCACCGAACGGATTGCCTGCATCCGGGAAGACATCGGCCATCATGCCATACGTCCCCACCATCCAGCTATGCGCGCCCGCTTCACGCTGCAGGGCAAAACGCCAATATGGCGCATAGCCATCGACAACATTCGTGATATCCACACCACTGCTGAATGGCCGGAACAATCCTTTGGTGGCCCTGCGGTAGAACGCCAATTCCCCGTACAGGAGATTGTTCCAGTATCCGTATACACCCACGCCACCGACCTGGGCGAACAGGGAGTTATCCACCAGGGTCTTGGCAGCCGGCATCACGGCGACATCGGACATCAGATGCGGAAAGCTCCACATCGGGGTTGTATTGAAGATGTCTGAAATCGTCGGGTTGTTGTTCAGAGTGAGGCCGTAGATCAGCTCCTTGCCATTCCCGAAGGTAGTGCTGTTCGCGTAGCGGATGTCGGCCATCTCGATCTTGCTAGTGTGTTCGATCCCGTCGTAGTTGTATTGGACCAGGGCGCCAAAATTTCCGGCGATCCTGCCGCCGTAGTAGAGGCCTGCGGTCTGCAGGACGGTCTGAGCATCACGCGGAAAATTCTCCAGCATCGCACCTGGTGTGTTTGTGTTGCTGGTCGAATTTCGGGATGCCACGGCCGTGGCTGACAGGGGTAGGTTCAAGGGAAATTTTTTGTCATCCAGCGCGTTGCCCAGGGTAAAACCGCGCAATTTGAACTGACGTCCAAACGAATTCAGCTCCGGGAAAACCGTGTGGCAGCCTGAACAGTCCATGCCTATCTGCCGCCCGAAGCTCGGCACTGCATGGGCATTGGCCGATAGAAGCATGGAAGCAGCAATGACAACAGGCCCGCTAAGTTTTACGGTCCATCGGAAGACTTGCATGAACATGATCCATCTCCTTTAGGGTTGAGTGGCATTTGCCGCGCGTCCGTTGCCGGGCGCGGCGGCTACTTCGTATTCCTGAAGTTTGCGATGCCGGCGCGGATCGCAATCCCGGGCACGAACCCCGAGGACCTTGACAGCGCCGTCGCGCTTGAGGACGCGCGGCCTAGATCAGCAGCCGCTGCGTGCGCAGGTGGAAAGAAGGGGTAAAGGGGGGTGGGACGAGAGGATGGGACAGACCATTCCGCTCCGGCACGAAAGCGCCCACGGAGAAAACGTCTGTCAACGTCTGTCGCAGTGGCTACCACTGTTTCAGGATTGGCGGGACGGTTGCATGGCGTCGCAGCGGCGGCCTGCAGCACCGGTTGCGTACCGACATAGGTTTGACACGGCGAGCCGTCCTCGTCGTGATGCTTGCTTGCATCACTGTCGCCAAGAGGAGGAAGATCGTGGACCGAGAGTAAATTAGAGTAAATGTGGATATCTTTATCGCCGCCGACCGGTATCGTGAGACCTCCGCAGCAAGGCTGGATTACGGTGACGAGCCAGAAGGCAATCCACGCCACAATGAGCCAGCGGCCGATGCGCCGCAAATTACGCGGCTGGCGTGATACCTCTTTATCGTCTTTTCGGAAAACTAACTTCATGGCCGTGAAAAAATTTACCGTTCCTTGTCATGTCTTGAAAACAGGGGCAACCTCCCGATTTTTTTCGGTTAAGTCTTACATGAGGCGGAGCGGGCTTGTTTGATCTAGATCAAGATATTTGGATTTTGTCGGGCCATGTGCTCTTGAGGTAGGCGAGCACGGCCCAAATTTCCTCGTGAGCTATAGTAGTCTGGACTTGATCTGAAGACAGTGTCTGACCAAGTCGGATCTTGTCGGCGCCGCGCGCCCACCTCTCACACACCTTGACCACCGTGAACATGCCGTCCATCTCGACGGGGACGAAAGGGCCTTGGCCGGTCATCACGATCTTGATCGTGGGCCCAAGCGCCATGCCGTTGTAACCCCAGCGACGCGCCGACGTCAAAGTGTCTGTGAAATCAGGGGAAGCCCCTGCAGCCCTCTAAAAAGCGTCAAATCTACTCACACAAATACGCGAAGAGCCGCTTTTCCTATCAATAACCTGCCAGGTAGTCGATGCGTCGATATAATCGATACCGTTCAACTTTGTCCCCTGGCCGGTTGCCTTCCCATATCTTTTCCCAAGTTCCTTCCGGGATGCCTGGGCTCCGTCCGCCATCCTGGGTTAGCAACAGATCGCAATTTTTATTTCTGCCTGGGATTTCCATCCGGAACGTAATGATTCCTGCAAAATACTCAAGCATTGCACGCTGCCCTTCCCCCAGGGTGCGGCTGGAAATGCAATGATACTTTGGCGGCAATGCCTGCTGCAGTGATGCAATCATTGAACGGTAGCTTTTGCCGGCGTCGAGGAAGGGCAGCCAGAGCGTCATTGCCAACGCCCAAATTAGCGTTACACCACACGCCCAATTGACGACGATTTGGAGGTTGGAGCGGTGGCTGCGACACACTGCCACAAACCACAGCACGGTGTACGTTAGCGCGATTCCAAAGGTTAGGCTGCTGAATTTGCCTTTGAAACCCGGTTGGTAATTCTCCAGGAACGCCGCAATCACGGCCGGGTGATTGGTCATCAGCGCCATCCAACCGAGCCACAGCAGCACCGCGATCAATCCGAAAACCACGATGCCCAGCCAGTTCAGTGCACCGGCTGCGCCGCTCGGAAGTGTTTCCAGCGATGCAGCGGCAAGCAACGAAATCGGCAGCAATATTGGTAGGGCGTACAATTCCCGGGAGTTTGCCGCAAGACTCAAAACCAGCAGCATCACCAAGAATGCGATGAGCGGTAATTGGACGCCCGGCGCATTTGAGACCATGCCCCTGTTCTTCCAAAGCGCCCATAATGCCAAGGGCAATGCGGGCCATGCGTACCAGGGGAGAAGCTTAAGGTAGAAGGCATGCCCGCCCTCCGTCCCGCCCAACTGAACGAATCCAATAAAGCTTCCAAGATTGTTAAGCCAGAGCCACTCGACAAATAGCGCTGACGAACGATAGTACAGCGCTAGCGGCCAGATCGTGAGCCACGGCGTTGCGACCACAAGCGCGACCAACAGGCAAACAGCGTAACCGCGGTTACGCCAAGATTGGAATAACCCCGGCAGGAGCAGTGAGAGGATGCCCAGCACGCCCGGTGCAATCAACCCCTTGGACATAAAGCCGACACCTACGCCAGTGCCAAGCCAGAGTCCCGCCCAAACCGGACGCCGTAAACTGAGGGCAAGTCCGTAGAGTCCCATGGAAAACCCAGTAAGCAACGACACATCGGTGATGAGCTGATGTGCGCGAATCAGCAATCCGATACAACCAAGAAGTATTATTGGCGCGATCAAGCCGCTTTCCTTGCCGTACAGTTCGCGCCCGCTAAGGCCGATAAATAGAAAAGTGAGCGCCATGTAGAATCCGCTGGTCAGCATGGCACCTTCGTACAACGGCAATACGGGGGAAAATATCCTCGCAAACAGGGCCCCGCTGAGATAATAGAGTGGCGGTTTTTCCATGAACGGCTCGTCGGCGAGGGCAGGCACTACCCAATCGCCACCTTGCAAGATGTGATATACCAAACCAAAGCTGTAGGCTTCATCAGGCTTCCAGGGATCGTGGCCGATCAAGCCGGGCAGGATCCAAGCAAGGCACAAGAGGCAAGTGACAGCAATGTGGGGTGGTACGGCAAACGGAAGTGCCTTGTTATAAGCCATCACTACTGTCCGGTTAAAAGTGTGTCGATTTTCCGAAAGCTACGTCTGGTGCGGATGTTCACGATTTTTTTGGTGGTGTCGACTTGAACCCCGGAGGTGTCCGAAGTTTTGTGTGCTGAGGTCGGTTTAAAAAATCTCAGTGCAAGCCGTTCGTGAAGCGTTCGCCGAACAGGATGGCGAACTGGTTGACGGCCTGCTTCCATGTAATCGGTGGCATCTTCCAATCTTTCTCGATATTGCGCAAGGCCAGATAGAGCAGCTTGCTGGCGGCCTCATTGCTCGGAAAGTGACCGCGATTCTTGACGATCTTGCGTAGCTGCATGTGC
>JAIELH010000041.1 GCA_019753125.1 Gallionellaceae bacterium | reverse complement strand
TAGTCTGCGGCCAACACCCCGCGCAGCACATCGATGTTCTCCGGCGTGTCGTCCACGACCAGAACGGTTGGTTTCAAAAAAGAGGATTGGTTCATACGGTTTCTGGTGAAGCCTGCGTCAGCAAATATAGTATGCGGTAACATCATTGCCCCGCCCCGCGTACACCAGCTTGCTGGTAAGATTTTTTATCAAGGCGATGCCGCGGCCATGCTGGGCCTGCCCGACGTCATTCAAGGCGTCTGCCGGAAGCGCCGTAAAGTCGAACCCGCTGCCGCTATCGACCACCCGGATTTTTATGCCGCTGTTCCCTTCGATCAACACTTTTTCGATCTCGATGTCGATCGATCCTCTGGTCAACGAACGCAACTTGCGCTCGCGCAGATGCATGAATTCTTCGAATCCGTCAGGCCCGTGCTTGATCGCAGAATCCAGTTGCAGGACTCCATGATCCAGCGCGTTGTTGAACAGTTCGCTCAGAATGACATACAAAGCGGAATGGTGCTCGGCAGTCATATGTATTTTACCGACGATCTGCGTGAGCAACGGCACCGTATCCAGATATTTCAGTTCGCCCTCCCCCAGGCTGATTGCGATGCGCCAAGGGCTGTCTGACGCTTCATATTTGTGTTGCTCGACATGATGCTCCGGCGTTTCCAGTTTTTCCACCAAGGCGATATCCGCCATGACCAGGGAAATGTCATCACATTCAGATTGGTTTTGTATGTGGCTATCGAGCAAGTTCAACAACTCGTCAAAACGGCAATCCGGCTTTGCGTTCTGAAATACCCGTGCAACACGCGCACTCCCGAATTGCTCTCCCTCCGGCGACCTTGCTTCCGGCAAGCCATTCGAAAACACGAATAGCTGGCACTCTTTATCGTAATGAAAAACCTCCACTTCGGAACTGAACGTTTCATCATCCAGTATCCCCAGCGGCAGGTTGTACGATGGCCATTCATGCAGGACTGTGCCATCCCGATCCACCAGCATCGGCGCAGGCACACCGCCATTCCACACCTCGATGACCTGCTCGCGAAAATCGACCGCAATCAGCGCCGCTCCAATGCAGCGATCCTCCGGCATCAGGCTGTGTATCTTTGAGTTTATCTCTTCGGCGATGCGCTGAATCGCAAACCCTTTCTTCGACATCGCATCGAAAATCAGGCCCAGCGGCAACAGGTTCATCGCGGCGATCGCCCCGTGGCTGGATGTATCCGCCAACACGATATGCAAGACATCCGCAGGGGTGCGCGAAACCAGGACAAGGTCGCCGCTACAGCCTTTGGTGGAATTGATTTTTGACCTGACCGCAGGATCGGGATTGTCCTGTGCCCCGGCGATACCGGACATGACAATGCGGCCTACACGCAAATCTTCTTCTTTCTGGTCGTGATATTTCTGGAGCGCCGATATTTTTTCGAATACTTGACGATGCAAATCTTCGATATGGGACAGAAATTTATTGAATGCCTGCGCGATCTGGCCGGTCTCATCCGTTCCGGATTCTTCTGCGCGCCTCGAAAAGTCATTGCTCTCTCCGACTTGCTGCATGACCTTTTTCAAATCCACGATAGGGCTGATAACGCTGCGGATCAAGCGGTCGATCAGCAACAACAGCAGCAGTTGCAGCGCTATCTGTCCGGCAATCAGCACCAGTCTGACTTTCCGGATTTTTATATATTCGGGCTCCAGATTCAGCGTCAGGCTCACCGTGCCAAGCACCGTACCCTCCGGCACATGATGGCACTGCAAACAGTTGGTCCCATAAAACTCCTGCCTGGCGGTGAACGGCACCACTACCCGCAGGGTGCGCTTCCCATCGCGGGTTATTTCGGTCTGCGGGAGTTTCGATGCTGCGGCCAGCCGATCCAGCTCATCGGCCCCCTGCTCCGCCTCCAGACCTTCGCCGAACTGGTTGCGCACTGCATCGGCACGTATCAGATGAAAATGCTCGACCCCTTCCTGCGCCGACATCTTCTGGAGAAATATCGCGCGGCTGGCCCGATCCTTGATCGAGCCGTTGAGCATCATCGTATTGAGCGCCAGCAACGACTGGGTTGCGCTACCCTTTATCCGCGACCCGACATCCTCGAACATCTCCGACTCGAACCTGTCCATCAAAAACAGGTGCGCAACCAGCATCGACGCCAGCAGAACAAGCTGTATCGGCAGATTCAGCTTGATGTGCAACGGCATGTCGCGCCACGATGTTCTCATGCGTCACTTTCGAACAAACCCTCCGGTAACAAACAATCAGGCGCCCTTCCTGATTGTAAACAAACGCCCGAAATTGGCGACTGCCAACACCTGCTCAACCACACCCGAAGGATTGGTCAATACAACCGATTTATTGACCGCTTTCGCACGTTCATTCAACAGCATCAGCATACCCAGCGCCGAGCTGTCCAGATAATCCAGTTTGCTCATCTCGATCTCGACCTGCTTCACGGCGGCATTTTCAAGGAACGGGGTATAGGCATCCTTGAAATCCCTGTGTATCTGAAAATCAAACCGCCCATGCATCGTGATGCGCCCAACGTCGTTTAGAATCTTCGTTTCAAGTGCCATGGTTTTCTCCCAATAAATTTAGAACCTGTTTCAAACCCGATTACCTTTACCGCTATGCGTAGCCAGGTAGTCCAACGTGCGGCGGGCGATATTCTGCAACGGCGATACCTCACAAGCCCCGCCGACGGCGATCGCCTCTTTCGGCATGCCAAAAACCACGCAACTCTCCTCGTCCTGCGCGATGGTATGCGACCCGGTATTCTTCATTTCGAGCAGGCCTTGCGCGCCATCCTTGCCCATACCGGTGAGGATAATGCCCAGCGCATTCGCTCCTGCGACATTGGCCGCCGAACGAAACAACACGTCAACCGACGGGCGGTGGCGGTTCACCGGCGGCCCCTGGCTCAGTTCGGTCATGTAGTTCGCGCCGCTGCGTTTGAGCAGCAGGTGCGAATGCCCCGGCGCGATGTAGGCATGGCCCGGCAATACCCGCTCATTATGCACCGCTTCCTTGACCGAAATCTTGCACAGGCTGTTCAACCGTTCCGCAAACGACTTGGTGAAATTTTCCGGCATATGCTGGGTCACCAGTATGCCGGGAACATCGGCCGGCAGGCGGGTCAGCACATCCTTGATCGCTTCGGTGCCGCCGGTCGACGCGCCGATGATGATCAGTTTTTCCGTCGTGGAAAAACGTCCCGCGACGCTGGGCAGAATCGCGTCGGCGGAAAATTTCTCCTGTATTACCATTGACGCTGCCGCCTTCTTAGGGTGCACATGCGACAGTGCGGCAGCCCTGATCTTGTCGGTGATCTCGATCGCATATTCTTCCATGCCGCGCGCGATATCCATCTTCGGCTTGGAAACAAAATCCACCGCACCGAGCTCCAGCGCGCGAAAAGTGATATCGGAGCCGTGCTCCGTCAGCGTCGAAACCATCACGACCGGCATCGGGCGCAAGCGCATCAGCCGCTCCAGAAAATCCAGCCCGTCCATCCTGGGCATTTCCACATCCAGCGTCAGCACGTCCGGATTGAGCGATTTGATCATCTCGCGCGCCACCAGCGGGTCGGGAGCCGAACCCACGCACTCCATGTCTTTCTCGCGATCGATAATTTCTTTCATCACGCTGCGGATCAACGCGGAATCGTCAATCACCAGCACTTTGATCTTTTGATTTTTCATACTCTCTCTTAATCAAGCAACTTTCTCATATACATGAATAAGCCCGGCAAATGCCAATCAGACAAACAATTCCACATCGCCTTCCATTTTCGAATAAAGCAACCGCGATTTGTACTCGGATTCACGATTGATGATCGTGTCGTTATGCACCTGTTTCAACTTCTTCACCCTGACCAGGCCGGTACGGGGGAAGTAATACACCTTGCGCGGGTAAATATCGAGCAAATCCTGCGCAACGACGGAAATTTTTTCGGTCTTCAGAAATTTCATCACAAACTCGGCGTTGCGCTCACCGACATTGGAGACCGTAAAACCACGCAGCACTGCGCCACCGCCAAAAACTTTCGCCTCGAAATTGCTGCGCCTTGCGCCCATCTTCAGCAATTGGTTGATCAATATCTCCATCGCATAAGCGCCGTAACGCGCCGATTCGCCCAGCGGATTATTCTGGTCTTGTCCGGCGTCCGGCAGCATGAAGTGGTTCATGCCGCCGATGCCGTTTTCCTTGTCGCGAACGCAGGCGCACACACAGGATCCCAATACTGTCACCAGCAGCATATCACGCGCTGTCGCATAATATTCGCCGGGCAATATCTTGGCCGCCTCGGAATTATGCTGCCGGTCAAAATACAAATTCGGCGCCAGTACCTCTTCGAAACCGTGATCAGTCATAGCGGAACATTCCTGTCCAGGCTGCCGTTAAAATGACCGGGTCATTTTGGCGCATGAGGATGATGCCCATGCAATTTATGTTTGGCCAATTCATATACCGTCTTGCCGCGCAAGCTGAACACATGCCCGGCATTGTGAAAACTCTCCGAATGGCCGGCGAACAACAGGCCGTCCGGCTGCAACAACGGCGCGAACCGCTCCAGTATCTTGAGCTGGGTCGCCTTGTCGAAATAGATCATCACATTGCGGCAGAAAATCGCATCCAGCGGCCCGCGTACATGCCAGTCATCGCTGAGCAAATTCACCTGCCGGAAAGTGATCAGCGCACGCAATTCCGGCCTTACCCGCACAAAACCTGCATGCGAACCTGTCCCCTTGAGAAAGAAGCGCTTTACCAGATTACCGGAAAGCTTCTCGACACGCTCGAGCGGATAAACCCCCGCTTCCGCCTTGGCGAGCACATTGGTGTCCAGATCGGTCGCAATGATCGTGACGGGTGGCGTGAAGCTGCCGAAGGCGTCCACCATCGTCATCGCCATCGAATAAGGTTCCTCGCCCGTTGAGGAGGCCGAACACCACAGCGCGATGGGATGCCGCCCCTTATGTTTCAGGGCATGTTCCGCCAGCAACGGAAAATGATGCGGTTCGCGGAAAAATGACGTCAGGTTAGTGGTCAGCGAATTTACAAACGCCTCCCATTCCGCCTCATTGTTGCTTTCCAGCAACGCCAGATAATCCTTGAAATTGTTGATGCCGGTCGCGCGCAGGCGGCGCGCCAGACGGCTGTACACCATATCCTGCTTGGACGGGTTAAGCGAAATGCCGGCATGGTCATAGATCAATTGCCGCACCCGCTCGAAGTCCTTGCCCGTGAAAATGAATTCACGGTCGCGTCCGGCGCTGGACTGAAGATTATCGTTCATAGCATCCTAAGCCGGACTAACCGGAACTAAATGTAGATCGGGCTTAACCAGCGGCTTGGCTACCGTATTTTGGTGGCCTGGTCGAATGGCTATGCAAAGCTCGCCCGACAGGGTGGACAAGCCCACTACGGGCACAACGAAAATGCAGCAGGGGCACAGTTCCCTACCACGGTATCAAAACTCTTCCCAATCCTCATCATCGCCACCACCCTGCTGCTTGGCTCCCGGTTTGGCCAGTGCCTTTGGCGCTGCCTTGGCAACCGGAGCAGCATGCTGGGGAGCGCGGGCAACCGGAGCCGAAGCGCGGCGCGCCACGGCCATGCTGCCGGATGAGCTGTCCACCTTGAACGTGCCCACCGACACCGCCAGGTTCTGCGCCTGTTCTTCGAGCGACTCCGCTGCCGCCGCCGCTTCTTCTTTAAACAGTAAAAAAGCTTCAGGCACATCAACAAATCGTCGTAAACAACTCAAAACCACTTTAAAATCGAAACAATCCATTGACGAAAATGAGCTAGCTACAACAACAACTACAACGGTT
>JAIELH010000005.1 GCA_019753125.1 Gallionellaceae bacterium | reverse complement strand
GGTGGCTGGAGTATGCACGTTACAGGCACTGGCCGAGGCTTCCGGCAAGCCGCGTGTGATCGCGGCGCTCGATGCACGCATGGGCGAGATTTATCATGCGGCCTACGAACAATGCGACGGCGCATGGACAACGCTAAGCGAACCCTGTCTGTGCAAGCCGGAAGACGCACCGGCAATACCCGGCAACGGCTGGTTCGGCGCGGGCAGCGGCTTCCTTGCGCATCGTGACAAGTTGAATGCGCATTATGCGGGACAATTGCAAGGGACAGACGGCGCTGCCGTGCCGCAGGCCGGGGCGATCGCCGCATTGGGCGCGGCCCAATTCGCGCAGGGTCGCGGCATGGATGCGGCACAAGCCCTGCCGCTGTACCTGCGCGACAAGGTGGCGCTGAAAACCAACGAACGCACTGAAATAAAACAGCATGCCGCGCCCCTGCAAATCCGTGCGATGACGCCTGACGACGTGGATGCGGTGCTGGCTATCGAGCAGGCAGTGCAGCGTTTTCCGTGGACATGCGGAAACTTTATCGATGCGCTGAACAGCGGCTATCTGTGCTGCGTGGATGATGATGGCACAGCGATACGCGGTTATGCGATCCTGATGCCGGGCGTCGATGAAGCCGAACTGCTCAACATCGGTGTGGCGAAAGCAGCGCAGCGCAAGGGACTGGGGCGCGCACTGCTGAACGAGATGCTGGCTGTGGCGCGCGGCAGGAATATGAAGCGCGTATTTCTCGAAGTGCGCCCGTCCAATCTTGCCGCGGTCGCGCTGTATCGCAGATCAGGGTTTACCGAGATCGGCGTGCGGCACAATTATTACCGGAACGATACAGGCAGCGAGGATGCGCTGGTGATGGCGCACAGCCTGACAGGTGGACACCATGGATAGAAACGAAGCGATGTTGCGCGAGCTGAACCTGTATCCGCTATGGCAACGGCGCAATGCGCCAGCACTCGCAGAACAACCGGCAGAGCCTGTTCCGGCAAGCAGTTCGGGAAGAAATGCAGCCGATACCGGGCAACCGGTGGCGAGCATTACAGAAACAGCCCCGGGCACAATGGAAGAACTTACACCTCCTCCTTCCACAACAATTGAAGATGCGCTTGCCAATCTCGACTGGCCCGAGCTCAAGAAAAAAGTGTACGACTGCACCGCTTGCGCTCTGCGCGCCGGATGCACGCAGACAGTGTTCGGCACCGGAGACGAGAAGGCCGAGTGGCTGTTCGTCGGCGAGGGGCCGGGAGCGGAAGAGGACGCGCGCGGCGAGCCATTTGTCGGACAGGCGGGCCAACTGCTCGACAACATGCTGCTGGCGATCAAACTCAAGCGCGGCAAAAATGTTTACATCGCCAACATCGTCAAATGCCGCCCACCCGGCAACCGCGCTCCAACAGCGGAAGAAATTGCGCAGTGCCTGCCGTATCTGCAACGCCAGATTGCGCTGATTCAGCCTAAACTGATCGTCGCGTTAGGCAAGACCGCCGCGATGGCGCTGCTAAAAATGAATGATGCCAAAGGCAGCGAATATCCGCCAACTTCTTCGAATGGGCTAAAACGCGAAACCACCCTCGGCAATCTGCGCGGCATGCCGCATGACTATCGCGGCATCCCGCTGATTATCACTTACCATCCCGCCTATCTGCTGCGCAGCCCATCGGAGAAAGCCAAGGCCTGGCAGGATTTATGTCTGGCTACCGGAATATTTGATAAATCACCCCTGCAACATGGCCTATAAAAAAACCAAGCTACAGTGGTTTAATTATTTTCGTAATGCGATGCTTGCCTGCCTGGGTGCGGCCTTGCTTGGCCTGTTCGGTTGTGCCGCAAACCAGCCGGCACAAAAAGAGGAAGCTGACAGCCTGGTGTGGCCGTCACCGCCTGAGCAACCGCGCATTCGTTTCCTGGCCGAATACAGCGGGCAAGATGACTTTGGCAAGGGCTCCTTAAAGTCGTGGTTGTACGAGGAGCAGAGCGGCCTGCATTTGAAGAGGCCATCCGGTGTGGCCGCTTCCGCCGACGGCAACCTCATCTACGTAACCGATATCAAGATGCATGCCGTTGTGGTATTCGATCTCAATGCAAAAGAGGTACGCATACTACGGGACGATCTGGTAAGCCCGACAGAAATCGATCTCGATAAGCGTGGACGGGTTTTCGTCGCCGATTCCATGCGCAAGGAAGTGCTGGTGTTCAGCCCGGAAGGCAGCCCCCTGATGTCTCTCGGCAAAAAAGAGGCGCTCGATCGGCCCATCGGCCTTGCCATTGACGAGGCGCACAACCGTTTGTATGTGGCTGACACCACCCGGCACCGCATCGTGGTGTACGATTTGGAAGGCAAGCACTTGTTCGACTTCGGTGAGCGCGGCGAGGATCTAGGCCAACTGAACTACCCGGCCAGCCTCGCGCTGGATGTAAGAGGCAATCTACTGGTAGTGGATTCCGGTAATTACCGCATCCAGATTTTTGATATGGAGGGTAAGCACATTCGTGCATTCGGGCAACTCGGTAATTTTTTCGGTAATTTCAACCGCCCCAAGGGAATTGCCGTAGATTCCGACAACAATATCTACGTGGTGGATGCCGCATTCAACAATTTCCAGATTTTTAACCCGGAAGGCAGGCTTTTGCTGTTTGTCGGGGAGATGGGGCGAAAGCCGGGCATGTTTTGGCTACCCACCGGAATTTACATCAACCGTGGCGACAGGATTTATGTGGTCGATTCAATCAATGCGCGAATCCAGATTTTCCAGTACCTCAAAGATGGGATGAAAGCTGCTGTAAAAATAACAAAAGTAGGTTATTTTGACCACTCGTCGGCTTACCATGGCCGCTGGACTTGTAACGTATTGCCTTAATGGACAATTATAGCGATATAATGAAACCGTTAAATAAAAAGCTGTTGTAAATAAATATGAGGGATACGGTAATGCGCAGATATCTTCGCATCTTGGCGGTTTACCCACTATTGCTGTTGGTGGCGACAGTGGTTCAGGCTACCGGCCTCAAGGGGTCGAAGCATGATTTAAGTCAAAACGGCAATCAAATCTGCATACACTGCCACACGCCACATGGCGCCAGCACCCAAGATGGACTTAAGGATGCTCCGCTGTGGAACAGAAAGATCACCAACCTCGATGCCTTCACTCCCTATGCAAGCGACACCATGACGCAAACTTGCCCGACGCGTCCCAGCGGAATTTCGCTGGCGTGTCTAAGCTGCCACGATGGCACAGGCGCCAGCAGCGCGGCATATAACGGAGATCAGCACAACAAACTCAGATCGCCGACAGATGGCAAGGGTTCCGACGCAGATTGCCTGAAATGCCACTGGACCGATCCACCGGGCTATCCGTCCGGCCCTATCTATTCGAGTGCACTGACGAAGATGGCTGGGCCGGATTTGCGCAATGACCATCCAATTTCCATGCCGTACCCCACGGGGAATCCAAACTATAACACTCCCCCCAATACGACAAAGGGGTGGTCTGATGTGAAGTTAGTGAACGGAAAAGTGGAATGCACCACATGCCATGCCGTGCATAATCCGACGATTGTTCCTTTTCTGGTCGCGGACAACGATAGCAGCGCCCTATGCTTTAGATGCCATAACAAATAGGCATACCCGGCTAGCAAGCAACTGCTGGCGTTCAATAGTTATTTTTGCTTGAATCGTATTTGTGCAATCGCAAGGAACGATATAAAGCCCAGCCTCGTATAGGAATTAACCGTGTAAAGAACCGCATAAGGGGCATCATGGATGCACTAACAAACAGATGTTTTCATGCACTGGCGATTTGCTCACTGCTATTGGCGGCAACTGTAGCTCAGGCAGGCTCGATGCTCGGATCGAAGCATGATTTGAGTCTCAAGGGTGTTAATTTGTGTGCGTATTGCCACATGCCGACCAGCACCCAAAACAGCGTTTTCGAAGCTCCGCTGTGGAGCAAAAACGCCAACCTCAATACATTCAAACCCTATAACAGCGAAGCCGCAAAGGGGATTTGCCTGGCGCGGCCCGGTGGAGTTTCAATGGTATGCCTGAGCTGCCATGACGGCACAAATGGCAAGGTGGTATTTAGTGAGCCCCAGCAGTCCAAAGCTAGATACCAGAGTAGCATCGCCAACGATGAGAGATGCCTGGAGTGCCACAAGGTCATGCCTGCCGGCGATTATCCGATACCTTTAAGCATGGAGGAAAAATCCTCAGAAGTAGGAGGCGCGCATAAAGGCATGAACCACCCGGTTGCCAGACAATATCCACTGCAAAGTGGAACTTTTTTTTCTCCCCCGGATGCGGAGAAAGGGTGGCCTGACATAAGGTTATATAACGGAAAAGTAGAATGCCCCAGTTGTCATGCCGTACATGACCCAACCGTTACTCCTTTCCTGAGGACAAGTAATGTTGGCAGCGCCGTATGCTTGAGATGTCATGACAAATAGAAAGACCCGCCAGAAGACTTGGCTATACTGACAAATATTGAGCAGTCTGCGTGTGCAGTCAAATATCCCCTATAAGGTAGCGGCTAACCTGCTTCCGCCTCGGATGCAGCGTCCGCAGCCTTGGCCTTGCGCGGCACGGTCTTCGGGTCACAGATAATCGGACGGTAAATTTCGACGCGATCGCCGTCATTGAGTACGGCATCCAGCTTGGCGACTTTACCGAACACACCGACCTTGTTTTTCTCAAGATCGATTTCCGGAAATTGTTTGATAATGCCGGAACGCTCGATGGCATCCTTGATCGTGGCACCATCGGGTAGTTCGACGTCGAACCAAGCCTGACGGTGCGGCAGTGCGTATGCGATTCCTATCTTCATGGCTGTTTCCTCATCAGGCACTATGAGCGCCGCCCATCTGGATGGCCTTACCGGCGCGCACGTCCAGTATGCGTTTGCCCACCACCATCAGACCGGCAACCAGAAATCCGCCCGGCGGCAGGATCATCATCAGCACACCCTTGTCCGGGGACATCAATTGCATTTCCATGAACTTGAAGGCCGGGCCGAGCAACAGCGAAGCGTCGGAAAACAGGGTGCCGGCGCCGGAAATTTCGCGCACCGCGCCGATCGCGGTGAGCGCCAGCGTGAAGCCGATGCCCATGAAGATGCCGTCCATCAGCGAAGGCAATACCGGCTCCTTGGCGGCGAAGGCTTCGAGGCGCGCCAGCGGCAGACAGTTGGATACGATCAACGGAATGAACAGCCCCAGCACTTTGTAAAGCTCGTGCATCCACGCATTCATGCACAGATCCACCAGCGTCACCATCGCGGCGACGATCAGGATATAAACGGGGATGCGCACTTCCTGGGTGATGTAGCTGCGGAATATCGATACCAGCAAGCCTGATGCGGCCATCACCACCGCCGTTGCCAGCCCCATACCCAGCCCGTTCGTGGCGCTGGTCGTCATAGCCATCGTTGGGCACAAGCCCAGCAGCATCGCGAGTACGCCGTTGTTGTCCCACAATCCATCCTTAACGATGGTTTTGTATTGTGTTGCCATTTAGTGTCCCTCCAGAAATTGTAAGTCTCGCGTAGCGACGAACCGTACCCCTCGCCCTCTGGGAGAGGGGGAGCGGGGGTGAGGGAACGATCTGGTGCAGGCGATTTTCATCACTATTTATTCTTTGTGGCCTGCGCCATGATCGTTCATCGGCGCCTTGGGAGCATCAGGATCCAGCATTTGCGCCTTGTGTGCCTCAAAATATTCCAGCCCTTCACGGATGGCCTTTACCACGCCACGGGGCGTGATCGTGGCGCCGGCGAACTGGTCAAACTGACCGCCGTCCTTCTTCACTTTCCACTTTTCAACAGGCGGGTTGCCGATGCTCAAACCGGTAAAGCGCAATATCCA
>JAIELH010000034.1 GCA_019753125.1 Gallionellaceae bacterium | reverse complement strand
AAATAATGCCGATACGCTGGCATTTTACCGGGGTGCAGTACAGAATTTTCCGCAGCATCGCGCGTTGATCTATGACTATACCAACCTGCTGCTGCAAAGCCATCAGGCGGGAGCCGCAGTCAAGCTGCTTGCCGAACAGATCATCCGCCACCCCAGCGACACGACGCTTTACAATCTGCAAGCCAAGGCCTATGCGATGCAAGGAAAACGCCTCGAACAGCACCAGGCGCAAGCCTACAGCTATGTCTGGCAGGGCAATCTGCTTGCTGCGCTCGAACAGCTCGAAATGGCCAAACAAGCAGGCGGGAGTTTCCAGCAGCTATCTATCATAGAAACCGACTTAAGGGAGCTGCGCGAGATAATATCCGCGCACAGTAAAGATAGCCGCAGATAGTTGCGGGCTTCACGTTAGCCGGAAGCTCGCCTTTCCGCGCTGACGGTTTCAAACTCAATGCTTGGCCCAGTGTGCGGATTTGTACAATTTTATTTTCAGGGGAGAGCCATATGAAACGCGATCAATCCGGTTTCACATTAATCGAAATCGCCATCGTACTGGTGATTATCGGCCTGCTGCTCGGTGGCGTGTTGAAAGGCCAGGAGCTGATCAACAGCGCAAAAGTCAAAAATCTGGCCGCCGACTTCAAGAATGTGCCGGTGTTTGTTTACGGCTATCAGGATAAATTCAAAGCGCTGCCCGGCGACGACGCGTCGATCGGCACAGCCAGCACTCATGTAACAGGCGCAACGGCCTGCGCGCCGGCAGCGGCGAATAAATGCGCTACAGGAAACGGCGTTATCGATGGTAGCTGGAACGCTACTGCCATTACCGATGAATCGTATATCTTCTGGCAGCAAGTCCGTTTGGCCGGTTTGGCTCCAGGGTCGACAAATACATCTGTGGCCGACTATATACCTTCGAATGCAGTCGGCGGAAAAATCGGCATTACCAATAGCGGCGCCAACAATCCGATTACCCTTCCCAGCCCATTGAAAGGTTCGTATATCGTCTGTTCCGGCGCTATTGCCGGGAAATTCGCCAAGCAACTGGACATTACAATGGATGACAGCAATACTGCTACCGGCTCGATGATGGTTCTCGACCCGGCGAACGCCAGCACCGCGATTGCAACCAACCTGATTGCTGACGACACGCCTTACACAGTCTGTATGGGTTTCTAGATTCACCCGGCGTGACATTCAAGCCCGCTTCGGCGGGCTCTTTTTTACCCTTTGTGCAGGCGCGCTTCGGCTTGCTGCAGGGCTTCCGGCAAGCCCAGCAGCACCAGCACGTCGCCTTCCTGCAACAGCATTTCTTCGCTCGGCTGCGCGCCGCGCACGCCACGGCGGCGCACGGCATTTACTTCGACATTCAGCGTGTCCAGGCCGGTGTCGCGTAATTTTTTGCCTGCCGCCGCAGAATTTGTTCTGAGCAGCACACTCAGGAAACGGGGTTGCAGATTGTCGCTGGCATCCCCCAGGTCATCCCGCACAGCACGCAAATAACCGCTGAATGCGGCATAGCGGCGGGCGCGGCTTTCCTGTACGCGGCGGATCACGCGCGTGAGCGGCACACCGGCCATCAGCAATGCCTGCGACGCAAGCATCACACTGCCTTCCAGCACCTCGGCGACCACTTCCGCAGCGCCGGCCTCTTTCAGCGCTCCCACATGCGTGTCATCGTTGGTGCGCACCACCACCGGCAAATCGGGGCGCAATTCCTTGACATGGCGCAGAATCGCCAGCGCGGAGTGTTTGTCCTTGTAGGTGACGACCAGCGCCTTGGCGCGCATCAACCCGGCGGCAATCAGCACTTCGCGTTTGGCGGCGTCCCCGTATACCACGCTTTTTTTTGCGGCCAGCGCTTCGTGCACACGGCGCGAATCGAGATCCAGCGCGATGAAGTGCAGGTTTTCATTTTCCAGAAAGCGCGCCAATGTGCTGCCGCTGCGCCCGTAGCCGCAAATAATGACGTGTCCGCTGCTGCCCATGCTGCGAATCGCAATCTGGTGTATTTGCATCGCGCGATTGGTCCATTCCGCCGCAGAAAAATGCCGTGCAATCGTCTCGCCGTATTGGATCAAGAATGGCGCAGCCAACATTGACAGCAACATCGCCGCCAACGTGATTTGCATCGGCTCTCCGCCCAGCAGGTGCGCGCCGTCCGCCAGCGTCAACAACACGAAGCCAAATTCACCGGCCTGCGCCATGCCGATCCCGCTGCGCAACGCCACGCCCCAGTCTCCCTCGAAGACGCGCGCCAGCAAGGCTACGATCAATGCCTTGAACAGGATCAAACCGGCAAGCGCCAGCAGTATCCAGCCGATATTTCCCGCCACGCTGCCCAGGTCGAGCTTCATGCCTATGGTGACGAAAAACAATCCCAGCAATACGTCACGGAACGGTTTGATGTCCTCTTCCACTTGATAGCGGTACTCGGTCTCGGAGATCAACATACCCGCAATAAACGCACCCAGCGCCAGCGACAATCCCGCCAAATCGGTGAGGTAAGCCAAACCCAGCGTGATGAACAGCACATTGAGCATGAACAATTCCGAGGATTTCTGCCGCGCCACGATATGGAACCATGGCCGCATGACGCGCTGCCCGAACACCAGCAGCACCAGCAATACCAGTGCCGCCTTGAGCATCGCATCACCAAGCGTGGTGTAAAGATCCTCGGGATTTGAGGCCAGCGCGGGAATGATGATCAGCAACGGCACCACGGCGAGATCCTGGAACAGCAGCACGCCCATCATCTGCTGGCCATAGGGCAGATTCAGCTCGGCGCGCTCGACCAGCATCTTGCTGACAATGGCGGTAGAAGACATCGCCAGCACGCCACCCAGCGCCAGGCCGGCGCGCCAATCCAGCCCGAATAGCGCCGCGCCGCCCATCACCAGCACCATGGTTGCAAGCACCTGCGCCCCACCCAGTACGAATACCGTGCGCTTCATCGTCATCAGGCGTGTCAGGCTGAATTCCAGCCCGATACTGAACATCAGGAACACCACGCCGAACTCGGCAAGATGCCGCGTATCCGGCGCATCCGGTATCCACGCCAGGGCATGCGGGCCGATCATGATGCCGACGGCGAGATAGCCGAGCATCGCCGGCAAATGCAGCGTGCGGCACAGCACTACCACCATCACGGCGGTAGCGAGCAGGATCAGGACGAGAGAGAGTGAACTTTCCATTTATTAGCTTAATTGTTTTCTTGTTCCGATAATGCCTCAAGATTGTGCGGTTTACAAAATTTTTACCTATTTGCCCATCGGGATGCCCTTACTCTACCCTACAAGTTATAATGCGCCGCATGAATAAATGCATCTCTGCTGACCCGCGCGCCCTTGAGCTTGGCCGCGAAGTGCTGAACATCGAAGCGGCCGCCGTGCAAGCGCTTGCAACACGTCTGGACGACAACTTCCTGAACGCCCTGAATGTAATTCTGCGCTGCGAAGGCCGCGTCATCGTCAGCGGCATGGGCAAGTCCGGGCATATCGGGCGCAAGATTGCCGCAACGATGTCCAGTACCGGCACCCCCGCTTATTTTGTGCATCCCGCCGAGGCCAGCCATGGCGATCTCGGCATGATTACCAGCGAAGATGTCATCATCGCGCTGTCGTATTCCGGCGAAAGCCAGGAGCTGATGACTATCGTGCCGGTGATCAAGCGTCAAGGGGCGAAGCTGATCAGCATGACCGGCAATCCGAAATCGAACCTTGCGCAGGCCGCCGACGTGCACCTCGACATGCATGTGGACAAGGAAGCTTGTCCGATGGGGCTGGCGCCCACCACCAGCACCACGGCAGCGCTGGCGCTGGGCGATGCGCTGGCGATGGCGCTGCTCGACGCGAAGGGGTTCGGCGCCGAGGATTTCGCCCGTTCGCATCCCGGCGGCAGCCTGGGGCGGCGGCTGCTCACCCATGTGCGCGACATCATGCGCAGCGGCGAACGCCTGCCCGTGGTAGGCATGGATGCGACGCTGGGCGACGCGATCCTGCAAATTTCCAAAAAAGGCTTGGGTATGACCGCCATCGTCGACGCCGAACAGCATGTGCTGGGCATCTATACCGACGGCGATCTGCGCCGCACGCTGGAAAAGAAGCTGGATATCAACGCCACGCCGGTGCGTAGCGTGATGTCCGCCAATCCGCGCTGCATCGGTCCGGATGCGCTGGCCGCCGAGGTGGTGCAGATCATGGAGCAATACAATATCAGCCAGATGCTGGTGGTGGACGAACAACACAAGCTGGTCGGGGCGCTGAATGTGCATGACCTGCTGCATGCAAAAGTGATTTGAGGGGGGCGGGTTTCTTGCCTACGCCGTAAAGTACGCGTGAGCACATGAAGCCGTGCCCACCCTACGGTGACATTAAGGAAAATCATGCTGGAAAATCGCGCAAAATTGATTCGCCTGATGGCCTTCGATGTGGATGGCGTGATGACCGATGGCGGGCTGTATCTGTCCGATTCCGGCGAGGAATTCAAACGCTTCAATTCGCTGGACGGGCATGGCATGAAGATGCTCAAGGCCAGCGGGGTCGAGATAGCCATCATCACCGGGCGCACTTCCCGCTGTGTCGAAGCACGCGCGCAAAATCTGGGCGTCGCGCATGTTTTTCAGGGCGTGGAAAACAAGCTGGAAACGATGCTGCATCTGCTCAATAAACTCAAGCTGCCACGCGAGGCGGCCGCCTATATGGGTGACGATGTGGTCGACCTTGCCGTGATGCGCCATGTCGGGCTGGCGATCACCGTGCCGGAATCCCCGCAACTGGTGCGCGCGCATTCCGCCTACATCACGCAGCGTGGCGGCGGCCACGGCGCGGTGCGCGAAGCGTGCGAATTGATCATGTCGGCACAGGGCACGCTGGATGCGCAACTTGCCCCCTACCTGAAATGACTCTTGCCTCGCGTGTACGCCACTGGTTGCCGCTGCTGCCCTTGCTCGGTTTGCTGGGCGCCACCTATTGGCTGAACCAGCAGGTACGGCCCGAATCCGCCAGGCCGGACAGCGGCAAAAACCATGTCCCGGATGCCATCATGGAGAATTTTTCCGCCGTCAAAATGAATGAACAGGGTGCGCCGCACTTCATCATGAACGCAAAAAAAATGCTGCATTATGCGGATGACGACAGCACCGTACTGGAAGTGCCGCGCATTACCACGCTGTCCGCCGGGCGGCCGGCGATACACACCGTCGCCAAACGCGGTATCGTTTCAGGCAAGGGAGACGAGGTGTTCCTGCATGAGGATGTCGAGGTATTGCGCGAGGCTAGCGCGGAACAAAGCGAGCTTACGCTGCAAACCGAGTACCTGCATGTCATTCCGGATCTTGATTTGGCGAAAACGGACCGTGCCGTCACCCTGGTGGATGCGCATAACACCATACATGCCACAGGCCTGATCATGGACAACAAGGCGCGCACCCTGAAATTGCTTTCCAATGTTAGAAGCGTACATGTGCCCATTAAAAAATAAACTTCTGGTGGCGATTGTCTTGTTGCCGCTCTGGGCAACAACCTGCTTTGCCGAGCGCGCCGACAGCGACAAGCCGGTGCATATGGAGGCCGACCAGGTGCTGGTGGACGATGCGCAGCAGACCAGCACCTTTACCGGCAACGTGCAGCTTACCCAGGGGACGATGCTGATACGCGGCAACAAAATCGTCGTGACGCAGGACAAGGAAGGCTACAAGCGCTGCACGGTCTATGGCGATACCGCCAGTTTCCGGCAAAAGCGTGAAGGGCTGGACGAATATGTGGAAGGTTATGGGGAGCGCATCGAATATGACGCGCGCGCCGAAACGGTGGATTTCTACGTGCGTGCGCGCGTCAAGCGCGAGCTTGATGAAGTGCGCGGCGAGCATATTACTTACAGCGCAAAAACAGAAATTCTCCATGTAAACAGCGACATTCATGGCTCTATG
>JAIELH010000067.1 GCA_019753125.1 Gallionellaceae bacterium | reverse complement strand
CTGATGTTCGGCGCCATCATCCTCGGCGTAGTGATCGCCGTCCTCTTCGGCGCCACCCAGATGGTCTTCGACTACCTCTTCTAATCTTGACTGAATGCCCCTGCAAAGTTTAAAATTGCAAATTCGGCCAAGTAGCTCAGTCGGTAGAGCAGAGGACTGAAAATCCTTGTGTCGGTGGTTCGATTCCGCCCTTGGCCACCAAATCGAAGCCGAACCCATGTTCGGCTTTTTCTTGACCGGAAATCCTCCGGGTGATTCAATAGGCTGTTCTCATCGCACTCGAACCGATATGGAAAAAATGATCGTCTATGCCTTTCCCGTTTTCGGCCTGATGATCATGGCCGAATATGCATATGGGCGGGCGAGGGGTCGCAATACCTACCGGATCAACGACGCGATCAGCAACCTGAGCCAGGGCATATTGAGCCAGATCACGCTGGTGTTCACCGGAATTTTCCAGATCGGCATTTATACCCTGGTTTATTCGAAAGTGGCGCTATTTAACGGCGGATTCTGGAGCAACTGGTACGGCTGGCTTGCAGCGATGCTTCTGGTCGATTTCTGCGGCTACTGGCACCATCGCTATTCCCACGAGACGGGCATACTCTGGGCCGCGCACGTTGTGCACCACCAGAGCCAGGATTTCAATTTTGCCACGGCATTGAGGCAGGAGAGCGCCTACCCCATCCTGGGATGGATATTCTATCTGCCCATGGCCTTGCTCGGCGTTCCGCCCGAAATTTTCGCCGCCTCAGGGCTTGTCGTGCTGCTCTACCAGATCTGGATACATACCGAGCATGTCGGGAAACTGGGATGGTTCGACCGCATCTTTTCCTCCCCTTCCAACCACCGAGTGCATCATGCGGTGAACGACGCGTATATCGACAAGAACTACGGCGGCATGCTCATCATTTGGGACAGGCTGTTCGGAACTTTCATCGAGGAGGGGAAAGAGCCGTGCATTTACGGCACGCGTCCGCAGTTCGAAAGCTGGGATCCGGTGCTGGCGAATCTGGTTGTCTACCGGAACCTGGCGAGGGATGCCTGGCGCAGCCGCTTTCCGGATAAATTGCGCATCTGGTTCATGCCGCCCGGCTGGAGGCCGGATGATGTCGCACAGCGTTTTCCAGAGCCGAAATTCGATCTTTCCGAAGTCAGACTTTTCGACCCGCCCATGAGCCATGCCGTTGCCTGGTTCGGAGGCGTGCAGTTCCTGCTTCTTGTGCTGGCTTCGGGCGCATTGCTATGGTATTCGGATGTTTTATCGTGGGCCGCATTGAGCATGCTGGTCGCCGCGATTACGGCTGGGTTGTGGGCAACGGGAAGGGTCATGGAAGGGCGCATGAGCCTTTCCAGCGCGCTCTTTCTGGATGCCGCAATTTCCGCTTCCGCCCTTGCCGTGCTCTGAGTTTTGGAGTGGCGGCATCCCCGACGAGCCTGTAGAAAAAGGCTGCCGGAAACGGGGGGCGGGCAGCGTTCAGGTGTTTCATTTCGATGGTCGCTCCCCGTTGTCCCCGATTTTTCCGATTATGCGCCAGATTCGGGCAGTTTATCGCTGATTAATCCTGCGTGGAGCGCGTTGCAGGGAAAGATGATCGCCGGACGCCGGATGCAGGTCGTAGCCGGGCCTATTGAGCCAAGGCACGCGACAAAGCGGGCGCTCCAATTTCCCGTACATGGCGACGACGCTTGACAATTTTCTTTCACGCACTACAATTAACCTTCAAGTTAATTAACCTATAGGTTATATGATATCGCCAGACAGACTCAGCGCCACCTTCGCAGCGCTCGCCGACCCCACCCGCAGGGCGATCCTGGCGCGGCTCGCCTCGGGCGAGACATCCGTCGCCGAGCTTGCCGCGCCGTTCGAGATCAGCGCGCCAGCGGTAACCAAGCATCTCAAGGTGCTGGAGAAAGCGGGCCTGATTTCGCGCAGCCGCCAGGCGCAATGGCGGCCTTGCCATCTGGAGGCGGCGCCGTTGCAGGAAGCTGCTGGTTTCATCGAGCAATATCGGCAGTTCTGGGAGCAGAGCTTCGATCGGCTGGACGCCTACCTGAAAGAACTGCAAGCAAAGGAGAAGAAAAATGGACGCACAAAGCGCAAGTAACGCCGCCGATTGCGAGATCGTCATCTCGAGCGTTTTCGATGCTCCGCGCGAACTGGTGTGGGAGGCTTGGACGAACCCCGAGCATGTGGCCCAGTGGTGGGGACCGAACGGTTTTACTACGACCATAGAAAAAATGGATTTTCGTGTGGGCGGCGTATGGGAGCATGTCATGCACGGTCCGGACGGAAACGACTATCCCAACAGTTGCATGTTCCACGAAATCGTCAAGCCGGAGCGCATCGTATTTTCCCAGCGCGGCCACAGGGAGGGTGGCCCCGGTACGCATTTCGTGGCGACCTGGACCTTCGAGGCGCTGGGCAAGCAGACGCGTGTGACCATGCGCGGGGTGTTCGATACCCCTGCCGAGCGTGAACTCGTTGTCACGGAATTTGGCGCCATCGAGGGCGGCAAACAGACACTGGCGCGTCTTGCAGGCTATTTATCAAAAGTTTAATCAAGAAGAAAATCATGAGAAAAATTGTTTCGTTTGTACATGTGTCACTGGATGGTTTTGTCGCCTCGACCGATGAAGGCATGGCTAGCCTGGGCTGGATAAGCCTTGGCGACGATTTATTTGAATATGTGGAGCAAAGGATTCAGCAGACCGACACTGCATTGTACGGACGCAATACTTACCAGATGATGGAATCGTATTGGCCCACTGCGGCAGATAAGCCCAATCCCACTCGACACGATATTGAACATTCGCGCTGGTATAAAAATGCCAGAAAAATCGTATTGTCGAAAACGCTGGAAGAAAAAAATCACGTCAATACAAAAATCATCGGCAGTAATTTAACCGACGAACTCAACAAGCTGAAGCAAGGTGCGGGTAGCGAAATCCTGATGTTTGGTAGTCCCACCGCTACCCACGCGCTGATGGCGGAGAACCTCATCGACGAGTATTGGTTGTTCATCAATCCAATTTTGTTGGGGCAAGGTGTTCCCTTATTCAAAAACATCAAGGACAGAACCGCACTCACGCTGGTGAAAAGTAAAATTTTTGCGTCGGGTGTGGTGTGTCTGCATTATGAATTAAACCGTAATCGATAAATGGGCAGGAGCGACATGAGCATTGCAGAAAACACGGAATTATCTTTCTCACGCGTGTTCGATGCGCCGCGTGAACTGGTGTGGAAAGCCTGGACCGATCCGCAACACATCATGCAATGGTGGGGTCCAAAGGGTTTCAGCAATTCTTCCTGCGAATCCGACCTGCGCGTGGGCGGCGCTTTCCGCCTGAACATGTGTGCGCCGGACGGCAACACCTATCCGTGCAATGGCATCTTCCGCGAAATCGTCGAACCGGAGCGCATCGTTTACGACAGCAGCGCCGACGAGAGCCACCCTTGCGGCGCAGGCCTGCCGCCGCGTTCGCTGGTGACCGTCACGTTTGCCGAACAGAATGGCAAGACCACGCTCACGCTGCACGCCCGCTTCGAATCGGAAGCGCGGCGCGATGCGGCGAATGCCGCAGGATTCAGCAGCAGTTGGGGCGAATGCCTGGTAAGGCTTGAGGATTTTTTGACCCACCCATAAGGAGAGCAGCATGGAAAACAAGGAAAAGGCTGTACTGGACGCGATGAAAAAAGCCGGCAAACCAGTCAAGGGCGGGGACGTGGCGGCGGCGACGGGACTGGATCAGAAAGAAGTCGGCAAGATCATCGCCGCGCTGAAGAAGGAAGGCAAGGTCAGCTCGCCCAAGATGTGCTTTTACGAACCGGCAAAATAACGCCGTGCTACGAAGGGAAATTCGCGCCAGTTGCGCACCCCGTTCAATCACCCAGAATTAAAGGAGGCATCATGCCGGATACTCTCATTCAACCCTATTTGTTCTTCGGCGGGCGCTGCGAAGAAGCGCTCGATTTTTACCGTACTGCGCTGGGCGCGCAGGTGGAGATGGTGATGCGCTTTAACGAGAGTCCGGAACCAGCGCCGCCCGGCATGCTCCAGCCGGGTTTCGAGAACAAGGTCATGCACTCCGCATTCCGTATCGGCGCTACCACTGTAATGGCTTCCGATGGCTGCAACGACAAGTCGAGCTTCAGCGGTTTCTCGCTGGCGCTCAGCGTGTCCACGGAAGCCGAAGCCGACCGGGTTTTCACCGCACTTTCCGATGGCGGCAAGATTACCATGCCGCTGGCCAAGACATTCTGGTCGCCGCGTTACGGCATGCTCACCGACCGCTTCGGCATAAACTGGATGGTGATGGTTCCGGCCTGATAGCACAGAACATCGCCAAGGCACATTCATCGAGGTACGCGCAAAAATCGGGAGGAATCGCCATGCAGAAAATCACCCCATTCCTGTGGTTCGATCATCAGGCCGAAGAGGCCGCGAATTTCTATGTCGCCATTTTCAAAAACTCGAAAATAATACGCGTGGATCACTACGGCAAAGGCGCACCGATGCCGGAAGGCACGGTGCTGACAGCGAGCTTCGAGTTGTCCGGGCAACGCTTCGTGGCACTCAACGCTGGCCCGATGTTCCAGTTCACGCCCGCCGTTTCCTTCATGGTGGAGTGCGAAGATCAGGCAGAGGTCGATTACTACTGGGACAAACTTTCCGCCGATCCCGAGGCGGAAGCCTGCGGTTGGCTCAAGGATAAGTTCGGCGTGTCCTGGCAGGTTGCCCCCAGGCAATGGGGGCAATTGATAAGCGATGCCGACCCGGTTAAAGCAGGACGCGTGATGCAGGCGATGATGCAGATGAAGAAGATAGACATTGCGGGTTTGCTGCAGGCTTACGACGCGGCATAGGACAAAAATTTTGCCACCACCACAGGGAACTTAGTATGAGCAACTCCAATTTCGAAGCACCAGACCCCAAGCTCGATCTGTCCTTCGAACGCATCGTTGATTTGCCGAAAGAGTTGATCTGGAAAGCATGGACGCAGCCGGAGCATCTCAAACCCTGGTTCTGCCCTTTGCCATGGAAAACGATAGATTGCGAGATCGACCTGCGCCCCGGCGGCATTTTCCGCACCGTGATGCAATCGCCCGAGGGCAAGGAATTCCCGAATCTCGGTTGCTACCTTGAAGTAATCGCAAACGAAAAGCTGATCTGGACCAATGCGCTGTTGCCCGGCTTCCGCCCCGCGCCCGTCAAGATAGCCGAAGAAACCGGGGCGTTCTTTTTTACCGCAAGCATCCAGTTGGCAGCACATGGAACAGGCACGCGATACACTGCGACCGTTCGCCATGGCGATGAAGCGAGCTGCCAGAAGCATGCGGCGATGGGCTATAAGGAAGGCTGGGGCAAGGCGCTGGAACAACTGGTGGCTTATGCCAAAGTCGAGATGAGAATTGCAGACTACTAATCAAGGAGGGCAAATGAGCGAAGCAAAAACGTGGTTGGGCAGCTGCCATTGCGGCAGAATCGCATTCGAGGTGGAAGGCGCGCTCGATCGGGTGGTGGAATGCAACTGCTCGATTTGCCGGCGCAAGGGAGCAAAGATGTGGTTTGTGCCGCGCACGCAGTTGCATCTGCTCACGCCGGAAACGGATATGTCCACCTACACGTTCAACGCGCATCGCATCAAGCATCGCTTCTGCCCGGTGTGCGGCATCCACGTCTTCGGCGAAGCCGACAAGGACGGCGTCCCGATGGCTGCGGTCGACGTGCGCTGCCTGGAAGATGCCGATCTGGAAGCCTTGCCGGTGCGTCACTTCGACGGCAAGAGTCTGTAATCTGTAATAAGGAGAAATGAAATGGCCAACAATCCCGTCTGCTGGTTCGAAATCTACGTGCAGGACATGGCGCGCGCCAAGCGCTTTTACGAATCCGTGTTCCAGGTCACGCTGGCAAAAATAAATAACCCTGAACTCGATATGTGGGGCTTCCCGTCCAACATGGAAAGCTATGGCACCTGCGGCTCGCTGGTAAAAATGGAAGGCAAGTGTTCGGGCATCAACAGCACCATTGTTTATTTCAGTTGCAGCGACTGCGCCGTCGAAGCCATTCGCGTCAAGGCAGCGGGCGGGCAGATACACAAGGAAAAGACCTCCATCGGTCAGTATGGCTTCATGGCGCTGGCGATGGACACCGAGGGCAACATGCTCGGGTTGCATTCGCTGCAATAGCCGGCGCACACGCCTTTGCCCCTACGCAACTGACGGACAGCGTACATTGATTGATGACAGGGTGCCGGGGAAGAACGCTGGTGACAGGCATGGCCGGAATAAATGGCCGGAATGCGCCATCGGTTCATGGCGAAAGACACTGGGCGCAGATAAGAATTACGATACCAAAGCCTTTGTGACGGATTGCCGCAAACGTAAAGTGACGCCGCATGTGGCGCAGAAG
>JAIELH010000083.1 GCA_019753125.1 Gallionellaceae bacterium | reverse complement strand
GCCTGGCGGATATAAATGCAGTTCACATTCTTGGGTAACAGGTTCTGCAACATCTGCAGCATTTTGTTGTTGTGCTTGAGCTTGAGCTGCTCTTCCAGTTCGTAACTCTTGTCGAAGTGATCCTCAATGGCGCGTTTGCTGCGGCCGGTCACGAAAATCAAATCAGTAATGCCTGCGGACACAGCCTCTTCGACTGCATACTGGATAAGTGGCTTGTCCACGACCGGCAACATCTCCTTCGGGCTCGCCTTGGTTGCCGGCAGAAAGCGGGATCCGAGCCCGGCGACAGGGAAAACCGCCTTACGAATTTTTTTCATTACATCTCCATGTTTCAATCAGGTTCATATTATTCTGCGCTCCATACTTAAGACTCGGTATACCCGTTTGGGTTGGCCGATTGCCAGCGCCACGCGTCGCGACACATCGTCTCCAGATCTCGTTCCGCACGCCAATTCATCAATTCATGTGCAAGCGCAGGATCTGCATAGCACACCGCGACGTCACCTGGCCGCCGCTCGACAATACGGTAAGGAACGCGGCGATCACTTGCCTTCTCGAATGCCTGCACCATATCCAGCACACTATAGCCCTGACCGGTGCCGAGATTGACTGTCAGTATGTTGCTGCCATACGTATCCAGCGCCTCCAGTGCGGCCAAATGACCAATTGCCAGATCCACCACATGAATATAGTCCCGCACTCCGGTGCCGTCGTGGGTTGGATAATCGTCGCCGAAAACAGACAGCTCTTTGCGCCGCCCCACGGCGACCTGGCTTACGTATGGCATCAGGTTATTGGGAATGCCGTTCGGATCCTCGCCAATCTGGCCGCTCTCGTGTGCTCCTACCGGATTAAAATAGCGCAGCAATGCAATGCGCCATGACGAGTCAGATATCGTCATGTCACGCAAAATGTCTTCGATCATCAGCTTGGTGCGGCCATACGGATTCGTAGCAGCAAGCGGAAACTCTTCTCGTATCGGCACAGCATGCGGGTCACCATAGACTGTGGCTGATGAGCTGAAAACGAGGTGTTTAACACCAAATTCGGCCATCATTTCAAACAAGGCGATGCTGCCGCAAACATTGTTGTTGTAGTAGTGCAGCGGATTCGCCACAGACTCTCCGACTGCTTTAAGGCCGGCAAAGTGAATCACGGCATCAACAGCATATGACCGGAATGCTTCTCGCAGCACATTTCTGTCATTCAAGTCTGCGATAACAAGCGAAAACGGTTTTCCCGTGATTTTTGAAACGCGCCGCAATGCCTCGGCCCGGCTATTGCTAAGGTTATCCACTACAACTAATTCATATCCTGCCTGCAATAACTCTACGCAAGTATGTGAGCCGATATAGCCGCAGCCGCCAGTGACTAGAACTTTCTTATTCATGCCGTATGAATCACTCCATAATTTGCAATTCCGCCAAGCTGCCCAGCTTATCTCCCGAGCAATATATTTTGTCGCGTCAGATCGTTGGCCATATCTAATGGAGGCAATGACATGGAGGATACGTCAGCACAACAGATACGAATAATATCGAATGAATGTGACAGTAAATTTAAAATGCTGGCAGACCCAATTGAAATCACGCGCTCCATTATCAATAGCCATTCAGTGCGGGGAGGCGATAATAGAATTTCCATCCTGAACAGTTCCTCGTGCACCTTCCCTAACCGTGATGCCAGCGTCACAATCGATACAAGTATTTTTCTGAAAAATTGTGCCCAGCAGCCTGGTTTGGCTTGATTGATTTTGGTACTCAGCCTCGACACGCATCATATTCGTGTACCCCTCCGCCCCTAAGGGTTCCTGGGTCGTTGAAAGCAGGTTCGGCCTATTTGCCTTGACGATGTTTTCCCTGATCTCCAGGCCGATCGTGCCTATCCCGAAGTCATACGCATCCATGCGCACGAATGTCGCATTGATGTAAGACGGCCAATTTCTGGACATATTGGTGATCGTGTTGTTTGCGATGCGAACGCCATACATGGGTACGAACAATTTGTCCTTGAATTTCTGGGCGGAACGCAAGTAGATTCCGCCGCCTTCGTTGATCGTATTCCCGACCACATCGACTTCACGCAACGCCGTCTGGTATAACCAGATGCCACGCGGATTCTGAGCAAGCGAGTTTCCCTTGATGAGAGATTTTTCCAGCCCCCAGACAAACGTTGCATAGTGGCTGGTGGAATCAGGAATGATATCCCACGCCCTGTCCACCGTCAGCGTGCCGGCTGAATAGGCCGTCACCTCGCGCGACTGGCCCGCCCCCTTGCCACCCACAATGGCAACGCCATAATTTTCAGGAATCCCACCAAGGAAAAAAGGCATGACATTAATCGTATTGCCCGGATCATAAAGCGTCGTTGCCGTGGCGGCGGAAACCGTACCGAGGCTTTCCGTACGCCTCCCGCCGCCGCCCTCGGTCAGCAATGTTTCGCCATCGTTGCGAGTCTTGTTGGTAATAGGTCCGCCGAGCACATCGAAGATATTCCCCACCACTGCAATGCGGTAGGAAAAATCCATCACAAAACCATGTATCACGCCAGTGGAATTCTGGTTATTCCTGGCATCCCGCGTAAACCGGTTGTTCGCAATATAGGCATCGTGCACCCTGGCGAATGTTGGAGAGCCATTAGCGAAGGTCGTCGTATTGCCTGTGAATACCAGACCGCCGCATCCACTCAAGACATAAGGGCCATTATCATCCGGGTTCCGGGGCTGTATGAAATCGGAACCAGTCACGACAAAATTTCTGTTATCTGACAAAAACATCTGGATACCGCCACCCAGAACAAACTTCACGTTCTGAATAAACACACGGCTGCTATTCTGCAGCAACGAACTTTCTATCCGGCCTCGTGTATTCGTCAGGGTCAATTCGCGCACGCCCGACAGGTACAATCCCCTGCCCCAGAGCGGATAATTGGCTTCATAGCTGAGCGTGGTTTGATCCTTGCCTGCACCTTGAAGCACAACCCGGGATTTGAGCTTGACACTCCCCGCCAAACGGCAGTTTCCACGTGGCAATTGCAACACGCCGCCGCCCGACGCCGAGATCATATCCATTGCAGACTGGATGGCTGCTGTGTCATCAACCACGCCATTACACGCCACCTTACGCTTCAACCTGAAATCACTTGCCGCGTTAATAACTTTCGAAGCAATGGGCGAAAAACCAGCGGCCCACCCAACACCAAGTGCAAAGGGGTCCCCTGCAATACCGGCCACTACCTCAATCCGCCTGTCCAGAATGGATGATCCGGAGCCATTGCCGTTGTCCACCGCAATCACAGCCCTACCTGTCGCTTGCAATCCCTGCGGGGCCGACACCACCAGCATATGTTCATCGCTGGCACCCACATCGACAGAGGCAGGCAGTCCATCAACTATCACCCCCGGAATAAAACCTGGCAAAAGCAGGTTGCGCCCAAAAATTCGAAATACGCCGGATGGAACAATTTGCAGTGCATCGAGGTGATATGCACGGGCTGCATTGAGCCTGATGGGGGCGCTGACACCTTGGCCATTACTGATACGTACCACCAATGGCCCTGTAGCTGCTTCAGGAATCCTGAACGAAACCCACCCGGTGCCGAATTTATTGACCAGCGGCAGGCTGGACGGAATTTCGCCACCAGCTCCTTCAAGCGTTACTGTTGGATCATTACCAAAGCTCTCACCTTGCAAACCAACGATATCGCCCGGGCGAACGCTCAGGGGTGCATTGAAAATAACGGGAAGCAACGAGCCGGCGAGCGAATATGAAGAATACTGTGCGCCTACAATACCAAGAAGGCACAAGAGTATTCTGCCTGCTTCTATGCTTACCTTATCGTAAACGACTTGCCATATCGCAGCACCATATTGGGTAGTTAATCTCTTGGGAATTATCGTTGATATATGTGGCTTAAGTTTCTGCTGCAATGGATTCTCCCAAAAAATCCGGTTGCATCTGGCTCACCACTCGTCCAAGCACCGCATCCCGCGCCAGATTCTCTTCGGCATATTGCCGTGCCCTTGCGCCAAGAAATTTCCTGGTCGCAATATCATCAGCCAATTGCTCGATTGCAGATGCCAGCGCAACACAATCTTCCGGCGGCACTATCAAGCCGCATCGCGATACTACGTGCGCGATCTCTGTCCCCTCCCGGCAGGTGGCGATCACCGGACGGCCGCTGGACAACATACCGGAAAGCTTGGACGGCAACACCAGATCTGCTGCCTCAGGGCTTTGCGGCAGCAAATGAATGTCTGCCAAACCCAGCAACTGCCCAAGACGATCGAAAGGCTGCAAAGGTAAGAAGCGGATGTTCGCAAGCCCCCTTGAGGCCGTTTCCAGTTGCGGTTTCATTACGCCGTCACCACAAATGACAAAGAGCACATCTTTGCGGTGTACCAAGCTGCGGGCGGCATCAGGTATTACCATCAACCCCTGCTTACCGCCCAAGGTGCCTGAAAAGAGCACAATCTTGGTATCGGATTCAACCCCCAACTCTGCGCGGTAATTACTTGGCTCGGCCAATGGCTGCACATGTGCAACATCTACCCAGTTAGGAAAGAACCGGATCCGCTCCTCCGTTACCCCCTTCTGCCGCAGCCTGCCCAACATGCGTTCTGAGATGGACGATACGACATCGAAGCGGCGCAACAGCCAGCGTTCTACCCTCAGCACAACGTTTTGCAGCCACCGGCCTTTGAGCAGGCCCATCTGGAAAGCCACATCCACTTCAAAATCCTGCATGTGTAACCAGGACTTCGCGCCGGATAGCCGCGCAACCAGGCAACCAGCTGGCGCACATACCATCGCCGGAGCGATGGTCATCACCACATCCGGCCGCCATAATATCTGCCACAGGATCACAGGCAGTGACGACAACGCAAACGTCAACAAATGCAATACCCGCGTGAGGCCACCTGGCTTGCGCGGCACCCACAGCGGCGCACGCCACACTTCAACTCCCTTCCATTGCTCACGCCGGTAGGGCGGCCACGCGTAATCCTTGCCTAGTTTCCACGTGGGATAATAGGGCGGCGCAGCGACCACACGAACTTCATGTCCCTGCGCAACAAGCCATGCTGCCATTTCACCTGAATACTTGCCGATACCTGTAGGTTCGGGTGCAAAATTGGAGCTATAGACTAGTATTTTCACGACGTACCCCCCGGGCATAAAACCTGCCAGCCCAAAGAGCGCCTCACGACGCTCAAAGGTTTTTGACAAACCCATTGTGTCAACTTTGAGTTGCGGTTTTATTACGCCTGTATAGTCCCCCTCGCAAAATCGATCCGGGTGAAGTAGAGTTTCTGAAACGAAGGAAGCTTTACGATGAAAAAGTCGAAATGCGGCGCGCGGCAGATTATTTCGCCACCGCAGACAATATGGCATTTCCGATGCCGCCTGATACAAATTGAAATCAGCCGCTACTTCAAGGCGGATTGAGAATTCGAGGAGGCCACATAGCTGTCTCGAAGCTCCATTTCTTTTACTTTGAGCACAATCATGTACTCATAAATGGAGCGCAGCACAGCAAAAGACAACCCCGCGCGGCCATCCATGAAACCACGCTTGATGAAATACAGAAGAATGAACATCACAAAAGGGCGAAGCGGAAGCCGGTAATAAAATTCTTTCTGATGAAACCGGCGCTCGTTGGCATCCCTTGACGCCAGTGCCTTCCATAAACTAAAGGTTGCATTCGCTTTCCGGTTCGCAACGATTTGACCCGCTTCCGACGTGGCGTATTTGTTGTGCTTGTCGAACCAGTGCGTCATGCCTTTGCTGAACGGATAATGATCAAAATGATAGGGGGTGTCGGCTATTGCACCATCGACGATGGTCACCGGGTTAGTCAGCCGCTCGTAACGAATATGCCGGGGTTTGAACAGCCGGATATTGAACGGGGAAGGCGTGACATGCTTGAGCCACTGCCCCATCAGATAATCCCTGCGGCAGATTCTTAATGCCACATGGCCTCCAGGGCTTGCCGCAAATTCCTGCAATGCCTTCGCCAATTCAGGCGTAACGCGCTCATCCGCATCCGAGTAGTAAACCCACTCATACTTGAATGGAATATTGTTCAACCCCCAATTCTGATGGCTCGACCAGTTGTCGAATTCGCGCCGTGTCACCTTTGCGCCAAACTTCTCCGCAATTTTTACGGTGTCATCCGTGCTCATAGAGTCGTAAACATGGATGTCGTCGCTCCAGGCTACTGACTCCAGGCATGCAGGGAGATCTTGCTGTTCGTTTTTGGTCAGAATCAACACAGAAATATTATTCATGATTCGCAGGCTGGCGCTTCATTTCGAACTGTTTATAGGGTTTGCATGGATGGCCGACACAAACGTAAAAATCTGGTTGATCGGAAACGACGACGCTCCTGGCGCCAATGACCGTCATTTTTCCAATA
>JAIELH010000092.1 GCA_019753125.1 Gallionellaceae bacterium | reverse complement strand
GTTACCTTCATCTGCGCAGCTTCATCGAAGAGGCTGCGCGCAAGCTGCCAACTTTGGGCTTGAGCGAAATCAACCTTAAACGCGAAGCGGTGGGGGACAACATCGTGCAGGCCAAGCTAGCCTTCATTCTCTTCCTGTCGGGTAAATGACCATGGCGCTTTCCGTAGGAAAAAAACGACTGATACTGGGCGGCGCGCTGTTATTGACGCTGGCTACCAGTGCATGGTTAGGCATGGGCCAGGCAGGCGATAAGGCTGATGTTGCAGAGCTTGCAAAACCGGCCTCCGCCAAATTGGGGGCTGCGCCGCGCCGGACCGCGTCTGTAAGTTCTCTGCCGATCCTGGCAAAAGCCCGTGCTGAAAGTGAACAGGAGGATGAAAGTGAGCCGGAGGCGACCGATGCGTTTAAGCCGCACAGCTGGTTTGTTGCACCACCGCCGCCTCGCCCGGTGAAGGCAGAAGTTGTTGTGCCTGTACCGCCGTCATTGCCATTTACTTATCTGGGCACAGTTCAGGATGGCGAGCGCAGGATTGTTTTTCTGGCAAAAGGGGAGCGTCTGTACACCGTAAGCAAGGGCGAAATTTTCGATGGACAGTATCGCCTGGAAGATGAGGGCAGGGGCCGCATCGAACTCGTTTATCTGCCGTTGAATGCCAAACAAATATTAGTAACAAAAGGAGTTTCCTGATGCCGTTAAAAACTGGCGGCGCGCGCATGTTCGCCTATTTGCTGTTGTTATCCAGCCTGCTTGCAGGTTGCACCGGCCTGCCATTCATGGGCTCTGCGGCAAAGGATAAATCTCCTGAGGGGCGAGTGCTGGACGCTGAGCAGGCATTGCACTTACACCCTGAAGAGACATCCTACAGAGCGGAATTGGTCCGCCAACGCGAGCTTGCCGTGCTTGAACTGCTGACTGCCGCTGGCAAGGCGCATGATGCAGGCAGATGGGAAGAGGCAGTGCTGCTGTACCAGCGCGTGCTTGGCCTGGATGATAAAAATCAGACTGCACAAAGCAAATTGGCGAAGATAGATGCGGAACGCCGTCATGTCCGCCTGGTGGCGGATGCAAAGGAGATGTTCGATCAGGGCAATATCGAAGGCGCGCAGCACAAGCTGCATCTGGTTTTTCTGGAAGCGCCGGCATATGCGCAAGCACGGGAGCTGCAAGCCAGGATAGACGCCAAGGCTGGTCATGGCGTCAAGGCACCCGAACTTAAATCTCCGCCCAACAGGCCGATTTCGCTCGACTTTCGCGATGCTAATCTGAAAATGGTGTTCGAAGGATTGTCCCGGACATCCGGCGTCAACTTTGTTCTGGACAAGGACATCAAGCCTGACGCCAGGGCCACCGTGTTTGTCAAGAATGTGACGCTGGATGCGGCCATTGCCGCGATCACCAACACAAACCAGTTGGAGAAAAAGGTTCTCGACGAGACGACCGTGTTGATCTACCCGAACACAGCGCAGAAAAACAATGAATACCGTGATCTGGTTATCAAGAGTTTTTACCTGACCAATGCGGATGTCAAACAGACCGCCGCACTGCTCAAAACTACGCTCAAAGTGAAGAGCCTGCATCTCGATGAGCGGCTCAATCTGCTGGTGCTGCGTGATACTCCTGAAGTGGTGCGCCTCGCGGAGAAGCTGGTTACATTGCAGGATGTCGCTGAGCCGGAAGTCATGATGGACGTAGAAATACTGGAGATCAAGCGCAGCAAATTTACTGACATCGGCATTGTTTATCCGACCCATCTTACGACGGGAGTATTAAGCAGCCCCGGATCGTTCTCGGCACTAACGTTGGACGCACTGAAGCACTTGAACAGCACGAATATCTCGGTTTCGCCCAACCCTGCCATCAACTTCCAGAAGACCGATGGCATCGTCAACTTGCTTGCGAATCCGCGCATCCGTGTCAAGAACAGGGAGAAAGCCAAGGTGCAGATAGGTGATCGCGTGCCCATCGTCACGGCCAATATCTCCACCACGGCTGCCACCGTGTCTGATAGCGTCCAGTACCTTGACGTCGGCCTCAAGCTGGAGGTTGAGCCTGTGGTCAACCTGGATGACCGCGTTTCAATAAAAGTGGCGCTGGAAGTCGGCACCATAGGCACACAGACCACCACCAAAAACGGATCGGTGGTTTACCAGATCGGTACACGCAATGCCAGCACACTGCTGCGCCTCAAGGATGGCGAAACACAGGTGCTGGCCGGGCTTATCAATGATGAAGACCGGCGCAATGCCAGCAAGGTGCCGGGTTTGGGCGACATTCCACTGCTGGGCAGATTGTTCTCGGACCATTCCGACAGCCACACCAAGACTGAAATCGTGCTTGCCATCACACCGCATGTGATTAACAACCTGCAGCGCCCCGGTGCAGAAATTATGGAGATGTGGTCGGGCACCGAAATAAGCATTAATGATATTGCCCCTGGCAAACGAACAGGAGCGCTCGCGGCTATATCTACTGTAGCCAGCCCTGCCATACCTGGCCCTGCCGCTCCTGAAGGCAGCAATGTGGAGCAAGCGCCACCCACACCCGAAGCTATGTCAGCAACACCATCTGACCCGATACCAGCAGTGGTGCCGGTGATGCCAGAGCCGGTGCCGCCTGCGCCAAGCGACAAGTAAGAATCGATAGGTATGAAGCTAAGAGGATTCACGCTGATTGAGCTGGTTGTGACGGTGGCTATCGTCAGTATATTGGCGAGCGGCGTCATGCCTATCGCAAAACTGGTCGCGCAGCGCGAAAAAGAAAAAGAGCTGCGCGCCAGCTTGCGCAACATGCGCGAGGCGATTGATGCATACAAAAAGTTGTTTGACGAAGGAAAAATCAGAAAAGAACCGGGACAATCAGGTTATCCGCCCAGCCTGGCAGTGCTGGTCGAAGGTGTGGTCGACGAGAAAGACCCGCAAAAACACAGAATCCGCTTTCTGCGCAAAATTCCGGCTGATCCGATGAGTATCGATCCCGCTGCCCCAGCCGAGCAAACCTGGGGGCTGCGCAGTTACGCAAGCGAAACGAAGGATCCGCAGGCTGGTGATGATGTTTACGACGTCTACTCGCTGAGCACGCACAAGGGGCTTAATGGACGCCCTTACAGTGCATGGTAATGACATGTTGAGCATGCGCTCAGGTTCATCCGTTAAAGGCTTCACCCTGATCGAGCTGATGGTGGTGATGACTATCATTGCCCTGTTGCTGACGCTCGCGGTGCCGCGCTATTTTCGGAGTGTGGATAAAGCACGCGAGGCTACGTTGCGCCAGGATCTTGATACCATGCGTGATGCCATCGACAAGTTTCATGGCGACAACGGCCACTACCCGAGCACACTCGAAGAGCTCGTTTCCAGAAAATACCTGCGTGCCATCCCGCACGATCCCATAACCAGCAACGCATCCACCTGGGTTGTTGTCAGTCCGGATGCTGCCTCCGATGCCGGAGTTTATGACGTCAGGAGCGGTGCTCAGGGCGCTGCGGCAGACGGCTCCCGATATGGCGATTGGTAGCATCGTCATGGCGCGATCACGCTTTACGCAACGTGGCTTCACCTATCTGGGGATGATGTTCCTGATCCTCGCCATCGGCATCGGCCTGGCGAAGGCAGGAACCGTGTGGCAGACCGAGGTGCAGCGGGAAAAGGAAAAAGAGCTGCTGTTCATCGGCGAACAATATGCCATGGCCATAGCCAGCTACTATGAAAGCACGCCAAGCGGACTCAAACAATATCCGGCTAGCCTGAAGGATTTGCTGCAGGACAACCGCTTTCCCGCTGTCCGGCGTCATCTGCGCAAGCTGTACAGCGACCCCGTCACGGGCAGCGAAGAATGGGGCCTAGTCAAGCAGGAGGGGCGGATTACCGGAGTTTACAGTTTGTCCTCCCGGCGCCCATTGAAGAAAGCAGAATTCCCCTTGGCGTGGGCTGCATTCGCTGGCGCCGGAAGTTATGCTGCTTGGAAATTCGCTTATAACCCGGGCACCCTTCAGGCCGCGCAACAATCGCCATCGGATGGCGGTAGTTCCGCAGGTGCCTTTCCGCCGACGCAGCCCGGCAATCTGGTTTCAGGAGGTGGTGAAACTCCTTCTAGTCAGAATTCGCCTGCTGCTGATCCGGAGCTTGGCAAAAAGGCAACTTGTCTGGCGCAGCGTGGCAGCGATATGCCAGCCTGCTTGCATTACTGCACCGTGGGAGGGTCGATAACCGGATGCAGTCTATGCCAGACGTCCATTGCTAGCCGTTACAATGCCTGCATGAGGGGAGGCACTCTTACGCCACTGTACAACGGGGGCTGAGAATTCACATCTTCCGCACGGCCAGCTTGCGATAGAGCTGCATCACTTTGGGCACGTAGCGCCTGGTTTCGTCGAACGGGGGGACATGTCCTCCATAGCGATATACGGCCTCCGGGCCGGCGTTGTAGGCAGCCAATGCTAGGCTCATATCGCCCTTGTACAGGTCGCGCAACTCGCGCAGATAGCGCGCTCCGGCGCGGATATTCTGTGCGGGATCATAAGGGTTGCTGACCTGAAAACGGCGCGCGGTAGCAGGCATGAGTTGCATCAATCCTTGCGCGCCGCGCGGCGAGCGTGCATGCGTGTCGTGGTGCGATTCGGCAGCAATGACGGCATGCAGCAATGCAGGTTCCAGCGAGGTTTCAATAGCTGCCGCTCGCACCGCATCGTCGAAAGGCAGATTGTTTGCCGATACGGATTGCGCAGTGACGGTGGGAGAGACTGCAACATCGGGCAAACTTTCTCCGATCAGCAGTTGGTAGCCGGTATCGGCAGGAAAATTGCTGAGGCGAATTTCTCCGGTTGCGTTTGCATTGCCATGAACATAGATGTCTGCATGAGCCGCTGGAGTGATGAGCCACGGTGCGCACAAAGCCGGGAGAAGCAGAGATCGTATAAGCATAATTTTGTATTGTGCCAGCGCTATGTAACAGCCTATCGTTTCAGGCCTCAGCATGAAATAGTCATACCGGGCTATGTGCGTGTAATCTCTGTGTCATGTTGGTTTGTAACAATGCATATTATTCTTCTGTTGAGAAACCGAAGCAGTGTTCTGCGACGGATGAACCCAGCCCCAACTCCCTGAACTCGAAAAGCTGTTTCTTCCCCCTTGTGGGGTGCTGTATATCGCATCTCATAGGTTGTTTGGTTTGATAACAAAACTGATTTTAAAAATTCATTTGCCTGTCATACCTCTGCAACAAGCATCACTGATACTGTCCACCCAAATAATCCATCTGGAAAATGAAGAGATGCATTTCGACACGGACGCAATGAATGCACTTGTTGTGAAACGGCAGATTGCAAGATCACGGGCGCGCTTTTGCGCCCCAATCAGTTGTCGTTCGATATTAATAAATCAACTTGTCGATTTTGCAGGTAAAGCGGGGTTGTCGCGGAATATGGGGTAACTGCATGACTACTAATAAAAGCGATTTGGGTCCGGAAAAAGTCACGATGTTCATGGAAATTGTGGAGGTCTCGCTGCGTGTGACGCGGCGAGACCAGCTTTTTTCCTGGCTGCAGGGCAGCTTCCAATATCTTTTCCCGCATGAGGTGATGATTTGCGGGATCAGCGCCTCTGCCGGCGAAGATTTTTCCTTCGAAAGCTTCAGCAGTATCCGCTATCCGGAAAGTTGCATCAGGGCTGCCACAAGCATGGGCGATGGTGTGGTATGGCGGATCATGTCTCTATGGCAGAACGCACACCGTCCGGTGATGCTGGGCGGCGGTTTGCCGCCCGGAGATTATGGCAGTTATCTGGTGCCCTTTGCCGACGAAGAAGTAAATCTGATGGAGGTTGAGTTGCACAACATCGTGGCGCACGGAATGGCAGGGCAGAACGGAGGTATGTCCACGTTTTTCTGTTTCTCCCGGGTGCTGCAGCCGCCAAGCAAGGCGCAGGCGCGCCTTCTTGAGCTGTTGATGCCGTACCTGCATTCGGCAGTGGTTCGGGTGGCTGGGCATAGCGATGGCGCCCGCGTGCAGCGAGGGGCGATTACCGGGCGCGAATGCGAAGTGCTGAAATTGCTCAAAACAGGCAAGACGAACTGGGAAATTGCCAGCATTCTTGGCATTAGCCCAAACACCGTAAAGAACCATGTGCGGAGCATTCTGCGAAAGCTTAATGCGCAGAACCGCAGCCATGCAGCAGTCAAGGCCAACAATTTCCTGGAGGCCAAAAATTCGTGATTTTTTCCAGATGTACAGGCGCTTCATTTGAGCCGGCAGCGCGACGACGCGATGTTCGCCATGCGGTAGCCTAGTAGATCAATGCCTTTGCTCTAGATAGTGTCGTCACGAGATTATAAAAACTTGTCGCAATGTGAACCTCGTAACAACAGCCCAACTTTTATGACCATACCAGCATTGCGGAGACACGACATTACTGACCGAACGTGGGAATTACTCGCGCCGCACCTGCCGGGACAAAAAGGTACTTGGGGAGGTATTGCGAAAGACAACCGCGCATTCATCAACGCGGTATTCTGGATATTGCGCACAGGCGCGCCGTGGCGCGATCTACCCCCAGAGTACGGCGATTGGAAGAACACTCACAGGCGATTTATCCGCTGGCGTGATGCGCGGATATGGGAGAAGTTATTGGAGCAATTGGTGACGGAAGCCGATTACGAGT
>JAIELH010000039.1 GCA_019753125.1 Gallionellaceae bacterium | reverse complement strand
GCGCGTGGATATCATTCTATGGTCGGAAGACCCGGCCACTTACGTGATCAATTCGCTGGCTCCGGCCGAAGTGAGCAGCATCGTCGTGGATGAAGAGCGCCATAGCATGGATGTCGTGGTCGAGGAAGAAAAACTGGCGCAGGCGATCGGCCGCGGCGGTCAGAATGTGCGCTTGGCCAGCGAACTGACCGGTTGGGAACTCAACATCATGACGATCGAGCAATCCAACGAGAAGCACAACGAAGAATTTGCCAAGACGCGCGCGGTGTTCATGGAAAAACTCGACGTGGATGAAGAAGTCGCCGACATCCTGGTGCAGGAAGGTTTCAATACGCTGGAAGAAGTGGCCTATGTGCCGCTGGAAGAAATGCTGGAAATCGAGTCGTTCGACGAGGCGACCATCAACGAACTGCGCAGCCGCGCGCGCAATTCGTTGTTGAACAGCGCGATCGCCAGTGAAGAGCAGGTGGAACACGGCATCGAAGACCTGCTCAAGCTGGAGGGCATGGATGAGCAAACGGCGCGCACTCTGGCTGCCAAGGGTGTGACGACGCAGGATCAATTGGCGGATCTGGATGCAGATGAGCTGGTGGAGCTTTCCAATATGGATAATGAGCGTGCCAATGCTTTGATCATGGCCGCACGCGCACCCTGGTTTGCTTGATTTTATAAGGTTGGACTGCTGGGCGTTGTCTAACGGATATGGCAGAAATGCTGCTACTAAAAATAAAACTGCCATACCCGTTTCCCTCTCCTCAACCCTCTGGGTGAAACAACTAGCCATTCAACTAGGCTGCAAAAACAACTGCAGCCGAGTTGCTGGTTATCCCGGAGGGAGAGGGGGCAAACGAATCGCTGCGCGAGTTTTACAGTAAAAGGACGGTAATGGGAAAAATGAATGTAGCGCAATTTGCGGCTGAACTGGGATTGCCGGTTGCCTTGCTGCTTGAGCAGCTGACGGCGTCCGGGGTCAGCAAAGAGAACGAATCCGATCCGGTTTCCGAAAAGGATAAGGCGCAATTGCTGGAGCATTTGCGTCAGGCGCATGGCTCGGAGAAACCCGCCAAAAAAATCACGCTGACCCGCCGTGAAACCACGGAGATCAAGAAATCCGACAGTTCCGGCCGCCCACGCACGATTCAGGTGGAAGTGCGCAAACGCCGTGTGGTTGCGCCAACGGTTGCGGCAGAAGTTGCCGCACCGGCCGAACCGGTCGCACCCAAGGCCGAGCCCGCCAAGGTGCTGAATGAACAGCAATTGGCGGCACGCGAGCAGGAAGCGCGTTTGCAGGCCGAACTGGCCGCACGCCAGGCGGCCGAAGTGCAGGCCAAACAAGAGCGCAGCAAGCGCAAGACCGCCAAAGCGGCAGAACCAGTCGCTGCCCAAGCCGATAAAAAGACCGAAGCAGTTACACCTGCCGTTGTTGCACCGGAGGCAACCGCACCTGCCGTAGCTTTAGCAGAAGGAACACTGCACAAACCCACGCTCAAACCGGGCGACAAGGTAGTAAGAGCCAGCAAAAAACCCAAGCCTGAAACCAAAGCCAGCACCAGCCCTTGGGATGACAAAGGGCACAAGAAGCGTGCTCCGGTTAAAACCGGCGAAAAACCAGGGGTTTGGGCAACACCGGTACGCGCTCCGCGCCATGACAAGCACCCGAAACACACCGTAGCAGAAGCGGCACATGCCTTCTCGCTGCCGACGGAACCCGTAGTGCATGAAGTAGCCGTTCCGGAAACCATCACGGTTGCCGAGCTGGCGCAAAAAATGTCGATCAAAGCGGCCGAGATCATCAAGGCATTGATGCAGATGGGCTCGATGGTGACGATCAATCAGGTGCTCGATCAGGAAACCGCGATGATCGTCGTCGAAGAAATGGGGCATATCGCGAAGGCGGCCAAGGTCGATGATCCCGATGCGTTCTTGAGCGAGCAGGGCGAGCACAAGGATGTGCCGCTGGAGCCGCGCGCACCGGTCGTTACCGTGATGGGGCACGTCGATCACGGCAAGACCTCGTTGCTGGATTACATTCGCCGCACCCGTGTCGCTTCCGGCGAGGCGGGCGGCATCACCCAGCATATCGGCGCGTATCACGTCGATACGCCGCGCGGCATGATTACGTTCCTCGATACGCCGGGCCATGAAGCGTTTACCGCGATGCGCGCACGCGGCGCCAAGGCGACCGACATCGTGATCTTGGTGGTGGCGGCCGATGACGGCGTGATGCCGCAAACCAAAGAGGCGATCCATCATGCCAGGGCCGGCAATGTGCCGCTGGTGGTAGCCATTACAAAAATAGACAAACCGGATGCGAATAGCGAGCGCGTCAAGCAGGAGCTGGTTGCCGAAGGCGTGGTGCCGGAAGATTGGGGCGGCGATGCGATGTTCGTCGAAGTTTCCTCCAAATCCGGGCTGGGCATAGACCAGTTGCTCGAGGGCGTGCTGTTGCAGGCCGAAGTGCTGGAGCTGAAGGCGCCACGCGCCACTCACGCCAAGGGATTGGTAATCGAGGCGCGCCTGGACAAAGGCAAGGGGCCGGTCGCCACCGTGCTGGTGCAGTCCGGCACGTTGAAGCGCGGTGATGCGGTATTGGTCGGCTCGGTGTTCGGGCGTGTACGCGCGATGCTGGATGAAACCGGCAAGGCGGTCGGCGAAGCCTATCCGTCGATTCCGGTGGAAATACAAGGCCTGTCAGAAGTGCCCGCCGCCGGCGAGGAATTGCTGGTGATGGCGGACGAAAAACGCGCACGCGAAATCGCGCTGTTCCGCCAGGGCAAGTATCGCGGCGTGAAGCTGGCCAAGCAGCAAGCCGCCAAGCTGGAAAACATGTTCGAGCAAATGGCCGAGGGCGAAGTGCGCACCCTGTCGCTGATCGTGAAATCCGACGTGCAAGGCTCTGCCGAAGCGATCGCGCAATCGTTGCAAAAACTCTCCACCAACGAGGTCAAGGTCAACCTGATCCACGGCGGCGTCGGGGCGATCAGCGAGTCGGATGTCAATCTGGCTTTGGCCTCCAAGGCAATCATCATCGGCTTCAACACCCGTGCCGATGCGGCTGCGCGCAAGCTGGCCGAATCTTCCGGCGTGGACATACGCTACTACAACATCATCTACGCGATGGTGGACGAGATCAAGGCGGCGCTGTCCGGCATGCTGGCCCCGGAGAAGAAGGAAGTCGTCCTGGGCATGGTCGAAGTGCGCCAGGTATTCACCGTATCCAAGGTCGGCACGATCGCCGGCTGTTACGTGCTGGAAGGCCTAGTGAAGCGTGGCGCAAAGGTGCGCGTGCTGCGCAACGATGTGGTGATCCACGACGGCGAACTGGACTCGCTGAAGCGCTTCAAGGATGACGCGAAGGAAGTGAAGGCCAATTTTGAATGCGGCCTGTCGCTGAAGAATTACAACGACCTGGTCGTCGGCGACAAACTTGAAGTGTATGAGATTGTCGAGGTTGCGCGCGCTCTCCTGTAATGGCAAATTTCGCAAGAACGGAGCGCGTCGCCCAGCAGATCCAGCGTGAATTGGCCGAGTTGCTGCGCCTCGAAATCAACGATCCGCGCGTGCGGCTGGTGACCATCACCGATGTCGAGGTCGCGAGCGACTATTCCCATGCCAAGATTTTTTTCACGCGGCTCGATGGCAAGCATGAAGAAGCGCAACAAGGCTTGGAGAGCGCCAGCGGCTTTTTGCGCAAGCAACTGGCGCATAGCCTCAAGCTGCGCGTGATGCCGCAACTGCATTTTGTCTATGACGCTTCCGTAGAGCGCGGCAGCCATTTGTCGCAACTGATCGACCAGGCCGTGGCCAGCGACAAGGGAGGTAGCTCGTAGCTTGTAGCCATCCGGGTTTGCTACCAGCTACCAGCTCACGATGATCCGCAATAAACGCCCATTAGACGGTGTGCTGCTGTTCGATAAGCCGCTGAACCTCAGTTCCAACGACGCGCTGCAAAAAGTCCGCCGCCTGTTCCAGGCGGAAAAAGCCGGGCACACCGGCACCCTCGATCCCCTCGCCACCGGCCTGTTGCCGATCTGTTTTGGCGAAGCAACCAAATTTTCCAATGCCTTGCTGGATGCCGATAAAACCTATCGCGCCCTGCTGCGCCTCGGGCAAACCACGACGACCGGCGATGCCGAAGGTGAAATCATTGCCGAACATCCGGTCGGGGCGAGCCGGGCCGATGTTGATGCCGCACTGGCAAAATTTCGTGGCGAAATACAGCAGCTTCCGCCGATGCACAGCGCGCTCAAGCATCAGGGCAAACCGCTGTACGAATATATCCGCAAAGGCGAAACGATAGAGCGCGAATTGCGCGATGTAGTGATACATGATTTGATCTTGAACAGTTTCAATGGTGATGAGATCGACCTCACCGTGCGTTGCAGCAAGGGCACTTATGTGCGCACCCTGGCCGAAGACATCGGGGCGGCGCTCGGCTGCGGCGCGCATCTGATCGGCCTGCGCCGCACCGTGATCGCCCATTTTGACTTGCAAAATGGTTACACCTTGCCGCAACTCGAAGCGATGTCCCTGGAGGAACGCGATGCCTGTGTGCTGCCTGTCGAGAGCCTGATGCCCGATATGCCGATCCTGCAACTGGATGCCGTGCAGATCAAGCGCCTTGCCCAGGGGCAACGCCTGGGGCTGGATACCGGCCTGCCGGACGGCAGGATCAGCCTGCACGGCCCGCAGGGGTTTGTCGGAGTAGGGCTGCTGCAAGGCCGCCGCCTTGCGCCGGACCGGTTGTTGTCCAGTGTCGCAAAACAGGCTGCCAAGAGCTTATCTCAGTAGATTTGGGTTAATAACTCCTGTCTGATATAGTGAAAACTTGTTGCCATGAATTATTAAAAGTTGTGGCGTAGCTTTTGTTGATTCTGATTCATACTTTTTTGCTTGTTAGAAACTTTTGGTGTTCTGTACGATGAAAAATCTAAGTATTTCTTCCCGGGTTGTGTTGCTGCTCCTGATTCCCCTCCTGAGTGTCATTTTCTACACGGTGAAAAACGCAGAGAATAACTATCAGGAATGGCGTGCTTCATCCTCAACAGAATCGATGATGGAATTGGCCATCGACCTCGGCAATTTGATCCATCGCCTGCAAATTGAGCGGGGAGCGACAGTGGGTTTCATAAAATCAAAGGGGGAAAAGTTTGCCAATGACTTGCCCGGATATCGGGCGGAGACCGATAAGAGGCTGGGTGAACTTAAGAGCCAATACGCACAGACCAATACAGGCTTGCCTCAGGCCGTCAAGAGCGCTCTCGATACGGTATTGGCAGGCATTGAGAAACTGGGAGACACCCGTGCCGCAGCATCCCAGTTCAGCATTCCGGCCCCGGAGGCTGCCGGCTACTACACCAAGACCATCGCCGGCATCCTTGACGCAATACCGGCTATTTCCGAACAGAACCGCGATATGAACGCCGCCAAACGCATGTCGGCCTATGTGGCCCTGCTTCGCGCCAAGGAGCAGAATGGACAGGAACGCGCCCTGTTGGCCGGAGTGTTCGCTGTCAACAAGATCGAACCTGCGCAGTACCGCACTTTTTTAAGCTACATCGCCGCTCAGCAGGCTTACCTTGTCAGCTTCGATAATTTCGCTCCCAAAGAGGTGCGTGAACTCTATAAGCAGAAGATGGCCGGTGATTTTGTTAATGAAGTTGAAGCGATGCGAAAGGTGGTAGTGGATAAAGCGGCCGAGGGGCAATTCGAGACCGATCCAGGCAAATGGTTCAGCACCATAACCGCAAAAATCAACACCATGCACGAAGTTGAAGATCATTTTGCCGGACAGATCAAGGCGGTGGTTGCCGAACATGGCCACAAAGCTCGCACCGCATTGATCCTGCATACAGGTATCGATATTGTGTTATTGCTGGCGATGATAGGGTTGGGTTACTCGATAGCGACTAGCATTACGCGCCCTATCAATTCGCTGAAGGCTGGCATTGTGCAGGTCCGGAATGATAATGATCTTACTCGCAGGTTGGAGATAAGCGGTAAAGATGAGGTTGGCCAAGTGGCGGATGCATTCAATCATCTTGCCGACAACCTGCAGGGCATCATTCGGCAAGTGGACGCAAATGCGATAGAGGTATTGCGCTTGTCCGAGCAGCTGGCGGCCACCTCGGCACAAGTGGAACGCGGTTCTGAGCAGCAGAGTGTATCTGCTTCTTCGATGGCGGTGGCAGTCGAAGAAATGACCGCGAGCATCGATCAGGTCGCTGAACATGCACGCGAGGCGCAGGGTATCTCCCAGACGAACCGCGATCTCTCAACACGCGGCAGCGATGTGATCCTGAGGGTTGTAGAGGATATGCACGGTATCGCCGAGACGGTTCACGAATCATCGGTAATTATCGGGGGGCTGGGGCAGCAGTCTGACCAGATATATTCGATTGTCCAGGTTATCAAGGAAATTGCCGATCAAACCAACCTGTTGGCTCTGAATGCCGCCATTGAGGCGGCGCGTGCCGGTGAGCAAGGGCGTGGTTTTGCCGTGGTGGCGGACGAGGTGAGAAAGCTGGCGGAGCGCACTGCGCGCTCCACTGAAGAGATCGCCACGATGATCCAGAAGATACAGGGAGGCACCAAGCAGGCGGTAGCCAGCATGGAAGTGGGCGTGGAGCGGGTTAACCTGGGCGTTTCACTGGCCGGCCAAGCAGGTGACGCCATCCGCGAAATCCAATTGGGTGCGCAGCGGGTTGAGGTGGCTGTCATCGATATCTCTTCGGCACTCAAGGAGCAAAGCATCACCAGCGGTGAAATTGCGCGCCATGTGGAACAGGTGGCGCAAATGTCGAAGGAAAATCATGCGGCAACGCTGGACAATTCAAAATCAGCCCTGCATCTGGAGGAGTTGGCAATGAACCTGCAGGGCGCTATCGATAAATTTAAAGTCTGAACCAGCACTCTGCTTCAAGTTGTGGCAATAAGACGATCATCAATCAGGAAGCTTAAAAAAACGTATACGGTGTGGCCATTCAAACAGGCCGGGAAGGTTGGTTTGGCAG
>JAIELH010000050.1 GCA_019753125.1 Gallionellaceae bacterium | reverse complement strand
AATTATGGATCTGACGAACACCGCAGGGGCAAACACAAAACCTTATTCAAAACAGCGTATCTTGCTCAGCCAATGCGCCATCAATCGCTGCCTGCATGGAGTCCATTCTACGCTTAAAGTCGGCAAGATCAAATCCGCGTCCGACCTTTACCGATAGCAGCTCGTGAGTGATGTTGAGTGCAGCCATCAGAGCGATGCGTTCAACGCTGACAATCTTGCCGGCATCACGAATTTCACGCATTCTTTTATCCAGATAAGCTACCGAATCGAGTAATTCATCGCGCTCATCCTCCGGGCACGCGACGCGCAGCTCCCGATCGAGGATTTTAATGTCGATTGTTTTGGTTGTATCGTTCATGTTTGCTCTTCAGGGAGAGTGGACAACAATTTCTCCAGGCGCACTTTTGCGTTTTGCACTTTGTCGCCGCATAGCCGGTTACTGCTGAGCGCATGCGCCAACTCCTGGCGCAACTGATGATTTTCAGCGCGCAACTTGGCGCTGACTTGTATCAGCTGCGCAAGTTTGCTTTCCAGAGCGTTCAATTCGTTTTCCATGCGCTGACTATAGATTGAAAAGTGCTGATAAGTCAAACGGTAACGTGGGCTTTTGCAAGCGGATTGTAGCGGATTAGGCCATTACCGGTTTGCACGAATACATCACGGCTGCGATAAAGCCGCATGTTCGGTTTTATATTTACAGGTTTCATCGTATGATTGTATAAATAATTTATCCCTTCAACATATTTAAAGGTCAGGCATGGCTAATATCAAAGTAGATACGCGTTTTGGTGAATTGAGTGTTGATCCGTCGCAACTCATTACGTTCCCCAGGGGCATTCCGGGTTTTGAGAAAAGCACGATGTGGAAACTGTTTCACGAAATTGATGAGCAAGGCAACTGGGTAAGCGGCGTGGTTATGCATCTTCAGTCGATTGCCGACGGTCAGGTATCGTTGCCTTTGACCGATCCGACGCTGTTTGGATTCAACTACAATCTGGTGCTAACGGATAACGAAGTCGCCGAGTTGAAGCTTGAAGATCCAAACGATGTACTGGTGCTGATGGTACTGTATCCCAAGGATGCCGCCCAGAAAAATGTATCTAATGCGGCGATATCCAATGTATGCGCAAACATCTCCGCACCCATCCTGATCAACACAAAATCCCGTATTGGCATCCAAAAAATACTGGCTGGCAATGAGTTCAAAACAAGCTTCTGTCCGCCAGCGTCAAACTGAGCCAAGCTTTCCCTGCGCCAGTTTCACCGGGTGTGCAGCGTTTTGTGATAAGCTGTACGCTGTTGTGAGATATCTCGTTTATTGAGCATTCATTCCATGCCCCCGGTTTCTGCCTCGCTCCTTGCAAGCTCGCTGTTGCGCCGTGAAATTCTCGATCTGCATGCCTACCATGTGCCGGACAGCTCCGGTTGCGTCAAACTGGATGCGATGGAAAACCCTTATTCCGTGCCGCCAGCATTACGCGACGAGATTGTCGATGCCGTTGCTTCCGCTGCGATCAACCGTTATCCCGACCCCAACCCTGTTGGCCTCAAGGAACTGATCCGCAACGTCACCGCTCTGCCTCAGGGCATGGAAGTGTTGCTCGGCAACGGCTCGGATGAACTGATTCAGTTGCTGGCGCTTGCGATCAACAAGCCGGGGGCTGCGCTGCTGAGCGTAGAGCCATCGTTCGTGATGTACAAAATGATCGCGACGTTCGTCGGGATGCGTTATGTCGGCGTGCCGCTGGCAGCGAATTTTTCCCTCGATGGCGCTGCAATGCTCGATGCGATCCGGCGTGAGCAGCCCGCGCTGGTGTTTCTGGCCTATCCCAACAACCCAACCGGGAATCTGTTTGCTACCCGTGATGTGATAGCGATTATTGAAGCCTCTCCGGGTCTGGTGGTGCTGGACGAAGCCTATTACGCCTTTGCCAGCAAAAGCTTTATTTCCCATCTGGCGCACTATCCGAATCTGCTGGTGATGCGCACTTTTTCCAAACTCGGCATGGCCGGGCTGCGCTTGGGTTTCCTGGCGGGCAGCGCAGCATGGCTGGAACAGCTGGAAAAGTTGCGCTTGCCGTATAATGTCGGTGTTCTGCCACAGTTGGTTGCCGGCAAGCTGCTGGAGCGCCACGATGTTTTATTGTGGCAAGCGGAGCAGATCAAACGGGATCGCGCCAGGCTATACCAGCAATTAAATGGGATCGCCGGAATACAGGTGTACGCCAGCGAGGCAAATTTCCTGCTGTTCCGTGTGGCGAATGCCGCGCAGGTGTTCGATGGCTTGAAACAGCGCGGTGTACTGATCAAAAACCTCGATGCCGGGCATCCGATGCTGAAAAATTGCCTGCGCGTCACCGTCGGCACACCGGAAGAAAACGAGCGGTTTATGATGGCGCTGCAAGAAAGTTTGCGCCACGATTAGCGAGTTTCGGTGAAGACATAACCTGAAGGTTATGTCGTAGCCAAAACGAGCGGTTTATGATGGCACTACAAAAAAACACTCACTCAGTTCGTATAAGGCGAAGAAATCATGCGTAGCGCAAAAGTTTCACGCAATACACTGGAAACACAAATCGGCGTCGAGCTGAATCTGGACGGAAGCGGACAGGCCAAATTCGACACCGGTTTGCCGTTCCTCGATCACATGCTCGACCAGATCGCCCGGCACGGCTTGCTGGACATTAATATTCTCGCCAAGGGCGACCTGCACATCGATGCGCATCACACTGTGGAAGACATCGGCATCACGCTGGGTCAGGCATTCAACCAGGCTGTTCAGGACAAAAAAGGCTTGCGCCGCTACGGGCATGCCTACGTGCCGCTGGACGAATCGCTGTCGCGTGTGGTGCTGGATATTTCCGGGCGCCCCGGCCTGGTGTTCAATTGCGAATTCGTGCGCGACAGCATCGGCGAATTCGACGTGGACCTGATCAACGAATTTTTTCAGGGCTTCGTTAACCACGCGCTGGTGACGCTGCACATCGACAATCTGGCGGGCAATAACGCCCACCATCAGGCCGAGACCATCTTCAAAGCCTTCGGGCGTGCGCTACGCATGGCGCTGGAACTCGACCCGCGCATGAGCGGCGTGATGCCTTCCACCAAAGGAACGTTGTAAACCTGATTCCATTGGAAATGTCTATATCCTTTGCTGATACAGCCTTACCTGTCATTCCGAGCATGGTAAACAATGCATGGCAAGAATCAAATGATTGATGTCGCCGTTGTCGATTACGGGATGGGCAACCTGCGCTCGGTCGAACAGGCTTTGCGCAAGGTGTCGCCTTGCGCAAAAATCGTCGTGAGCGACGATCCGGAAGCCGTGGCAAATGCCAGGCGCGTGGTATTCCCCGGCCAGGGTGCGATGCCGGACTGTATGCGCGAACTGGATGCGCGCGGTTTGCGCAGTGCGGTGCTGGAAGCGGCACGCAACAAGCCTTTTCTCGGCATCTGCATCGGCCTGCAGATGCTGTTCGAGCATAGTGCCGAAGGCGATGTGGCAGGGCTGGGTGTGTTGCCCGGCGAAGTGGTGCGCTTCGCTTCCGGCATGAAGGATGCGCAAGGCAATAAACTCAAGGTGCCGCACATGGGCTGGAATCAGGTGCACCAAATTACTCATTCCCCTCTCTCAGAGAGAGAGGGGGCGTTTGCCCTTTCTCCCTCCGGGGGAAAGTTGGATAGGGGGAGCGACCATCCGCTGTGGGACGGCATCGCCCAGGACACCCGCTTCTATTTCGTTCACAGCTATTATGTGCAACCGCAGGACGGCTCTCTGGTACAGGGTAATAGCGACTATCCGCAACCCTTCGTATGCGCGGTGGCACAAGACAATTTATTCGCGGTGCAATTTCACCCGGAAAAGAGCGCTGCCGCAGGCTTGAAGCTGCTGCAGAATTTTATCAACTGGAACCCTGTGTAACCGTTCTAACCATGGATACTAAAACGCTGATCATCCCTGCTATCGACCTGAAAGACGGCCATTGCGTGCGCCTCAAACAAGGCGTGATGGAAGACGCAACGGTATTTTCCGAAGACCCGGCAGCCACCGCCAGGCACTGGCTGGCGCAAGGCGCGCGCCGCCTGCATCTGGTGGACCTGAATGGCGCGTTTGCCGGCAAGCCAAAGAACGAAGCTGCGGTGCGCAGCATCGTCGAAGCGGTGGGTAGCGAGATACCGATACAACTGGGCGGCGGCATCCGCGACCTGGAAACCATCGAGCGTTACCTTGATATCGGCGTGACGTACGTCATCATCGGCACCGCAGCCGTGAAGGTGCCAGGCTTCCTGCATGAGGCTTGCGACGCCTTCCCCGGGCATATCATGGTCGGGCTGGACGCCAAGGACGGCAAAGTGGCCGTGGATGGCTGGTCCAAACTCACCGGCCATGACGTGGCCGATTTGGCGCAGCGCTTCGAAGGCTATGGCGTCGAAGCGATCATCTACACCGATATCGGCCGCGACGGCATGCTGACGGGCGTGAACATCCCGGCCACGGTCAAGCTGGCGCAACCGTTGCACGTGCCGGTGATCGCCAGTGGCGGCATCACCAATCTGGATGATGTGCGCGCCTTGTGCGCCGTGCGTGCCGAGGGCATCACCGGCGCGATCACCGGGCGCGCGATCTATGAAGGCACGCTGGATTTCAAAGCGGCGCAGGCCCTGGCGGACGAGCTGTCACCCAAACTCTGATGCTGGCAAAACGCATCATCCCCTGCCTTGACGTCACCGCAGGACGTGTCGTCAAAGGTGTGAGCTTCGTCGAATTGCGCGACGCCGGCGACCCGGTCGAGATTGCGCGCCGCTACGATGAACAGGGCGCGGACGAATTGACCTTCCTCGACATCACCGCCAGCTCGGATGACCGGGGCATCATCTTTCGCATCATCGAACAGGTCGCCTCGCAGGTATTCATTCCGCTGACCGTCGGCGGCGGGGTACGCGAAGTGCAGGATGTGCGCAACCTGCTGAATGCCGGCGCGGACAAGGTGAGCATCAACACCTCTGCGATACTGAACCCGCAACTGGTAGCGGATGCCGCCGGGCGTTACGGCTCACAGTGCATCGTCGTGGCGATTGATGCAAAACAAGCCGCGTCAGGTAGATGGGAGGTATTCACCCACGGCGGACGCAAGGCGACGGGACTGGATGCGGTAGCTTGGGCAATAAAAATGCAACGCTTGGGCGCGGGTGAAATCCTGCTGACCAGCATGGACCGTGACGGGCAGAAAAACGGTTTCGATCTGGCGCTGACGCGTGCGGTGACAGACGCGCTGGATATTCCGGTGATTGCCAGCGGCGGCGTAGGCAACTTGCAACACCTTGCCGACGGCGTGAAGCTGGGCGGTGCGGATGCGGTGCTGGCGGCAAGCATTTTCCATTTCGGCGAATACACCGTGCAGCAGGCCAAGGAATTCATGGCGCAGCAGGGTATCGAGGTGCGGTTATGACACGGTGCGCGAAAGCGATGGGTGCGGGAATAACCGCATCGCACCTCCTCCCGCAAACGGCTGGCTGCGCCAGTAACGTGTCGGAGGTGCGGTTATGAGCGAGACTTGGCTGAATAAAATTAATTGGTCGGAAGACGGCTTGGTGCCGGCCATCGCGCAGGATGCCGCCAGCGGCCGGGTATTGATGGTGGCCTGGATGAACCGCGAAGCGCTGAAGCTGACTTGCCAGAGAAACGAGGCGGTATATTGGTCGCGCTCGCGCAACAAGCTGTGGCACAAGGGCGAGGAGTCCGGCCATATCCAGCGGGTAAAAGAGATTCGCCTCGATTGCGACGGCGATGTTATCCTGCTGCAGGTCGAACAACAGGGCGGCATCGCCTGCCATACCGGACGTGCCAGCTGCTTCTATAGCCGATTGGAACAAGGGCGGTGGGTGGAAGCGGATACCGTACTGAAATCACCCGATCAGATATACAAGAAATGAGCCCGAAAAAATGGATCAGCATATCCTGCAAAGACTGACGGAAACACTGGAGGCGCGCAAACAAGCATCGCCGGAAAGCTCCTATGTCGCCAAGCTGTTCAGCAAGGGCGAAGATGCCATCCTGAAAAAGATCGGTGAGGAGGCGACGGAAGTCATTCTGGCGAGCAAAGAGGGCGATAAAACCCACTTGGTGTACGAGACTGCGGATCTGTGGTTTCACTGCATGGTGCTGCTGGCGCAGCATGGCTTGAGCGCGGACGATGTGCTGAACGAACTGGCGCGCCGCGAAGGCTTGTCGGGCGTGGCCGAGAAAGCAAGCCGCAAGAAAGACTGAATATGGACAACTGCCTGTTCTGCAAGATTGCGCGCGGCGATATTCCTTGCCGCAAGATATATGAAGATGAGGAGTTGCTGGCGTTCCACGACATCAACCCGGTCGCGCCGGTACATTTCATGCTGGTCCCAAAACTGCACCTGGCTTCGCTGAATGAAGCCGCAGAAGAACATACCGCACTGCTGGGCAGGATGCTGCTATTGGCTCCAAAACTGGCGCGCGAGCAGGGGCTGGAAAACGGCTTCCGCACCGTGATCAACACCGGCAAAGGCGGCGGGCAGGAGATATTTCATTTGCATGTCCACATCATCGGCGGCGGCAACATCCCGCCCATGGTGCGGCGCGGTTAATTTCGGGGAGAACAACATGGGTTCATTCAGCATCTGGCACTGGCTGATCGTATTGCTGGTCGTGGTTTTGATATTCGGCACCAAGAAACTGCGCAACATCGGCAGCGATCTGGGCGGCGCGGTAAAAGGCTTCAAGCAAGGCGTGAGCGAGGAGGCGCCCAGGCAAACCATCGAAGGCGAAGCGCCACCAAAAACGCAAACACCCATAAAGGACAAGCAGGATACGCAGGCTTGATACCGGAATCCGTTGATTTTCAAACCCGCCTACCAGCCGGACAGCCTCGATGAATGCCACCGAAAACCTGATTACACATTTGCTGGAACTGCGCGCGCGCCTGCTGCATGTGTCGGCCGCGTTGCTGCTGGCTTTCATCTGCCTGTTTCCGTGGGCGGCCGATCTTTACACTTTAATGGCGCAACCGCTGCTGGCGAACAATGACAGGAGCAATAAAATCCGCAGCAAGCGCCCACCGGCCTGACCGAAAAGCAAGGGTCTAGCCGTTACACTGCCAAGCCTTTGCATCAGCCCGTTCCCACTTGTT
>JAIELH010000087.1 GCA_019753125.1 Gallionellaceae bacterium | reverse complement strand
CCTGTCATGTAGGCGCCAGCATTGCCCGCATAGGCGGTCAGGCCTTGGCCAGTTACAAACCAATGCGGCGACACGAAATAATCAAGTTGCACACCCAAGTTGCTCACAGGCTGGTCGACAGATCGGTTTCGCCACTGGGGGGCGGCCTTAAAATAAGTTTGGTCTGCCAATCGTATCCGCAGGTGCTCAGCGTCATAGTCGCGCAACGCGTTCCAAGAAGGAGCTTTTGAGGAAACACCGGGCAAACCGAACCGGTAGTTCATTTTGAGGGCCAGGTTGCGCGCTTTGAAGCTGCGGGAAGGCGCACGCACCTCACCAACCGACAACTCCAATGCGGTGCGTTTGGTCAGGTTTTGTTGCAGCGACACGCCTGCGTCCAGCAACAAGCCCCCTCCGGTGTCCACGCTACCACCGCCGGCAGGTCCCGCCGCCGCATGAAACTTGAGCGCGGTGCCGCGCGCCAGGGGAAGCCGATAACCGCCGCCTGCCAGAATTTGCATATAGCCATTGTTCTGCCCACCCATGGCGCCTTCGGATTCGAGCTTGAGAAACCAGCGCTTATCCAAATAAGACAACCATTCCACACCGAGCAACTGCATGCTGCCGTGCTGCGGTTGCCCGGTATCGAGCACCACGGAGGACGGGATTTTGTAGCTGCGTGCCACCACCGCAAATTCGTTGTTCCGGGGTTGCACGGCGCCCGTCTCCGCGCTGCCGGGAGAGAAGGCGGCCCAACCCGAGCCCAGCAAGCTGTAAAACGGGTATTCGTACTGCAAATAAGGCTGCGTGCTGACAATCACGCCCGACGGAAAGCGTACATTGCTCACGCCGAAGCCGAAGTTTCCGTAGCCTGCGGTCTCGTAGGTCAGGCCGACGTCACCGCGCAGCATCAGTCCGCCTCCCGATAGCGTATAGCCACCGCGCCCGCCGCCGCCCCCTATAAACAGCCCCGCGTGCCCTATCAGATCGGGGCTCAGTCTCTGCCGCACTTCGCCTTCCACGCCCAATGTGATGAATCCGCCGCGTGTTCCGCGCACCGCGCCATAGGTGCCGACTCCAAGACGCAGTTTGTCGCTCACATCAAACAGCAGGTCGCCCGCCATCATCCCCATCTTTTCTCCGCCGGGCAGTTTGAACGTTTCAGAGGTCAAGCGCCAAGCCGTGGGGGTAGGTTTCAGTTCGGCAGCCGGCCCAATGTTATCCTGCGCGTAGCTGCAGATCGGCCAACACAGCATCCCGGCACACAGGCCGGCAATGACCGGGGAATAAAGCCGGGGAGCGTTGCAAGCAGTATGTTTCAGATGGCATGTCATGATCGCGATGGTATAGTTATAATCCTGAAACCGCAGTTGCCACCCCGCTCATGCTCCGATACGCCTTGCTGAGCAAGGCGCCCGGAACGAACGTGGATAGCCGTCAATTTGGCGCAAACTTCCCCGCGCAATAATTTTGAGGCGCCTTCAACATCCCCGGCGGAAGTAGCGGCGCAGCAAGTTGATGCGCTCGGCCTGCCCGGGGTCTTGCCGGGAACGCTCGGCGGCTTCCCTGATGAATGCCCAGATGACGCCAATGAACAGAGCCGCCAGCGTGGCAAGCAAGACGATCAAGGCGCGCTTGGGCTTGGACTCTCTCTCGGGCGGCAAGGCTTTGTCCAGCACTTGTATGCCTGTCGAATCTTTCGCTGCGTCTATTGTCGCCGCAGAAACCTGTTGCGCCATCGCTCCAAGCAACATTTCGTGGTATTTCACATCGCGGGCTATGCGTACAAACTCCAGCTCGGCCTTTGGAATTTCGCCTGTCGCGCCGAGAACCATACCGCCGCCCCCGCCAAGACTGCTTGCGCCGCCAAGCCGGAACACCCGGTTTTGCTCTTGAAACCCTTTCATCTCGAGCTCGGCGCGATCAAGTCCCGCGCGTACCTCCTTGAGCTGTTTTTCATAAAACGCTTTTCGCCCCAATGCTTCCTTGGCGGCAATTGCACGGACCAAACCATCCAGCTCCTCGACATAGGCATTCGCGATAGCCGCCGCCAGCTTGGGGTCTTTGTCCGAATACTCGATGGTGATGAAGCCATCTTTGCCAGTAGTAATAACGGTCGCACCTTCCAATGCAGCCCGTACAGCTGTCATGGTTTTCGCTTCGTACAGCTCTTGCAATTTTAACCGCTGCATCAAGGCATCCGCCACCGTGCGGCTTTTGAGCATGCCAACATAGAGGTCGCCGGGAGCTTTAATGCCCATTGCCCCTCCGGTTATCCCCGCCAGCCCGCCCAACTGCCCGAGCAACATGCTGGCCGAGGACGACCCTTGCTGCTGCGGCGGCAAAATGACGGTTTTTCCGGTGTAAATGTTCGGTTGCAACAGCACATAAATCACCGCAAGGATCGCCGCCACCGCCGTCAATTTAATAATAAAGCGGTTATGCCTGGCGATGACCAGCAGCAAGTCCATCAGGTTGATTTCGTCGTCCGGCCGTTGCGGTTGCACCCCCTCCTGGTTGGCTTGATTTTCCATACTCGTCACCATATCTTGGCAGCCCTGGCGCCCGCTATCGCAATTGAAAACTGATATAAAATTTGCGTCCAGTCCTTAAGCTCTTTGGTGAAACTGAATCTTGCCAGCTTCTCCGGAACGACGATGGTATCGCCAGGCATCGCCAAATGAGCGTCAAAGCCGCTGAACATCGAACCCCCTTCTTGGCGCTTGCTGAACACCAGGCCATCGGCACGAATCAGATAGACGTCATCTTCATCGCCATCGCCGGTGGGTCCGCCCGCCTTGTTGAGATAATCGCTGACGCTTTGCCCCTGTTTATAGAGAAAGGCGTTCTGGTTATACACCGTACCCATCACGCTGACAGTCGATGCGGGCGAGGGAACATATAGCCGGTCGCCATCTTCGAGCAGGATATCCGGCAGATCCTTAACCTGCGGATTTTGCAGCGGCATTTCCATTACAATCCGCCCGGTTGCCTTGACCTGCCTCATCTTGGCAATCAACGATAGCTGGGATTGCACTTGCGATTGAGCGGCGGCAATGGCCTCTGGAGTAAGCGCACCGGAGGCGGCCTTGGTTGCCGTTCTCTGCACTGCAGCCTCCATGCGATCAACCATTTCGTCCAAACGTTTTTGCTGTGACTGGCGCGTAGCCTCGCGGGTAAATTCGCCGCCAAACAGGTATGCCTGCGGCGAGAGACCGCCCGCCCGCACGACCAGCTGGCGCAGGGTTTCGCCGGGCTGCACCTGATACACTCCGGCATACGCCAACTCGCCTTCCAGCACCACATATTTGGTGCGTTTGGCGACCGGCACCTGAATGTCGTCCGTGGAAAAGATAGTGATCACATCGCCAGCTTGCAGCAGCAAATTTTGCTCGGGGTCGTTATCTATGACGGCCTTGCCCAGATTGAACGGGATCAGGCTGGTGGTGAGGTCTTTACTGTTGAGCCGCTCGATCACCGCGTAGTCCCAATTGACCTGGGCATTGGCGCGCCTAATCTCTATACGCGGCTTTTGATCGCCGTATTTCGGATCGCCGTATTTCGGATCGCCGTATTTCGGATCGCCGTACTTCGGATCGCCGTACTTTGGATCGCCGTACTTTGCGCCAAGCTCGTACCTGCTGCTCCCATACAAATTTTGTTTGTCCCAATAATCATCCGAGATCAGCGCATTCTTGTCGGGTATCACGTCGCTGATGCGCAAGCCTTCTTTCCATGGATGCCTGCCTGCATGCAACCCCGCAACATTGCCACGCAATGTGACGGCATTGTCAAAGCGTGCGGAAATAGGGTGCACCGTCACCAAATCGCCATCATGCAAAGCCTTGGCCAAACCGTTCTTGTCCAGTTGAAATTCATCTACCTTGCGCATTTCGCGCTCGTGAATGCGCTCTACGGCCACTTTCTGCCCCGCCGCGACGTTGGTCAGGCCACCCGCCAACTCGAGCAAATCAGACAGCGTTTCCTTGCCTTTCAATTCAAAAATCGCCGGGGTGTTCACGCTACCGGTGATTGCGGCCATTGCGCCTATCGTCGGGATATAGATCACATCACCGGGCAGCAACTGCACATCCTTCGATTTATCGCCTTTGAGCAACAGATCATACAAGTCAAACTCGGTGATCACTTTACCGCCACGTTTCAACTGAATGTGACGCATCGAGCCTTTCGCCGATGGGCCGCCGGAAGCGAACAAGGCGTTCACTAACGTGCTCAGAGAACTCACGGTATAGTTGCCCGGGCGTTTTGCTTGTCCAACCACGAATACTTGAATGGAACGCAACTTGCCCAGCGAAACATCCAGCTCGAAATTGCGAAACATCCTGCCAATGGCCGCCTTGAGGTGCGCTTGCAGATTTTGATAGCGCACGCCCGCCACACTGACCTGACCGACCTTGGGCAGATTGATCATGCCATTGCGATCTACGACAACATTCTCGGACGCTTCGACCTGCCCCCATACATGCACCAGCAACTCATCGCCCGGACCGATAGTGTAATCCGGCGTCACGGGGATGCGATCTACCGGCGCAAAGGTCTTGGGCGCTTTGGAAAACAGGTTATAGCCATACATCGGCAAAGGGCGCCGTATGGATTGCTCAACGAAATCCTGAAACTCGCTCTTGAGCAGCGATTTATCTTCGCTGGCGATTTGATCCTGGCTCGCAGCATCCGAAGCGTTCGTTCTTGCGTCACGCGTGGAATCAGGGGATTCTGCGGCGGGCGGCATTACCGCCCCCTCTATCCGGGTCGGGTTGATGGTTGAAAGTGTGGTCGACAAAGCCATCCCGGTACCGGATGAAACTCCACCGCTTCCAATGTCTGCCGTGCCCGCCGCCCATACATTCGAAAAGCTCAGCAACAACATACTGAACGCGAAGCGCAACACACTTTTATGCATAATCATGACGAACCCAGTCTAAGCTATTGAACAAACTTTTCTATCCAAGAACGCGTAAGAACCGATTCCACGTTTAGCGGCATAGCCACCAGAACGCCACAAGAGAAAACCATTAGTTCGCTAACCACTTGATTTAACTGGTCGGGGCGAGAGGATTTGAACCTCCGACCACATGCACCCCATGCATGTACGCTACCAGGCTGCGCTACGCCCCGAGGGCGCGGATTGTAGCAGAGAAGAAATCATTAATGGAATTATTATCCGACTTGTCGAGCGTGGAATCTGCTCATCTCTGGTATCGATTCACAGCCCGATTGTGCGCATCCAGGTTACTGGAAAATTGCGAGCTGCCATCGCCGCGCGCCACGAAATACAGCGCATCCGTTTTCGCCGGATGCAATGCGGCCTGCAATGCGGCAGCACTGGGCAGCGCGATTGGTGTAGGCGTCAACCCGGGGCGCGTATAGGTGTTGTAAATGGTATCGGTGAGCAGATCGCGCTTATGCAGATTACCATCATACTTGTCGCCCAGACCGTAAATCACGGTCGGGTCGGTTTGTAGCAACATCCCCTTGCGCAAACGATTCGCAAATACTCCCGCGATCATCGCGCGGTCGCTGGCAACACCAGTCTCCTTCTCGACAATGGAAGCCAGAATCAGCGCCTGGTAAGGCGTTTGCAGAGGAGTATCCAGCGCGCGCGCCGCCCACGCCTCCTGCAAGCGCTGCTGCATCGTCCGGTAGGCACGCTTGAATACCGCCAGATCACTGCTACCGGAAGCGATGTAATAGGTATCAGGAAAAAATAAACCCTCGGGGTGATTTTCCGTCGCGCCGATGCGTCGCATGATTTCAGCATCGGACAAACCGTTTGTGTCGTGCCTGATATCGGCATTGGCATCCAGCGTGGCGCGCATCTGCTTGAACGTCCAGCCTTCGATGACGCTGACCTGGCCTTGGCTGGCGCTGCCTTTGGTAACGATCTCCAGCAACTCCAACGGGGTAAGCGGATGCTCAAACTCGTAATTGCCGGCCTTGAGTTGCGCAGACTTGCCGAGCAAGCGCGCCAGCCAGACAAATGGCCAGTCCAGTTCCAGCAACCCGGCCTGCCGCATGTCACGCGCTGCACTCTTCAGGCTGCTGCCCTGCTTCAGGCTGAACTCAAATGGCACGGTGTGCAGCGGCAACGGGCGATAGGCGTAATAACCCAATCCCGCCGTTACGATGAATACGAACAAAACCAGGAGAGCGAATAGCCGCTTCATCATTCATCCTGCCGCTCAAAATCATGGCGAATTTGTGTGGCAACCGGATAATTATTCCAATGGCGCTGCTCCAGTTCGCGTATCGGCCACAGCCCGATGACGCTGTTTACAACAAACAACTCGTCGGCATGCAATGCCTCTTCCAGCTTTACATCGCGCACCTGCAGCGCCATGCCATGCTGCACCGCCCATGCCATAACCCGCCCGCGCTGTATTCCCGCCACACCACAGCGCGACAAATCCGGGGTGACCAGCCGCCCTTGCGATACCAGAAACAGATTGCTGCGCGTCCCTTCAATCAGACGATCCTCTGAATCCAGCAATAATCCTTCGGCGGCCGGTTCGCCATGTGGCTGCGCATTGTTTAATTCCGCCGCAGCCAGCACGTTTTCCAGACGGTTCAAATGTTTGACGCATGCCAGGCGTGGCTGTGCGGACAAACGCAAACTGCATACACATGCCTTGATACCCTGCTCCGCCCATTCCAGCGGGTAACCCGGCAAAGGCGAGAAGTCCCAGATACGCGTAGGCGTCGCGTCGGCAGGTGGCGCGTAACCTCGCCCACCTTGGCCGCGTGTAACGATGAGTTTTATCACGCCATCCGGATGCTCTGCGAGCACCTTGTCCAGCTCGGCGCAAAGCAGCGCCTCCTCCGGGCAGGCAATGCCCAGCGCATCACAGTCGTATTTGAGTTTCAGATAGTGTAAAGGCCAATGCAACGCCTTCCCGTTGGCGGCGCGCAGGGTGCGAAACACCCCATCGCCATAGAGCAAGCCGCGGTCGCGGATGCTGATCGAGCTGCCGGCTACACCGTTGACCAGCATCGCATGAAGAACACTAAAGGGCACATCTAAAAATCCACATTTCATCCCAACTGCTGCGTTGTGGAAAAAATTTCTTGCTTACATATTGCATTATATGCAGCGCGGCAAAATTTTTTCCACGCCTTGCATTTGGGCGAACTCTGAATTTTTAGAAGTACCCTAAACTCTGCGGAACGCCAGGGAACCGTTGGTTCCGCCAAAACCGAAATTGTTGTTCACTGCGACGTCGATTTTCATGTCGCGTGCAACAT
>JAIELH010000030.1 GCA_019753125.1 Gallionellaceae bacterium | reverse complement strand
GACAAGCATCAGTACAAACATCGCAACCTCATAGAGCGCTTCTTTCTTCGCATCAAACATTTTCGACGTATTGCCACACGCTACGAAAAACTCGCCGAACGGTTTTCGGCATTCGTCGCCATTGTCGCAACATTCCTGTGGCTGGCATAATTGTCAACAGACTCTAGTTCGGACAGGAAGATTATTTCAGTTTCCTGAAATGTAAACCTTGGAATTTATTAATTGACCCTTCCGCGTGAGCGGGCTACAATTCTCCCAAATTGGGAGGGCGGCATGCGGGTAATTGCCAAGAGTACGTTGGTCAAATTTTGGCATCAGCCGGAATATGCGGATTCAAAGGGCGCTTTGCAAAGCTGGTATGACGAGGCGATCAAAGCGAGCTGGCAAACTCCGCAGGACATCAAGGTGCAGTATCGCAGCGCGAGCATCTGCGGCAACAACCGTGTGGTGTTCAACATCGCCGGGAACAAATACCGCCTGGTTGTCGAAATGCAATATCGGGCCGGAATGGCGTGGGTGAAATTCGTTGGAACCCATGCGCAATACGACAAAATCAACGTGGAGACCGTCAATGAATATTAAACCCGTCCGCAACGACGACGACTTGCGCGCCGCATTCAAGCGGTTGGAGAAGGTGTACCAGGCGCAAGAGGGAACACCACAGGCGGACGAGCGTGAGATACTCGTCACCCTCATCGAAGCCTACGAGCACAAGCACTTCCCGATTGGCGCGGTCGATCCGGTCGAAGCCATCAAATTCAGAATGGAACAGCAGGGGCTTACCCAGAAAGACCTTGAGCCTTACATCGGCTCAAGCGGGCGTGTTTCCGAGGTGTTGAACCACAAGCGCAGGCTCAGCCTGCAAATGGTGAAACGGCTGCACGATGGGCTGAACATTCCTTATGAAAGTTTGTTGTCAGCCGCGTAGCTTGGCGATGCTGACCCTTTTCGCTCGGAAATCTGGCAATACGTCAAAGACAACGGCTACGTGATTGTCAGTCGCGATTCGGATTTTCAGGAACGCTCGCTGGTAGCGGGCCACCCGCCACAAGTTATCTGGCTCAAAATTCCCAACCACTCAAAAACAGTTGTACTCAACATCCTGCTGGAACATCGCCCAGAGATAGAGCAGGCCTTGACGCAGGAAAATCTCGCTTGCGTTGAACTTAGCCAGCGCGCTTAGTTAAAGGCATGGGACAGAAGACGGTGGAGTTTGTGAAGCGGGGCAGGCAGATTTATCTCAAAAGAAACATTGCGAACCCAACCCCAATCGTCCGCTCGCCTCGCCGGTCTTGGTGCTGCAAATAATGAACAGCAACTCGTCCAGCGGGTCTTTGAGGTTGTAGTGATTGAAGTCGCGGTAGCGGTTTTTCAGCGCTGCAGTGACATCGAAAACAAACAGAGGGTATTTTCGCAAAGCCATAATGAAAGTTTACAGAATTTACGGACGGGCCAGCCCGCTTGCATTAAACCAATGGTATCGGCACCCAAGAAAGGATGGACCACTGCGGATATTTTGTATATTATTCACCTTAACGAGGGCATCTTGATGCGAAAAAATAAACCAATACCAGTGATTTCTTTGTTTTCAGGCGCGATGGGACTTGACCTTGGCCTTGAGCAAGCTGGCTTCAAGATTGTTATTGCAGTGGAGTGCGATGCTCAAGCCGTAGAAACGATAAAACTTAACCGACCAGACCTACCTGTTATTCACCGCAAAATCGAAGACGTCACAACTGCGGAAATTCTAAAGATGGCAGGCTTTAAGCGTGGCGGCGAGTTTGTCGTATCTGGTGGGCCAAGTTGCCAGTCATTTAGTACCGCTGGCCAAAGGCGTTCCCTTGGCGACCCGCGAGGGGGGTTGTTTCGGCATTTCGTGCGCGTAGTAGAGGAAGCTCAGCCAAAGTTTTTCATTATGGAAAATGTTAAAGGCATGCTCTCAGCCGCGATTATGCATCGCCCTCTTAACGAACGCGGCCCCGGCTTTCCAGAATTAAGATCAGATGAAGAGCTGGGATCTGCTTTCAAAGTCATTACTCAGGAACTTCGCCATCTGAATTACTACACTACGTTTGACGTGTTGAATGCTGCTAACTATGGAACTCCACAGTGTCGCGAAAGGATAATATTTATTGGCTCTCGCGATGGGAAAGAAATTCAAATGCCCAAGCCGACTCATGCTGAAGAGCCAAGCGGAGAATTAAAACGATGGGCTTCATTGAGAAGTGTGATTGGCCGCTTCAAAGGAGGCAATCCCCCTGGTATCAAATTAAGGACAAATGACGAGCACTACTTGCGACTTGTTCCTGAAGGTGGCAATTGGCGCGATCTACCGCCTGAAATACAAAAAAAGGCCATGGGTGGTGCGCTTGACTCCTGGGGCGGGCGTTCTGGTTTTTTTCGCCGCCTAAGGTGGGATCGCCCAAGTCCCGCGCTTACCACGCAGCCGAACTCGAAAGCGACTTTGCTCTGCCATCCATCAGAGCTGCGTCCATTAAGCCTGCGTGAATACGCTCGAATCCAACAGTTCCCTGACGACTGGAAGTTTGCTGGTTCCACCATAAGCCAATACCGGCAAATTGGAAATGCTGTCCCTGTTGGCTTGGGTGCAGCATTAGGACGAGCTATCCTGTCCGCTTGGAATAAGCACAATGGGAAAAAACCACTCGGGGTTGTAGAAACACACAATCAGGAACTCATCCGAAAAATGTCGGCGCGCCCAATCACTATTCTCAACCCGCCAATTATGAGCAAAACAAAAAGCAAAAAAGACACTAGTGAGTGGAACAAGGCAAAAAACAAAAAACGTTCTGACGTGGCACAGTACTTGGCGAATATTTAGTACGCGATATTACGGCGCAATCTTATTTGCAGCCTATGCGAGAAAGTGCGCACTAAACACCAACAATTTTGAATTGCATGAATTCTGACCTTCTGTCTTGCCAAGCATCTTTGTGCCGTTCAAATAACTGTGATTGCGCTGGCGTACATTTAGCACCGTTATCAATAAGCTCAAAAAGCTTACTGATATAAAAACGTACAACTGGCTCGACAGTTTCAACCGCATAACCATGCGTGTAGATGCCTAGTGTTGGGCAAGAAAATAAACAAGTATTAACGCCACGATGAAGAACGAAATCATCTTGCAACAAATCGGGAAATTCCTGCCGAAAGAGGCCGCACAGTTCATCAGTATAAAATTTTGACATTGCACCGACATCCTCATAAATCGAGATATCGCCGCCTTCTATTTCCTCCGCATCCAATAAATCCCCAGCATAAAGTCGCCCCCCCTCAAAAAGAAGTCCAACTTTTGCGGTTCGCTTAAACACAAAAATTAGTCTGGGAATATCAGCCAAGTCACTAACCGAATCAAACAGTTGCTCAAAAAATGATTGCTCAGCATCTCCCAAGATTGTTCCCAGCGGACGCATAGCCACACCGGAAAGCCAAATATTGGCCGCCTCAGTTGAGGTCGGTTCTCGTGATGTGGCCAGCCTTACAAAGGTAGTAAAGTTGTTTGAATTTGCGGTCTGTTTATCGGCAACCTCGAAACCTGCTTCGTTTTCGCCTTGGTCTGGCGCAACCAATACACCATCCCATTCGGCGCCATTTCGATATTCTTCATGCGCTGTTGTCGTTAAAGTGCAGTGAACGAGTTCAGCACTTTTCAGGCGAAGAAAGTCCGAGCACTGAGTTTGTGCAACCGTCACACTCCCGATTTTTCTGTAGGTGGCTGCCACATCGCGTCGTCTCACAAACCAGAATTCAATCCGTTTTGCCCAAATGTCGGAAAGTCTTATTTTTGTTTCTTCAATAAGGTTCCAAACAAAATCTGCGGCTTTCACCTCACCCTGATGGGAATTCCATATCGGTACCACATACAACCCGCCATCAATCTCCAATTTTTTCTGCACATCTGAAATTGTTCCACTGTCTGAAATTCGCACATCAGGATAGCGCTGTTTTACCGCGCTGCCGGTCTGACTTGCTGCTCCGCCAGGACATAAAATAGACTGATCCGGCATAAGTTACACCTGCCCCTTCTTGGCCGCCAATGCGGCGACTTCTCGTAGATATGATTTCGCTTTAGGAGTTAATTCTTCTGCCCCTTTCAACCATGCAAGAAAAATACGAATCTTATCCTCGTCTTTCCTGACCTCTTTTTTCTCATTCATCATGGAAACAACTACGGAAAGCTTGTCTCCCTTCGATTCTTTAAGCATGCTCCATGCTGTTTCATCACGTTTTGCTTGAACGAGAGGCTCAACTTGTTTAAGGCCCGTAATTGGCGTGTCTCGGCCCATACCAATCAACCCAAAAAACATATCCCTAACTTCACTTAGCTCGGCTGGGTTATCAAAAGCACCGCGACCCTTCATTGCCTTATTCACAAACTCCCAAAAATATACAAATTTCTCTTCAACGATGATGCGTCGAGCTATTCGGTTAGCTTCATCAGCAGCTTCGCCAATAAATACCTTGGTCAACTTGAGCGTATCTAAGAAGTCAATTATTCGGGAACGACTTATCCCAAAAACACCCATTGCCTCAGCAATTGCAGATTCATGATCTACATCATGCTGCCGCCTTTCTTGATAGAACTCTTCTACCGCCCTTGCCTGTGCATCCAATGGCCAAGAAACTTTAAGGTCAGGAATAAAGTTAGCCTCAGCTAGTATCTTCAATTCCAACTCGGAAGAAAGATCATTTTCTCGAATAATATATGCCGGTATATTCAGCAATGTCTGTGGTAGTGGCTCCTTTTGACGATTGCATTGCATTTGCAGCCACTGACAAGCAAAATATCGACGGTTTCCGTCTAATAACTTCCCGTCATCTCTGATAATTAGCGGCACTTGCACGCCATTTCTACCGATGGATTTCGCAAGGACATCGAGCTTGTGAATATCTTGGTTTGCTATAAATTCGGTAATCTCTTCAATTGACAGCTCATCAAGCTTTTTGCCCTTCTCAATCTGAAGTCGCTCGAAGGTAAAAACAGTTCTGTTATTTTCTTTCCAGAATTCAATGGCGCTCAAGGGAAGCGAGGTCGGATAAACGTCAAGCCATTCGTTATGGAATAGCTTTCTTTGTGATTTGATTCCATTAGTAACAATAGTCATATCAAATGGACTCCCAATTTAATTACACAAATTTTGAGGAGATTTTCTGTCATGCGCCTCCTCTTTATGGTTAAGTCGTATTACTGGCAGTTAGAGTCTTGCTAAGTTCGAGCGCCTTGTATCAACAGAGTTACCTTGCATCCCCAACCTGCCCGCCAGTCCACGCCCTATTGTTTCTCCCAGCAATACCGGAACCGCATTCCCTATCTGCCGCATCGCCTCGCCCCATGCACCTTTGATGACGAAGCTATCCGGAAAGGTCTGAATTCTTTTTGCTTCGCACACCGTGAAGTAGCGGACGCTGCCATCCGGGTAGCGGAGCATGTTTTCTCCGCCAGGAACGCCGTGCCCTCCAGCCTTGATGGTTTTTGCGGGCCAGTCGATGTCGCTGCCGGTGTGGCCGGGATAGGTGCGCGCGCCGTCGTGGAAAATGTGATCGCCGATGCCGTGCGGGGTTTGAGGGTCGGGGATGCCTTGCAGCGCGTCCCTAACCGTTCGCCATGGCAATGGCTCCGGCTCGAACATGCCGTACTTGTCTTTCAAGCGGGCAACCTTTTCTCGCAGAAGTTGGGTTATCGGCGCGCGTTCAGATTTCGGCACATGGTGGCGCTTCCAATATTCGCCGGTTACATACATTTCCCAAAGCAATCTGTCTTCGGAATGTGTCTCGGCGGGGAACGACCAAGACGCGCCAATGTCGGCTCTCGTGCCTACTATAACCACCCGTTCCCGCGTTTGCGGCACGCCGTAATTTGCCGCGTTGATTAACTTGAACGAGACGTCATATTTTGTTCCGGCGTAGGAAAGCTGGCCGATGCTGCGCAGGTCGCGCAAATGATCTTTCCAGTGTGCGCCGTGCTTGGCGGCAAATCCGGGGTAGGTCAGCCGCAGGATGATGTACTCGAAATAATCTGCAAAGGATGCTCTGAGCAGGCCTTTGACGTTTTCGAATACAAAGGCCTTCGGGGTGAGCCGTTCGATCGCCCGGATCGCATAGGGGAACATGTCGCGGCTATCTTGGTCCGCTTTATGTTTGCCGCCCAATGAAAAGGGCTGGCAAGGCGGGCCACCCGCCACGACATCTACGTCGCCTATGGCATCGAGGTCGAAATCTTTAATATCTCCAAAAAATACTTTTTTGGCAGCGAAGTTTTCATAAAGAGATGCGCAGGCATGCTTGTTAAATTCAACAAACGCGGAATGCTGGAAGCCCGCAAGCTCCAGCCCTTTGGCCAGCCCGCCCGCCCCGGAAAATATCTCTAGCGACCTCATGGTTTGCGCCCGATATTTTTGAAGTGATTTTTGATCCGGGCAAGGATGGCGCTTGCTTCGGCATGTGCGCCGTTGCATTTTTCCGCCCATGCCCGGCCAGGATGGATCACATCCCAATCGGATTTTGCTTGTTCGTATCTGCCGCTGCCGGGATCGTGGTTGCCGAAACCATCCACGGCAGTATTCCAAAGAGGCATGTTTAATTTGATTAGCGCGGCTTCGATGCTGCCGATCATGTCCGAACTGGTGTCCTCGAAAATAACAAACCGACAGCTGAAGTCCTTGAGCTCCAGTCCTTGAGCGGCGCCGATGTTTCGGCTGTGCTCCCGCAGGCGGCTATACAGCTCTTTGGATTGATCGATCTGGTTGTCGGAAACCCGCGCTTGCCGCCAACCCTTTGGTACAGCCTTGCCGACATATATCGGGGAGCTGTAAGACAAGCGATTCAACTCGGCATATTTTTTGTAAATAGGATTTTTGCCCGTGTAATAAATTGCGTAAACCCCTGTGCCAAAAAAAGGCTCCGGCGGGGGAAGCGTATGTACGGGTGTGCCGTTAAAGAACCTGACAGCGTCTTTGACGAGCTCGGCAAAAGCATCGTTTTTGTAAACGTGTTCACTTCTATCGAAAGCTTTTGATTTCATGAGTGTGGATCGCGTATTTGCTTATCTGATTGAATTTTCCCATGTTTAAACAGCAAATACCACCTTAGTTTGTGTGATGGCGAGTGCGATGCCGCAAGTGCGCTGCGGTTGCCCATCATGCCCGGACAAGGTAAAATCCTCGCCCTTTCGCTTTCATAATTTGCGTTGGCAGCAGTTGCGGCACGGCAATCGCGGCACCCCGGTGCGCGAGCGGGTGCCGTGTTTCATGCGCCTGTTTTTTCGCGATGGCCGTC
>JAIELH010000019.1 GCA_019753125.1 Gallionellaceae bacterium | reverse complement strand
TAAATGTCCTCACGGCGTCGCCAGGCAACCCAGAGGAACAACAATCCGCCTGACAACATCATTTCAATCGAAGCAGGTTTCGGCACCGGGGCCGTAACCGATGCAGCGGCCACGACCTGCGGTGCAGTGACAATCCCTTGTATCCAGCCAGCATAAGCCGAGGTTAACGTTCCGCCGCCCAACGCACCAAATTTAAAATAGTCAGCTCCGGCTGCTGTCGCGCCAACAAAGGTATTAACTCCGAATATCTGCCAGCCCGCATTGGTCCGGATAAAGGCTGGGCTGCCTGAGTCACCGGTGCCGAGCTGTGCTTCATTGGCTAACGCGCCGCCACCCATCACGTTGGTTGAAGATGTGCTTCCATCGAAATCAAACATGTACATATCCGCTTTGCCATTTTGCCCGATGAGAAGCTGATCCACTTGATTCCCGCCCACCCGCTTTACACTGGCAGAAGCTCTGATGGTCGTCCCATTCACGCCATCGCCGCTCCTGCCGTAGCCAACCATCGTAATCGCCGGCGGAATCTCAGGAATGCCCGTGAGCAGGGAATAGATGGGGATCCCTGCTGGAAGATCGGAGCTCAGCTCGATGACAGCAAGATCGTTGTGCACTAAGCCATCGGCAGCAGACGGGATAAATCCGTGATACTCCGGGTACACATGTATGGCGCTGGCCTTGATGCTGTGGCTCAAGTCGCCTCCGGCATTCAGATTGAAACTTATGTTTTGCGCAGCCGCTCTGTCCACTACATGCGCCGCCGTAAGAATAAAATGGGGGCCAATCGCCGTTGCCGTATAAGTGCCGCCATTGACGCTCAAGCTGCCGACACCCGCCCAGAGGGAGGTTGCCGTATTCGGATCAACCCGGCCGCCGACAACTGCGTTTGCTGACAATGGACAACCCATGCTGACGACCAGCACACAGACACTCAACCAACTCAGAAGCTTGAAATGATCCGCCGTGCGGATATGTCGTTGCATTTTGTCAGTCCTCTTCGAATTCCAGGATAAAGCAGCCATCCAGTTGATAAAGCTGTTCCAAAAAGCTGTCGCCGTGAGTTTCAGGAATGGTCCGGCACCCCTCGTGTATGAAGCATGAATCTTTCTGGATTGATGGGTACCCGCCTTGATCGCCAAATATTTCATGTTCTTTGGTGGTACTGAACATCGCAATAACCGGCACGCTGTCGCTTATAGAAATCCGCCTATGCATTTTCGTCAGACAATCTTCTTCGTACGGGTTCGCCATGTCGTTCTCACTTGTTTTGGATTTGAACTTACCCTATGAAGGATGACACTCTCTCATGACATTAGGATTAACCGTATCTAGTCCTTTCAGCCTCCCCCGCCTCCTCATGCAGCCCCGCTTAGTTTGCCTTGATACCGCTAGAGCCCATGCCTTTACTGTTTTTCTTTCTGCTGGCAATTAACACAATAATTGGCAGGCAAGCACCGCTAACGTCGGCAATCCAGTCACTCACATCCGCACTGCGTCCCGGCAAAAACAATTGATGGATTTCATCCGCAGCACCAGTGATGGCCACCAGGGAAATTATTAGCAATGGATACCTGCGATCGAACACAAACCACAGCATCATGGCAATCAATCCGAATACCCCGGCGTGGGCGATCTTGTCAATTGGAGAGGCAAACAACCCAACCGCTATAGGCTGCGCGCCGTAATGGAACAAACAGTAGATAAACAGGGCACCTGAAAGAAGGAACGCAAAACGTATAATTGGGTTCAATTCAGACATAGATACATCAGCTCCGGCGGTACACATCTTCAATGCGGACAATATCATCTTCCTTGAGATAGCCGCCCGACTGCACCTCTATCATTTGCAGCGGCACCTTGCCCGGATTTTCCAGGCGGTGAACGACGCCCATCGGAATATAGGTGGACTGATTTTCGCCCAGTAGCACACACTCTTCGCCGCGCGTAACCATGGCTGTGCCGCTGACGACGATCCAATGCTCGGCGCGGTGATGGTGCATCTGTAATGAAAGTTTTGCCCCCGGTTTTACCATCATGCGCTTTACGAGGAAGCGATGCCCGTCATCGATGTTTTCATAGTATCCCCACGGACGATATACCCTGCGATGGTTGATGTGCTCCGTGCGCTGCTGCGCCTTAAGTTTTTCCACGACACCCTTGACCTGCTGCGCGCTGCCTTTGTCCACCACCAGGACTGCATCGGAAGTCTCGACAATGATGGCATCGCGCATGCCGATTGCAGTAACCAGACGATGTTCGGAGCGAACCAGACAATCTGTGCAATCTTCCGCAATCACATCTCCCTGCACAACGTTTCCGCCCGCCTCAGTCTCACTGGCCTCCCACAGGGATGACCAGTTTCCAATATCGCTCCAGCCCATATCAACCGGCACGACAACCGCGCGATCAGTCTTTTCCATCACGGCATAATCGACTGAATCCGAAGGGCATGACTGAAATGCTCCACCGTCTAGACGCCAGAACTTCATATCCTGTGATCCGCCGTCAACTGCCGCTTGGCACGCCGCAAAAATATCCGGGCGATAGCGTTGTAGCTCTTCCAGATAGCGATCCGCGCGGAAGAGGAACATGCCGCTGTTCCAGAAGAATTCTCCGGAATTGATAAATTGCTGCGCCGTAGCAAAATCTGGTTTCTCAACAAAACGTGAAACCCGGTACGCATCCTTGCACTCGTCTAAATGCTGGCCGCGCTCGATGTAGCCATAGCAAATTTCCGGGCCGCCTGGGGCAATACCGAATGTAGCCAGATAGCCATCTTCCGCCAGCGCTTCTGCCTGCCGTATCGCCCGATGAAACACCGGCGTGTCCTGAATCAGATGGTCGGCAGGAAGTACGAGCAGCATTGCATCTGGATTTGCGCGTAAGGACAAAATCGCTGCGACAGCGACAGCCGGCGCAGTGTTTCGCCCCGCAGGCTCGAGGACTATCCTCTGCGGAATCATCTGCATCTCGGCAAATTGCTCGCTCACCATAAAGCGGTGATCTTCATTGCACACCACTATCGCAGAAGCCAAGTGCGGAAGCCCATGCAAACGCATGACGGTTTCCTGCAGCATGCTTTTTTTGGAAACAAGCGGCAACAGCTGTTTCGGCAAAGCCTGGCGAGAAAGCGGCCACAAGCGAGTGCCGGAGCCACCTGAAAGAACAACTGGAAAAAGTTTCAATTCTGTTTCCTTGTAAGATAGGATCGTTACTCGCATCAAGAGGCGGATGGCTGTCCAGATTTAATAGGCATGCCGGTCACGCAAAACCACACCCACGGTCTTGAGTATGATCCAGGCATCCAGCGTAAGAGACCAGTTTCTCAGGTAGTCCAGATCGTACTGGACACGTTTTTCCATCTTGTCCAATGTTTCGGTTTCGCCGCGAAATCCATGGACTTGAGCCCAGCCGGTAATCCCCGGCTTGACCTTGTGCCGCACCATATATCCCTTGATCATTTTCCTGTACATCTCGTTGTGCGAAACTGCGTGCGGACGCGGCCCCACAATACTCATCTTCCCCTCCAGCACGTTGATGAATTGAGGTAGCTCATCTAGGGATGTCTTCCGCAAAACTGCCCCCAGTTTTGTCACGCGCTTGTCAACAAGTTGCGCCTGCTTAATATGATGGCCATCTTCACAAACCGTCATGGAACGGAATTTATAGACGAGTATCTCGCGGCCATCCACTCCGTAGCGCCGTTGCTTGAACAGCACAGGCCCGGGCGAACTGAATTTCACCCCGATCGCAATCAGCAACATCAATGGGCTAATCAGCAACAGGATGAGCGCGGCGCACACGATATCGCTAATTTGTTTAAGCAAGCCGTTCACGCCGTAGAATGGGGTTTCACAGATTGCCACGATGGGGACGCCATTGACCTCGTCTACACGCGCCTGAATCAGGTCGTAAATAAAAATGTCTGGCACAAAATATATCGAGACCGTTGTATCCCGCAGGTCATCAAGCAACTTCAGGACGCGCGGCTGCGAGGCCATCGGGAGCGCAATGTAAATCACATCGATCACATTGTTCTTCACATAGCCAGCAACATCGCCCATATTCCCCAGCAACTTTTCGTGCGGGCTTATCTTCAACCTATCTTCTGCACGATCATCGAAAAACCCCGCAATTTCAATCTGACGGAAAAAATCCTGGCTGACGTTTGTTGCCAGCTTATGCCCCAACTCATTTGCCCCCAGAATGATTCCTCTTTTCTTATAGGCGAACAGAACCTTGAGCCTGGGCACCATTTTTTTCAAACCAACCAGAACCAGGAAAAAAAGGATGGGGGTCGCCACACCCCAGATCACCAGCACGTCGAACAAAAACATGCTCAATGTGCCGGTTACATATCCGAACACGACCAGCAAGCCAAAGGTAACTACCCAAGACACAAATATCTGGTTGGCCATTTTCCAATAGCGCCCTTCCGGCCAGCTCCCCGGAAACGTCAGGGAAAATGCAATCAACGAGAGTATGAGATAGAGTTGGTCGATCGATTCACCAAGAGCCGCAGCACCAAGCAACAAAGTTCCCACCACTACGACTGGCTCAACCATATGTTTCACCAACGAGGAAATGGATTCTCCCCCTCTGATGAGTCGCGTAAAAGGTTGTCGCATAGTATTAATCAGGAGATATTAAAAACCATATGGATGCATTTATGGTGAACGATTATCGCAGCGGATTGTTATGGAAAAATGACAGCGATTGTTCATTCAATACGAAGAATGCGCACACCATCCTTGGCATAGTGTTCTAATGCATGGTGCGGTGTAAGCCAGACCTTCTGCTTACACCAACTGACACCGGAAGTCGCGATGAGCCGCAGGCTGGCTGTCACAGCCATGCACTATCTGGATGATTATTTTCCACGTTTACAAAAATAATTGTCATGCTGCTGTCACAATTCTTCCATACCATCTACATCTGATCATAATTTGAACGATGGAGAATAGAATAGGATATGAGTGCTAACATTCTGGTAGTTGAAGACGAGCCGGCGATACAGGAGTTGCTGGCGTTCAACGTGGCGCAATGTGGTTTCCATGCAATTCAGGCACATGATGCACCAATCGCCATGGAACACATTAACCGTGCGCTGCCCGATCTGATCCTTCTTGACTGGATGCTGCCCGGCATCACGGGCGTGGAGTTGGCGCGCCGCTTGCGTGCCGACCAGCGTACGCGCGACATCCCTATCATCATGCTGACCGCGCGCAGCGATGAGCACGACAAGGTGCTGGGGTTGAAATCCGGCGCGGATGACTACATGACCAAACCATTTTCACCTCGCGAACTGATGGCGCGCATCCGTGCCGTGCTGCGTCGCCGTACGCCGCAGATAAGTGAGGAGACAGTATCTGCAGGCGGGTTGGTGCTGTCTCCGGCTACGCACCGTGTCAGCGCAAACGGCGCGATGCTGGATTTGGGTCCCACCGAGTTTCGCCTGCTGCATTTCTTCATAACCCATGCCGAGCGCGTCTACAGCCGCTCGCAATTGCTCGACCAGGTATGGGGTGATCACGTGTTTGTGGAAGAGCGCACGGTGGACGTGCATATCCGCCGTCTGCGCCAGGTACTGGAACCATCCGGCCTGGATAGCCTGATTCAGACAGTGCGCGGTAGCGGCTACCGGTTTTCTCCCGGCTAAGAAATTCCCAATACTTACTGTTTTCCCATCAAAGGGTCTCTTGAATATAGTACCGGAGTTCAATCCTACTACCCCATCCACCACGCGATTTGCTGCATCAGCGACATCTTCCGTAAACTCCATTCCCTTACCAACTGGCGATGCTGGCTTCAATTTGTTGAAATTGGACGGTGTAGCATTTGACGTAAGCTGAATTTCAAAGAGTCCAACGTTTCGTAAAATGCAGGAAGAAACGGAGGATGGAAATGGAGAAGTTGCCGAAGGCGGAATACAGTCCGGAATTCAGGGAGCAGGCGGTACGGACATATCAGGAAAGCGGTCAGTCAGTAGCCGAGGTTGCCAAACGGTTGTCGATGCCGAAGTCGTCACTGAATAACTGGGTGTTGGCGGCCAAGAAGGGGAAACTGGCATCGGTTGGCAAGAATCAGAAGCCGGTTTCAGAGATGGAAATGGAGCTTTCCAAGCTGAAGCGGGAATTAGCGGAAACCAAGATGGAGCGCGATTTCCTAAAAAATGCACGGCGTATTTCGCGAAGGGGTCGCGGTGAAACATCGACCAGATTGAGACCATGCGACAGAGCTTCCCGGCGGCATTGATGTGTCAGGCACTTGGTGTATCCGAACGCGGCTTCCATGCATGGCGGAACCGAACCCCATCCAGGCGCAGCCTGGAGAACACACGGCTGGAAGTAGAGATACTGGCAGCGCACAAGCGAACACGAGAGAGCTACAGTGCCGAACGGCTGCACAGCGACTTGGCGGATCACGGGGTACAGGCATCGCCATACCGTGTACGGAAATTGCGCAAGAAGCTTGGGCTACGATGCAAACAGAAACGAAAATTCAAGGTGACGACGGATTCCGGGCATAAATTGCCTGTCGCCCCAAATGTGCTGAACCGGGAATTTGCGGTTACAGCGCCCAACAAGGCATGGGTATCGGACATCACTTACATTCCGACTGATGAGGGCTGGCTGTATCTGGCGGGAGTGAAGGACTTGTTTAACGGGGAGCTGGTTGGCCATGCGATGAGTGAGCGCATGAGCCTGCCGCTCGTGATGCAGGCACTGTTCCGGGCGGCATCGACCAAACGCCCGCCCCCTGGGCTGATTCTTCACTCTGATAGAGGCAGCCAGTATTGCGCCCGCGATTACCAGAAGCTGCTGTACCAGTTCGGCATGAAAGCCTCCATGAGCCGCAAGGGAGATTGCCGGGATAACGCGCCGATGGAAAGTTTCTGGGGAACCCTGAAGAATGAGCTGGTGCGTCGCCGCAAGTTCGATACCCGGCAACAGACAAAACAGGAAATCAGCGAATACATCGAGGTCTTCTACAACCGGCAGCGGAAGCAGAAAAGGCTGGGGTATCGAGGGCATAAGAATGGTGACATCACATCGCACTATTCTGCGCCCGAGCTAGGCGAGTTGCTGGAGGCTGCCAACCGTGTTTGCGGGGGAGAGTCCCGCAAAAGTCCCGCAATGACTTTGCTGAAAAGAAAAATCGCCTAGCAAAATTACACTAAGCGATTGATCTACAACTAAATTACTGGTGCGCCCGGAGCGATAAATCTGGGCACTGGAAGCTTGCCATTGAATTGCCTTAAAATTCACACGCACAGCACTTAAGCAGCAAGCGGCAT
>JAIELH010000044.1 GCA_019753125.1 Gallionellaceae bacterium | reverse complement strand
CCTGTGCTGATTGACCAGTGGCAGGACGATAAGGGTATGGCGCATATCCAGTCGAGCCGGATCGCCGATGCGATTGTGATTGCACCCGCCACGGCGGACTTTATCGCCAAGTTGGCAAACGGCCTGGCCGACGATCTGCTCTCTACCCTGTGTCTGGCGCGCGATTGTCCCTTGCTGGTCGCGCCCGCGATGAACCAACAGATGTGGGCCAACGCGGCGACTCAGCGCAATGCGCAGCAGCTACTTGCCGACGGTGTGGTGTTGCTCGGGCCGGTAAGCGGCGTGCAAGCCTGCGGCGAAGAAGGTATGGGGCGGATGCTGGAGGCGGAACAATTGGCACAGGATATTCTGGCATTGCTACGCAATGCCCCCCTCTCCCTAACCCTCCCCCACAAAGGGGGGAGGGAACTGGATGGAGTGAAGGTGCTCATCACTGCCGGCCCCACCTACGAGGCCATCGACGCGGTGCGCGGCATCACCAATCGCAGCAGTGGCAAGATGGGTTATGCCATCGCGCAGGCGGCACGGGAAATGGGCGCGCAAGTGACGCTGGTCTCCGGCCCGTCTACAGTTGCCCGTCCGCACGGTGTACCGATGGTGGATGTTACCAGCGCTGCCGAGATGTTCGATGCGGTGAAACAATATGTGGCGGATGCCGATATCTTCATCGGTGTGGCGGCGGTGGCAGATTACCGGGTGGCGCAACCGTCCGAACAGAAAATCAAAAAGAGTGATGCCAAGCTGACGCTGGAGCTGATACCGAACCCGGACATTCTGGCTTACGTCGCGGCTTTGCCGGATGCGCCATTCTGTGTGGGTTTTGCGGCGGAGAGCGAGAATCTCCACGAGTATGCAGAGCAGAAGCGCCGTGCCAAGAAAGTGCCGCTGCTTGCGGCCAATCTGGCGCAGCAGGCCATCGGCGCGGATGACAATGAACTGGTCCTGTTTGACGATGCGGGCGAGCATCGTTTGCCGAGAGCGGACAAACTTACTTTGGCGCGGGCGCTGTTGCAGCACGCCGCTATGCTTTATCAGAAAGGGAACGAACAATGAAAAAAGTGGATGTGAAAATTCTCGACAAACGTTTGCACGAGCAGCCGCCGAGTTATGGCACGCCCGGTTCGGCAGGTATAGACCTGCGTGCCTGTATCGACCACAACATGGTGATACAGCCCGGACAATGCGAGCTTATTCCCAGTGGTATCGCAGTTCATCTGGCCGATCCGCATTATGCGGCGTTGATCTTGCCGCGCTCTGGGCTGGGCCACAAACACGGTATCGTGCTGGGTAATCTGGTCGGCCTGATCGACTCGGACTACCAGGGACAGATATTCGTTTCTTTATGGAACCGCGGTCACCACCCTTTTACTTTGATGCCGTTGGAGCGCATGGCGCAGCTGGTGGTGGTTCCGGTGGCACAAGTGCAGTTCAATGTGGTGGACGAGTTTCCTTTGAGCGAACGCGGCACGGGCGGTTTTGGCAGTACCGGCAAGCATTGAGAATGTGTATCTGAAATATAAAAAGCCCGCTGTTGCGGGCTTTTTATCGGGGTGGCTCGAGTTTAACGGGTGAGCACCAGTTCCAGTTCTGTGGTGTCGCCTTTGCGTACGGATACTTTTTCTGTCGTGGTTTTGTGGCCATCGAGTTTCACGCTGATTTCGTGGATACCCGTCTCGATTTCTGCGCGCAGCGGCGACATGCCGAAGTACACCCCATCCACGTAGACCTTGGCGCGAGAAGGCTTGCTGTTTAAAGCCAGCGTCCCGTTCGTTGCCGCGCCTTTGTTGGCATTGGAGGAAGGGGTGAAGCCGCCGGACTGGATTACGGTCACGCCGGCGATCGCTTTGGTTCCCGGTGTTAGGTTGAACAGTTCGGGATGCGAGGCCATCAAGCTGTCGCTGATCGCGGTCAGCATCTTTTGCGTGGCGATACCCAGCTCGCGTTGCAGATAATTGGCGATGTCCGCTTTGTTGTTGCCGGAGATGCCGGCAAAGCGCCCTTTGGGTTTTTCCTGGATGATGCCGGACCAAACCACTTTCCCAGTTGCTACTTCCTTCACTGTCGTCTCGAGCGAGATGGAAACCTCATCCTGATTCTTGACGTTGTAAGTCAGTTCTTTGACCACGCCGCTGAGTTCGTAGAGTGCACCGCTTTCAAGCAGTTGGAATCCCGCCTCGTCGAAGCGTTTTGTTACCGCATTCGCAACCAGTTCCGCCACGTCGCGATCCAGCAGCAATTCTTTTCCGGTGATGCCCGAGATGCGCTGGGTCGAGATGCCGATCTTTTTGGGCGCCATGTTGTTGCGGGCATCGGTGTAGCCCGCCATGTGTATCGTTGCGGCATATTTCACCGTCGCCGCATTGGGATTGGGTTTGCTGTCGGTGATGCGGATGGTGTCGTCCATGTCGAACCAGCCCGCATATATCTGGGTGCTCAGGCTTGCGCCAATAACGAATATCAAACTGCGTAACAAAGCACGATTCATCAGCATTTCCTTGTGTAAGATAAATTGCGGTGCAACGGCACCGCGGCGGTCATCTTCCGATGGACTGTATGTTTTCGGTCTGCGGGCGGGGTTTGTTTATGCGTCCGGTATGGGTTTTGAGCGCGGGAAGAAAACGCACAAGTTCATTCAATGCCATGGTGTACACGTCACGCTTGAATTCGATTACGCTGTTCATTTCCACCCAATAGTTGTTCCAGCGCCATGCGTCGAATTCGGGATGTCCCGAAGCGCGTAATGACACATCGCAATCACGCCCTACCAAACGCAGCAGGAACCAGATCTGTTTCTGCCCTTTGTAACTGCCGCGCGAATCGCGTCTTACCCAACTTTGCGGCACCTCGTAACGCATCCATTCGCGGGTACGTCCCAAAATCTCGACGTGGCAGGTCTGCAAGCCGACTTCTTCGTGCAGCTCCCGATACATCGCCTGTTCGGGAGTTTCGCCATGCTGTATCCCGCCTTGTGGAAATTGCCATGCATCCTGGCGGATACGCTTACCCCAAAACACCTGATTCTTTGCGTTAGTCAGAATGATGCCTACGTTCGGGCGATAACCATCACGGTCTATCATAATTCGCCCCACTAAACTGTTTATCGATGGGGCGGATTGTTCCATATTTCGCGCGCACAGGAAAGAACAAAGTCACTTACGGTAGAATGCGTGTTCTTCTATTTCCAACCATACGGAATTGACATGCGCGTCTCAAATTTTTTTATTTCCACCTTGAAAGAAGCCCCCTCTGAAGCCGAGTTGCCCAGCCATAGACTGATGCTGCGCGCGGGCTACATCCGCAAACTTTCCAGCGGCCTGTATACCTGGATGCCGCTCGGCTTGCGCGTGTTGCGCAAGGTCGAGGCGGTGGTGCGCGAGGAGATGGACAAGAGCGGCGGTATCGAACTGTTGATGCCGGCGGTGCAGCCCGCCGAATTGTGGCAGGAGACCGGACGCTGGGAGGTGTTCGGCCCGCAGATGCTGAAGATCAAGGATAGGCATGACAACCAGTTCTGTTTCGGTCCGACGCACGAGGAGGTCATTACCGACATTGCGCGCCGCGAAATCAAGAGCTACCGCCAGTTACCGCTGAATTTTTACCAGATTCAGACCAAGTTTCGCGACGAGGTGCGGCCGCGTTTCGGTGTGATGCGCGCGCGCGAGTTTGTGATGAAGGATGCGTACTCTTTTCACAGCAGCTTCGACAGTTTGGAGCAGACTTACCGTGTGATGTACGAAACCTATACACGCATCTTTACCCGTCTGGGTTTGCAGTTCCGTGCAGTGGCTGCGGACACCGGTGCCATCGGCGGCAGCGGCTCGCACGAGTTTCATGTGCTGGCCGATTCCGGCGAAGACGCGCTGGCGTTCTGCCCGGATTCGGATTACGCGGCCAATGTGGAACTGGCCGAAGCGGTTGCACCCGCCGCGCCGCGCGCGTCCGCTGCACAGGCGATGCAGAAAGTCATCACGCCGGGGCAGAAGACCATAGAAGAAGTGGCGGCTTTTTTTGATACCACTGCACAGCGAGTGCTGAAAGCTATTGCGGTGATGACGCATGAAAACGAATTTGTCCTGCTTTTGTTGCGAGGAGATCATCAGCTAAATGAAATCAAGGCCAACAAAATATTGGGCGAATTTCGCTTTGCCAGTGAAGATGAAGTGCACCGCAATATGAATTGCCGTACTGGCTACATCGGTCCGGTGAACGCCAAAGTACGAGTAATAGCCGACCGTGCGGCTGCCGCGATGAGCGACTTCATCTGCGGTGCAAATGACGATGGCTTCCATTTCAGCGGCGTGAATTTCGGGCGCGACGTGCAGCTGGAAGAAGCCAATGTGCATGACCTGCGCAACGTTGTTGCGGGCGATGCCTCGCCGGACGGCAAAGGCATACTCGAACTATGTCGCGGCATCGAAGTCGGTCACATCTTCCAGTTGCGCACCAAATATTCCGAGTCCCTGCAAGCCACGTATCTGGATGAGAACGGCAAAGCGCAGGTGATGGAGATGGGGTGTTACGGGATCGGTGTGTCGCGCATCGTGGCCGCCGCTATCGAGCAGAACTTCGATGAGCGCGGCATCACGATTCCTGCCGGCATGGCCCCGTTCCAGGTTGCTATCGCGCCTATCGGTTTCAAGAAAAGCGAGGCCGTGCGCAACGCGGCGGAGCAACTCTATGCCGATCTCAGCGCCGCGGGTATCGAGGTGTTGCTGGACGACCGCGATGAACGTCCCGGTGTGATGTTCGCCGATCTGGAGTTGATCGGTATCCCGCATCGCATCGTCATTGGCGACCGCGGTTTGAAAGAAGGCAATGTCGAGTATCAGGGACGCCGCGACAGTGCGGCGCAAGTTGTGCCCTTGCAGGATGTAGCCAAGCTCGTACAATCGAAACTATGAAAACAGGATTGGGGATTGAGGAATTAGGATTTAGCACGGGCGCTCAAAAGTCCGGTGACTTTGCCTTTCCCTCAATCCTAAATCCTACATCCATAATCCTTGCTCTCAGCCTCTTTCTGCCCTCTCTTGCCCATGCCGGGGCACAGGCACAGGAAGCGCTTTCTGCCAGTGTGCAGGCCGTCTTGCAACGTGCGGTATCCGATCAGGCGGTGCCCAAACACGCATTTGCCACGCAAGGGCAAGCCGATGTGTGGCTGGCTGAGATGTCACAACGTTTGGTCAAACGCATACCGGATCGGGAGGATCGTGAAGATTTCCTGACTACGGTGCATTACGAGGCGACCCGCGCGGGTTTGGATCCGCATTTGGTGTTGGGTTTGATCGAGGTGGAGAGCGGCTTCAGAAAGTATGCCGTATCGAATGCCGGCGCGCGCGGATATATGCAGGTTATGCCGTTCTGGACGCGGGCCTTGCATGCGCCCGAGCATGACTTGTTCCATCTGCGCACCAATCTGCGTTACGGCTGCACGATTCTGCGTTATTACCTGGATATTGAGAAGGGTAATCTCTACCGTGCTTTGGGGCGTTATAACGGCAGTTTGGGCAAGGAGGAGTATCCCAATCTGGTGAAGGCTGCCTGGCATAAACATTGGGCCGCCCCGCAGCGCACAGCCGGCTCGCAAAGCGGACCGGCCAGTTAAGCGTTATTTGTTTTCGTTGCCTTTTTTGTTCTTGAGCGCAAGATAGGTTTCAATCTCGTCGCGTGTCACCATCCCCTCTTGGAAGCTGACCAGCTTGCCGCTTGGATCGTACAGATAAGATGTGGGCAGGGCTTCGACCGTCCCGACTTCGTTCTCGGCCAGAGTGTAACTGCCAATCACGATAGGATAAGAAATTGCGTATTTAGTGGCGAATTCGGCGACAGCAGGACGTTTGGAATCCAGCGCCACACCGATGACTACCAAATCCGTGGCCTTGTGTGCATTATGCAGCGCGACCAGATCGGGTGTTTCCTGACGGCAGGGCGGACACCAGGTCGCCCAAAAGTTTACCAGCACCCATTTGCCGCGATAGTCAGCCAGACGCAGTGAATTACCCTGCGTGTCTTTGAAGGCGAATTCTTTGGCACCGGCGGTCATCGTAATCAGTGCCAGACAAGCCAGCAATAAGGTGCGGGAGAATTTCATCAGTGAGACTCCGTGTCTTTTTCGTGAGCGGAAGGGTCTTTTTCTTCTTTATGGGCTTCATGTCCGACCGCCTCTGCCGCATGCGATAGATACAGGGCCGCCGCAACCAATGCGATGCTGCCACCCAGATACAAAAGATCCAGCGGATTTTCAATCTTCAGATTCAGCGCTTCTTCAAACAGCGTCACGATCAGAATCATCAAAATGACTTTGGCCAGACGCGATTTCAAATCATCCAGACTGCCGATGACCAGAATCTTGCTGGAGGCTTTGCTGCCGTGCGCCTGATCAATGTCGCTGATGAACAGTTCATACAAACCCAGCGAAAAAATCAGCATCACGGTGGCTAGCAAATAGCCGTCCACGACTTCGACAATGTGCGATACGGTGTCGTCATGCAAAGCTTTGCGGCCGGCTTCCGTCATATCGGCATCGGCGTAATGCACGACGTGCATCACCAGATTCCAGACGTCGACGGTGGCCATGTAAAAAATGGCGAAGCCGGCGAGCAAGCTGCCCAGCACCGCAGTAAGAATCACAAAACGGCTGTTCCACAAACCGCCCTCAAACAAACTTTCTAAAAATTTCATACTTAATCTCCAAATTCACGGCGCGCATTAGAGCGCAAATCGTTAAAGCATACAACCTGCTGGGGCCGCAGTTTTTACCCCTGCTTATGGTGCGGGTAAAGGGGGCGAGGCATGCGTCCCCGGGGGGCTTGGGCGGCCGACAAGTGCCAACTTATCCGCACGACTCAGGCGTTTGATACAGATCTCGCGTTTTAGGGCTTCCGATTTATCGCTACAAAATTCGCGATAAAGCAATATCACTGGTGTGCGTCCGCGCGTGTATTTTGCCCCGGTCCCGGCATTGTGGGCCAGAAGACGTTTTTCCAGCGCGTTGGTGATGCCGCAATACAAAGTGTCATCGGCGCAACGCAGCAGATAACAGACCCATCCATTCTCTGCGGCGTTCATTCGGGGAGCGCCATTTTACGGTGAATCCTCCATGCCATGGCCAATATCGCAAGCAACAGAGCTAGCAGTGCGGTATTGCCCCAGAATATATAGGGTGTGCTTCCGCTATAGCCCTGAATCAAAGCGGTGAGCGTCCCTTCCTGATGCTGTACCAGCATGTGCTGGATACGGCCATCGCGCCCGATGACCGAGCTCACGCCAGTATTGGTGGCACGTAGCATCATGCGCCCTGTCTCCAGCGCCCGCATCTGTGAGATCTGGTTATGCTGCATTGCCGCTG
>JAIELH010000085.1 GCA_019753125.1 Gallionellaceae bacterium | reverse complement strand
GACCACGCCGACGATCACCAGCGCGCCGCCGACACGCAGGCCGGACAGCACCGTCGGGATCGCCGCGGGGATGATGACGCGGACGAGCCGCTGGCTCAGCGTCGCGCCCATGCTGCGGGCGGCGAGCAGGAGCTGCGGGTCGATGGTCTGGATGCCGGCCGCGGTCGCGAGCATCGTCGGCAGGAAGCCGTAGATCGAGGCGAACGCGATCTTGGACTCCGAGCCGATGCCGAGCCACACGGTGAAGACCGGATAGAGGATCACCAGCGGCACCGCGTAGAGGCTCGACACCATCGGCATGATCAGGACGCGCGGGCCGGGAAGGCTGCCGACGATGGCGCCGAGCAGGATGCCGCCGCCGCAAAAGCGAAGCCGGTGAAGGCCAAGGGCAAAGGCAAGGCCAAAGGCGAGGGCAAGGGCGAAGGCAAAGCCAAGGCCAAAGGCAAGAAGAAAGGCCAGCAAAAAGACGCCAAGTAAGCGTCGGCCAGGCTAAAAAAGACGGGGCGTTGTCCCGTCTTTTTTATGCGAAACCGGGTGTGTGCGAAACGAGGCGAAGCGAGACCAGGCAACGTGCAATGACATTGTCGTAAACTCCCCGAGCAAATATCAAGCCGGTCCTGCAATATCATGGCGGTGAACCACGTGGCCTCGGGATTGGCCGGATCGCGGGCTTTGTAAAGCGGATTCTCGGATTCAGGCCACGCCGTATTTACGGAACCATTCCTGCATTTTCTGCCAGCCGTCGGCGGCGGCTTCCTTGCGGTAGCTCGGCCGGTAGTCGGCGTAGAACGCATGCGGCGCGTCGGGATAGACGATGATTTCCGCTGTCGTGTTGCCGGCGGCTTTCAGTGCGGCGCGCATCTGCTCGACATGCTCCATCGGGATACTCGCATCCTGCCCGCCGTAGAGGCCGCGCACCGGCACCTTGAGATAGGGCGCCAGCTCGACCGGGTAGGCTGGTTGCAGCGGCGCTTTTTGGGGCGCGACCAGTCTGCCGTACCAGGCGACGCCCGCTTTCACCTTCGGGTTGTGCACGCAGTAGGTCCAGGTGATACGGCCTCCCCAGCAGAAACCGGTGATGCCGAGTTTTGAAGTATCCGCCTTGCCGGTCGATTCGGCATAAACCACGGCGGCGTCCAGGTCGGACATCACCTGGCTGTCGGGCACGTGGTTGACGACCTTGGCGAAGATTTCCTGGTTGTCGGTCATTTTTGACACGTCGCCCTGGCGGTAATAAAGCTCCACCGCTATCGCGAAATAGCCGAGCTTGGCAAGCCGGCGGCACACGTCCTTGATGTGCTCGTGCACACCGAAAATTTCCTGGACTACCAGAACTAACGGATGTCTGCCGTTTTTCTCGGGCAGGGCGCGGTAAGCGGGAACGATGCCGTCGCGGGTCCGGATTTTCACTTCGCCGGCGACAAGACCTTTATCATCCGTGGTGATCACGGTGGCGGCGATCGGCTGCACGATTTTTGCAAAGCCTTGCGGCAAGAGCGCGGCGACAAGATCGCGCAGGTTGATATCGGGTTGCGGCAATACGCCGCGCAGCACGGATTCGCTCATGACTTCCTCCTCTGCGAGTTCAAATGCCGGAATTGATGCACGCAAGAAAAAGTATAACAGCTTGACACTGCAAAGCCGCAAGCCTCATGCGCTGCACAGGCTGCGGCATCCTGGTGACGAGCCTGGCGGCATCTGAAACCGTTGCAGACGGTTCATCACCACTGGCCCAAGGTATGAAACCGGGCCGCCTGCAAGGCTTCGTGTAGTTGCCTTGAGCCGGCACCGGAACGGCGCGTTTCTTCCAGGGCCGCCGGCGCAACGGCCAGAATACCGGCGCGCGTTTCCGGGTCCTCCATTGCTCGTCCGAGGGTTTCTGGATCCACCCATACGAGCCTGCCTGACTCCATACGCGCGCAGATATGGCCCGTGGCGCGGTCTACGAAGTTTATCGTCGGCATCCTGCGTGCGCATTGGGACAGGAACTGCACGTTGTTTTCTGCAGCCAAGGTCTGCCTGTCCGGGTACACCTGCTCCGGACTGGTGGCATCGACGTTGATCTTCCGGTAACGATCGACATCGAGCATGCACTTTACATCGAGGATGTTCAACTCACCGTTCCATCCGAAAGCGACAGTCCTCGGCTGTTCTCCGGCCGGCACGCTGTTGTCGAGAAACTCGTAGTGAACCGACTTGTTGGTGCGAATTGCCCAGGTAAAGAACAATTCGGGCATGCCGGTGTAGGCCTCGACGTTGTGCGCAAGCAGGTCGTCCACCGCCTTGTAGCGTCCCACCTCCAGGCCGCGCTGCCATGCGCGCTCAACGGTTGCGTGCGGCGGGGTGATCATGAAGAACATGTAGACAAAGTGCCCGAAGCGGGTGAGAAGATTGCTGCCCTCCTCGTGCGAGTCCGGCGCGAAGCTGTCAAACCGGAACCGGTCGATCAGCAGGTGCGACATCTCTCCGCGCTCGGCTTTTCGCGCCATATAAAGGTCGAGCTTCCGGTCGATGATTCCCAGTTCGAGGCCGGCGAAGGCGCCGGCGTACTTGTAGGCGTCCCCGAGCGAGCCGTAGTCAAGCAGGTATTTGCGCCAGATATCGGGACTGATGACGGCGAAGTCGCTCCAGTTCGCGCCGATTTTCTCGGCAAGCTTTCTTTGCAGCGGACGCATTGTGCTTTTGCCGGAAGCGGACGCGCCCTTGGTGTTCATCACTACAGGCTGTTCCTGCGTTGGCAGCAGGCGGTAGCCCTCTTCCGCCGCGGCTTTTCGTACATGCGGCTGTATAAGGTGGCCGAGCGTTTCGCTGCCGTACTCGTTGCAGGCGATGCCGACGGCAAGAGACGCGAGCAAGGCCTTGTTCACCGGCACCCGGCCGTGTTTTATACGAATCGCCGAAACGATCCTGGCCAATGACCGGTAGGCGGCTTTCTGCAAAGGGTCCCCGTCCGAGTGCGCTTTTGCGGTCCATTCGCGCAAAACCCGCTCTTCCCTTTCCCCTTCGTCCTCCGCTCGGGGACGGGCGTCTGTTTTTTTTCGAAGCAGGCGGGCCAGAGCGAGCAGATGTTTCCCGCGGGTTTTTTCTTCGGCTCCTGTTTCCGCGCCCGTTGCCGGCGCGCACAAGGTTGCCGAAAGTTCCGCGTCAATGAACTCCGAGAGCGTACGTTTGATCCTCGCGTACTCGCCCGTGATTTCCGGCATGCGCGGCTTAACATGCTTGTTGAAGATCGTGTCAGTCATGCGGCGGAAATTGATCCCGAGATCTTCTACGCGCGGGCCGTCGGGCACTGAAAAATCGGACGTAATGCGAATCAGCAATTCGTGCACCACCAGGCGCTCCGGCCGGAAGATCACGAGTTCTTCGAGCGCAAGGCCGGTGAAGTCGCGCAGTTCACGAGCATGTGCGAAGCTCGTAAAGACGTTCTCCGGCCTGAAAATCGTCGACAGGGTGAGCAGTTGCGACGGCAACTGGGAACTGATACCCGGGTTCCAAGGGCCGTATTGGACGTTCTTGGCGCCGGCGGTCACGGGTGACGTCAGGATTTCGGGCATTGCAGTTCGTGCTTCCGAACCGGACTTGGTGTCATCATGGATTCAACACGGAGAGAGGGGAACCAGCCCCGGTTTTCATTGTAACAGACTGGCAACCCTATCCTCGGGTACAGCGAGGCATGACTTTCCGCGCAGGACGGCGTTTTGCAGCGCGGGCTTTGACAATTGCCTGTTGAGGCGTTGCGGCGCAACAGCAAAAAAATCTTGACAGCGCGGCGCAGGAACGACAAGCTTTATGTCAGTTCCAACCTGTGGAATCCGTTACGTCAGCGCAGTTTCGGAGGGGAGAGCCGATGTTCAAGAATATCCTGATACCAACTGATGGTTCCGAGCAGTCCCAGCGCGCGGTTCGTACCGGCGTCGAACTCGCCAAGCTGCACCAAGCGCGAATCACCGGCATTCACGTGATTCCCGATTACCATCTGTTGATCGCGTACGAAGGCGCTTTCGATCCGGTGACCGAAGAGCGCATAGAGGAAGAAGCCAAGGCCCGCGCCGAGAGTTATCTCGCGTTCATCAAGAAAGCCGCGAATGAAGCCGGTATTCCGTGCGATACGGTTTGCGAAACCAGCGATCATCCGTATGACGCGATTCTCAAGACCGCGGAAGCGAAAGGCTGTGATCTGATTTTAATGACGTCCCATGGCCGCAAGGGGCTTGCTGCGGTATTGCTCGGCAGCGAGACGCGCAAAGTGCTGACACACGCCAAGGTGCCGGTTCTGGTCGTGCGCTGAGCGCCGCTTTCGCGAATTTGCGAAACTTATGCCACGCCAGCCACCAGGTTGGCGTTTTTTTTGTGCGGATGACGTGGTGTCGAGTTAGTTTTTCTTTATTGACGACTTATGAAATATATATTGCAAAGCAGCACAAAACGCTTGCGTTTGGTTTTTTTCTTTGGCATAATTCGAACCGTGTTGGGTGCTCTTACGAGTATCGGCACATCCTCCAAAACCTCCTCCTTTGGTGGAACTTTAGCGCAACCTCTTGGGGTTGCGCTTTTTTTTCGCTGTCATTCACATTAGTCGGTGCCCGCTTTCTTCTGGCTTTCTGCCGGCTGCCCATGACGTACGCAGTATATGCTGCGGCGCGGTAAACGTGGCCAGATATTATCGGCAGGCTGCAAAATGCTCAAGTGTTCGCGCTGGGCGGCACAGCCTCTTAAAACTTATTGATGCCGCAGTGGACCGCAGGCAGGGTGGTTGTGAACACAGTCACGGTGAATGACTGCGGGAGCGAAGACGGACGGCACGGGACCGCTCACGCGGGGAGCACAGTATTGCCAACGCCAGCGGAGGAGCGGGCGCAATTTGTTATACTGCTCGTCCCGACCGCAATGCGGCCAGCGTGACGACTTGTTCGCGGCGCTCGTCAGGCCAAAATCAGTAATCCCCAAACGATAGCATCGCTTTGTGAAATTGCTCGTGCTGAAGAATTGTTTCAATTCGGGAGTTTGATTCCGGAATATTGACTCCGGTCAAGGCTCGTTTGTGAGCCGCTGTAATAAATTAAGCGCAATTTGTATCGGCGGCGTGGCTCATGCCGATCTTTTCAAAACAGGCTGATGATGAAAATCCACGAATATCAAGCGAAAGAAATATTGCGGAAGTATGGCGTTGCGACGCCGCGCGGCATTCCCTGTTTTACTGTCGATGAAGCCGTTGAGGCGGCGCAAAAACTCGGCGGCAGGGTGTGGGTGGTCAAGGCGCAGATTCATGCTGGCGGCCGCGGCAAGGGCGGCGGTGTCAAGGTTGCAAAATCACCGGAAGAGGTAAAGCAGTACGCAGGCCAGATTCTCGGCATGCAGCTGAAAACCCACCAGACCGGCCCTGAAGGCCAGAAGGTGCGCCGGCTGCTGATCGAGGAAGGTGCCGATATCAGGAAGGAACTTTATGTCGGCATGGTGGTTGACCGCGGCACCCAGCGCGTGGTGCTGATGGCCTCCAGCGAGGGCGGGATGGACATCGAGGAGGTCGCGGCCAAGACGCCGGAAAAGATTCACAAAGTCACGATTGATCCGATGGCCGGTCTTGCCGACGGGGATGCCGAAGATATCGCGCGCAAGATCGGCATTCCCGACAAGGCCGTGCCGCAGGCCCGCGATATTCTCAAGGGGCTGTACAAGGCTTTCGATGAAACCGACTGCTCGCTGGCCGAAATCAATCCGCTGATCGTGACTGGCGACGAAAAAGTGCTGGCGCTCGACGCCAAAATGAACTTCGACGACAACGCGCTGTTCCGCCATCCCGATATCGTGGCGATGCGCGATCTTGACGAGGAGGACCCGGCGGAAGTCGAGGCCTCGAAATACGATCTGAATTATATCCAGCTCGACGGCAATATCGGCTGCCTGGTCAACGGCGCAGGCCTGGCGATGGCGACTATGGACATCATCAAGCTCTACGGTGGCAGCCCCGCCAACTTCCTCGACGTCGGCGGCGGTGCTTCGACCGAGAAAGTGGCCGAAGCCTTCAAGATCATGCTGAAGAACCCCAAGCTCAAGGCGATCCTGGTCAACATCTTCGGCGGCATCATGAAATGCGACGTGATCGCGCAGGGCGTGGTGACGGCAGCACGTCAGGTCCAGCTCAAGGTGCCGCTGGTAGTGCGCCTGGAGGGCACCAACGTCGATATCGGCAAGAAAATTCTCGCGGAGTCGGGCTTGCCCATCATCTCCGCCAACAATATGGCGGATGCGGCTCAAAAGGTGGTCGCCGCGGCGCACGGCAAGAACTAATTAATTTTTGGATTTGAACATGTCGATACTGATCGATAAGAACACCAAGGTCATCACGCAGGGAATTACCGGCAAGACCGGGCAGTTCCACACCAAGATGGGCAAGGAATATGCAAACGGCAAGAACTGCTACGTTGCGGGCGTGACGCCCAAGAAAGGCGGCCAGAGCTACGAGGGCATTCCGATTTTCGAAACGGTGAAAGATGCCAAGGCGGCGACCGGTGCCACGGTGTCGGTGATCTACGTGCCGCCGCCCTTCGCGGCCGCCGCAATCGACGAGGCGGTAGAGGCCGAGCTTGATCTCGTGATCTGCATCACCGAAGGCATTCCGGTGCGCGACATGATACGCACCCAATACAGGATGCGGGGCAGGAAGACGCTGCTGGTTGGCCCCAACTGCCCGGGAGTGATCACGCCCGATGAACTCAAGATCGGTATCATGCCCGGCCACATCCACAAGAAGGGCCCCGTCGGCGTGGTGTCGCGCTCCGGTACGCTGACCTACGAAGCGGTGGGACAGCTGATGGAAATAGGCCTTGGCCAGTCGACCTGCGTCGGCATCGGTGGTGACCCGGTGAATGGCCTGAAACACATCGACGTGATGAAGATGTTCAACGACGATCCACAGACCGAGGCGGTGATCATGGTGGGTGAGATCGGCGGCTCGAACGAGGAGGAATGCGCGCGCTGGGTCAAGGACAACATGAAGAAACCGGTCGTCGGCTTCATCGCCGGTGTTACCGCTCCGCCCGGCAAGCGCATGGGACATGCGGGCGCCATCATCTCCGGCGGCAAGGGAACGGCGGCCGAGAAGCTTGCCGTCATGGAAGAGTGCGGGATCAAGGTCACCCGGAATCCCGCCGAGATGGGCAAGCTCCTGAAATCAGTGCTGAAGTAGCCTGGTATCGAATTTGCTGCAACCGAATATTTGACAGTTTGCGGCCCTTGGCGGCCCGGATTGTTTCGAATCGATACGGCGGTGTTTCCGGGCGGAAGCAAGCGGCCCGCCGATGAGGAGGATCAACTTGGAAGGCGGTATTGTCAAACGCGACAAGTCGGCGCGCGGCCGGCCTAGAGGCCGCAT
>JAIELH010000022.1 GCA_019753125.1 Gallionellaceae bacterium | reverse complement strand
ATCAGTCTGTTTTGTGGCAAGGTCGATTCCTCTCGGGCGGGCGGGGTGCATGGGCTGGCCGAGGAAGGCGAGGATATACGCGTGCTCGTCGCGCCGTTTGCCGTTGCGCTGGAACACGTTCGGACGGGGAAGATCAATTCCGCCAGCGCGATCATCGCCTTGCAATGGCTGGCGCTGAATCGCGGTGAGGTGAGTCAGTGCTGGGCGGGAGATTGAGGGTCAGCGCTTCCTTTAACCTAAAAACCTCAGTTCAATCCGCAGATTACGCAGATTAACGCAGATTTTCAAAGCGTTACTGTCGGGCATCGCATCACCCAATAAGGTTGGGCGATAGCCAAAGATTCCCTGTTGTTTAATCTGCGGAAATCTGCGTAATCTGCGGACAACTAAGTTTTTCAGGATCATTTAACCCAGTACAACAACAGCAACCCGGAGAGCATTGCAGTGATGCCGACGAAACGCAATTGCCCGTCGGACAGCGTCACTAACTTGCGGAAAGTTTCGCGCCACAATTCGGGAAGCACGAACGGTATCATTCCTTCGATAATCAGCATCATCGCCAAGCCGATCAGCCAGTAATGCAACACTTGCAGCCTATTTCCCGGCCTTGCCCGGGCTCTTCAGGTACTTGAAAAAGTCCGAACTCGGATCCAGCACCATGACGTCGCTCTTGTTTTTGAAGCTTTGTTTATAGGCTTCCAGACTACGGTAGAACGCATAGAATTCGGCGTTGCGCCCAAACGCGGCGGCATACAGCGCGGAAGCCTTGGCGTCACCATCACCCTTGATCTTTTGCGCTTCGCGATACGCCTCGGCCAGAATCACCTCGCGCTGCTTGTCGGCGTCCGCCTTGATTTTCTCGCCTTCGGCCGCACCGGAGGCGCGCAGCTCATTGGCGACACGCTTGCGCTCCGCATCCATGCGGCGATATACCGAATCGCTGATCTCGACCGGAAAATCCACGCGCTTCAGCCGCACATCCAGCACCTCGACACCGATCTTGCGCGCATCGGCATCGGCCTTGGTGCGCAGCACTTTCATGATCTGGTCGCGCTCACCGGATACCACCTCATGGATCGTGCGCTTGCCGAATTCTTCGCGCATGCTTGAATTGACCGTTTGCAACAAACGCGTCTTGGCGCGCAGCTCATCGCCGCCGACGCTGACGTAATATTGCTTCACATCGACAATGCGCCACTTGACGAACGCATCCACCAGCACATTCTTCTTCTCGGCGGTAATAAAACGCTCCGGCTCTGCGGCATCCAGCGTCAGAATGCGCGAATCGAAATAGCGCACGTTCTGCATCAGCGGCACTTTGAAATACAGCCCCGGCTCGGTCTTCACGCCGACCACCTCGCCCAGCTGAAACACGATTGCATCCTGCCGCTGATCCACGACGAACGCGCTCATGCTCAGCAAAACCAGCGTAACAACCGCGGCTATCAGCACGTTACCCATTTTGCTGTTCATCGTGCCTCCCTGTCGCGTCCCAGCAGCGAACTTCTTGCGCGCTGCGCCGCATTACTGTCATTGCTCTGTGACGTCGGCGCCGGAGCCGCCTGCACTTCTGTTGCCGCGCCGCCCGCACGGCTGGTTTCAATCAACTTATCCAGCGGCAAGTACAACAGGCTGCTGCCGCTCTTCTGATCGACCATCACCTTGCTGATATTACCCATCACTTGCTGCATCATGTCCAGATACATGCGCTCGCGCGTGACGGCAGGCGCCTTGTCGTACTCGACGAGAATCTGCTTGAAGCGGCTGACGTCACCCTCGGCATTGGCGATCACGCTTTGCTTGTAGCCCTCGGCCTCCTGGGTCAGGCGCGACGCCGTGCCGCGTGCGCGCGGCACCACGTCGTTCGCATAAGACTGCCCTTCGTTCTTTTGCCGCTCGCGATCCTGTCCGGCCTTTACCGCATCATCGAATGCGGCCTGCACTTGCTCGGGCGGTTGCGCGTTCTGCATCGTCAGTTTGCTGATCAGAATGCCCGATTTGTAGCGATCCAGAATTTCCTGCATCAGCTTGGTCGCGGCGGACGCGACCTGCTCGCGCCCTTCATACAACACGAAATCCATCTTGCTCTTGCCGACCACTTCGCGGATTGCCGTTTCTGCGGCATGGCGCACGCTCTCATCCGGCGTGCGGTTATTAAACAAATAGTCGGCCGGGTCTTTCAGGAAATACTGCACCGCGAACTGGATGTCGATGATGTTTTCGTCGTCGGTGAGCATCAACGATTCCTTCAGCATCTTGTTTTTGACGTTATCGCGATAGCCGACTTCCACGGTGCGAACCTGGCTCAGGTTGACGATCTCAACGCTTTCGACCGGAAACGGCAAATGCCAGCGCGGGCCCGGCTGGGTTGTTTCGACCATTTTGCCAAAGCGCAACACCACGCCGCGCTGGCTCTCATCGACGATATAGAAACCGCTGCCCAGCCAGATCAATGCGGCGATCACAACGATCAACCCCAAACCGCCGGCAAAAGCCTGCCCCGGCGTACCGCCACCGGCATTGCCCCGGCCGCCCTTGCCAGCCATCATCGCCGCCACTTTTTCATTCAGCTTGCGCAGCAACTCTTCCAGGTCCGGCGGACTGGCGTTGTTTTTATTGCCCCATTGCGGGTCATTCAATCCCATAAGCTACCTATTCAATTATCAAGAGGGTGCCAGGCCTGCACAGGCGCTACTGCCGGCTTGGCATCACGGGCTTCCGCCAGCGCGGCGCGCAACTGATCCAGGCCCTCGGCAGTTTTCGCGCTCAAACGAACGGCGGCGATTCTACCATACTCGTCGCGCTCGACATCCGGCGGCACACCCAACAGGTCTATCTTGTTGAACACCAGAATCTGCGGAATGCTTTCCGCGCCGATCTCGGTCAGCACCTTGTTCACCTCGGCGATCTGGTCATCGCGATTCGGGTTGTTGATATCCACCACATGCAGCAGCAAATCGGCCTGTATGGTTTCTTCCAGCGTGCCGCGAAATGCGGCAACCAGCGAATGCGGCAAGTGGCGGATGAAGCCGACCGTGTCCGACACCACGATCTCTCCCTGCCCCTCGGTGAACATGCGGCGCGAAGTGGTATCCAGTGTCGCGAATAGCTGATCGGCCACATAAGCCTTGGCGCGTGTCAGACGGTTAAACAGCGTGGATTTGCCCGCATTGGTATAACCGACAATGGATACCGAAAACACGTTGGCACGATTGCGCGAGCGGCGCTGCACGACGCGCTGGTGCTTGAGCTTTTCCAGACGCTCCTTCAGCAGATGGACGCGCTTGTCCAGTTTGCGCCGATCCAGCTCCAGCTTGGTTTCACCGGGGCCGCGCGCGCCCACCGCAAACTTCTGCTGCCCCATGTCGATACCCTGCCCGACCAGGCGCGTAGCCAGATACTTGAGCTGCGCCAGCTCCACCTGGACTTTGCCTTCATGGCTTTGCGCGCGCTGGGCGAAAATATCCAGGATCAGCATCGTCCGGTCGATCACGCGGGTATTCAACCTGGCGGTCAGGTTGCGCATCTGCGCGGGGGAAAGGTCATGGTTGAAAATGACCAGCGGGATTTCCATGCGCTCGACGAGTTCGGCAATTTCCTGAACCTTGCCGCTGCCGGCAAACAGCGCCGCATCGGGGTGCTGGCGCTTGCCTTCAATGATTGCAACCGTATGAACGCCGGCGGTCTCGGCCAGCAAACGCAATTCTTCCCTGCTCTCCGCATAATCCGGTTCGCCGAAATCAAGACTGACCAGAACCGCATCCTCTGAACCTGCGGTTTTTTGCTGCATTATTCGGTCGTATCGCTGGGAATACTGACTGCGCGCGCCGGAACGATAGTGGAAATAGCGTGTTTATAAACCATCTGTGTGACCGTATTCTTCAGCAGCACCACGTACTGATCGAACGAGTCGACATAGCCTTGCAGTTTGATGCCATTCACCAGATAAATCGCAACCTGCACATGCTCTTTACGCAGCGTGTTGAGAAACGGGTCTTGCAGTTGTTGTCCTTTTACACTCATGTTATTGCTCTTGTCGGTTAGGAACGGGTTGGCACTTTACTGGATTCCGGCGCGGCTGTGAATATATCTGCCATAAGAAACATACCTGCCCGAAGGCATCGCAACCCGCCGACATGCCGGGTACGGGTATAATCGCGCCTCACTCTCAGGAAGACCATGGATACTATTCTGCTGCTCAAAGCCGCGATTCTCGGCATCGTCGAAGGCCTCACCGAATTCCTGCCCATTTCCAGCACCGGCCACCTGATTCTGGCGGGGGACCTGCTCGACTTTAACGATGAAAAGGGCAAGGTATTCGAGATCGTGATCCAGTTCGCCGCGATCCTCGCCGTGTGCTGGGAATACCGCGCAAAGATTCTATCGATAGTCTGCGGCCTGCCGCGCGAGCAGGCGGCGCAACGCTTCGCGGCCAATCTCGCCGTCGCCTTCATGCCTGCCGCCGTGCTCGGCCTGCTGTTTGCCGGCAAGATCAAACGGTATCTGTTCGCACCAGTGCCGGTGGCGCTGGCTTTCATTGTCGGAGGCCTGTTCATCCTGTGGGCGGAAAAACGTAATCACAAGATCAGCGTCGAATCGGTGGACGACATGGGCTGGAAAGACGCGCTGAAAGTGGGCTGCGCGCAGGCGCTGGCGCTGATCCCCGGCACGTCGCGTTCCGGCGCCACAATTATCGGGGGGCTGTTTTTTGGTCTATCGCGCAAGGCGGCCACGGAATTTTCGTTCTTCCTCGCGATTCCGACACTGACCGCCGCAACGGTTTATGAGGTGGTGAAATACCGCCACCTGTTTCATGCGGAAGATACCGGCATGTTCGTTGCCGGCGGCATCACCTCGTTCATCAGCGCGTTCCTGTGCGTGCGCTGGCTGTTGCGCTATATCAGCCACCATGATTTCACGGTGTTCGCCTGGTATCGCATCGTGTTCGGCCTGGTCGTACTGGCAACGGCATACAGCGGCATGGTGAGCTGGTCGGCAGCATAGTTTTGCATCGCGCCAATAAAAAACCGCCGAAAATATCGGCGGCTCTCTGGTTGAGCAAACAATATCAATCAAACTTGAAGTTCGCCTTCAGCCACAGGTTACGCCCCATTTCGTTGACGCGCGTAGTGGTCTCAAAGCCTGTCACCGCGCTGCCGCGGCGGCTGATGTGTTCGGCATAGCTCTTGTCGAACAGGTTATCAATACCCGCCGCGATCTGCACACTCTTGCTGGCGCGATAGGCGCCGTTCACCGAGAACACGCCGAAGCCGGCCGTACTGCCAATATCCTGGCCAGCAATATTACCCTTATTGGCGTCAAAACGATCCTGTTTAGAGACAAGGCGCAACAGCGAACCGGCTGTCCAGACCTTGTTGTCATAAGTCAGGCCAAGACGCCCTTCCAGCGGCGGCAATTGCGCCAGCGCCGCGCCATCGGTGTCGTTATTGCCATGCACATAAGCCAGCGTGGCATCCGCTTTCCAGACATTAGCAAGCGCATAAGAAAGGCTTGCCTCGCCGCCCCATGTGGTGGCATCCACATTCCGCACCACAGTCGTTGTGCGCGTGCCCATCCCCATCAAGTCGGGCTTGACGTAGTTTGACTGCACCATGAGATAGTCGTCAATTTTGCTGTAGAAACCTGATACGGATGCTGAGAGTTTGTCGTTTTTATAAATAATGCCGGCATCAAGCTGGTTTGTTTTTTCCGGGCGGGAATCGAAAGCGCTCAATGTATCCACGCTTTCCTTGCTTGCGGAAATCAGCTCCCAGTAATCAGGGAAGCGTTCAGTATGCCCGGCGCCCGCATAGAGCGTAGCGGGCATACCGGCAAGATCGTGCTCGTAGCGCCCAAAACCGCTGGTCAGTGTATCGCTCCTGTCTTTGTTGGCGGAAGGGTTGGCCACTGTCTGCGCCGCCATTCCGGTGCCAATGGTCAGCGTCGCGCGCTTGTCCTGTGCATTCCAGTTGTCGGCGCGCAGGCCGGCGATCAGCTTGTCGCGTTCGCCCAGGTTGTGGGTGACCTCGCCGAACAAGCCATAGTTGCGGAAATTGGCATCCTCGATGCGCGGCAGGTTCGCGTAGTTGGTGGTTGAGCGCAGCGTGTGCTTGTTGGTCTGGTAATCGACACCCAAAGTGGCTTGGGTTGCCTCGGCCAGCCGCAAGCCGATTGCGGCACGGCCGCCGATGGTTTCGCGGTCGGGGTTGCTGACCATTTTCATGCCGCTCTGGCTGCGCAGACTGTAGTTATCCATCACATGATCGACGTAATTGTAAAAGGCTTGCGCCTCGACCTTTTCCACCAGCGGCGAAATCCTGTTTTTCTCGAACTTCAGGCCGACGTTGTCGCGGGCGAACTTGACGCCGTCCATGCTGCGATCGGCGTAGGCGGCCTGGCCGTCGCTGTGGGTCCCGGTCAACTCCAGCCGGGTGTCCTTGTCCGGCGTCCAGCCAACGGCACCGCTGGTGCTCCAGCGAGTGAAGGCGGAATGAACGGAACGTCCATCGCCATCCTTGTAATCATTTGAATCCGAACGGGTGGCCGTGCCCTGAACGTAATAATCCTGTGTGCCGGCGCGGACATCGGCCACCTGGTCGTTGCGGCCGAAACTGCCGGCTGTCAGGCTGCCGTTGAATTTCCAGCCCGGCTGGTCGAAGCGTTTGATGGTGCGCTCGAACAGCACTGTGCCGGCAGAGCTGCCCGGCCCGTACAATACAGTTTGCGGGCCTTTGATAACGGTGATGCGGTCGTAGGACTCGGGGAAGACATAAGCGGTCGGCGGATCCATGCGATTGCCGCAGCCGCCGAGGATCTGCTCCCCGTCGAGCAGGATGTTCAGGCGCGAACCAGCCATGCCGCGCAATACCGGATCTCCGTCCGTGCCGCCTTTGCGGATCACCGAAAACCCAGGGATGGTTTTGAGATAATCCGCCCCATCATGTGCCGGAACAGGCTGGCGCGGCGCTTTGGGATCGGTGGTGATGACCAGCGGTTGCCGCATCATCGGTGCGGTGACGACCACTTCCGGCAAGGTTGCTTCAGTTGCGTCGGCCGCAAACGCGCCGGGCGCAAACGCCAGCGCGACACAAATACTTATACGCTTGAATTGCATTGATCTTCTCCCCGTAAAAAATGCGCGGCGATTATCGTTGCAATTTATTTGTTTTGGAATGCGGCATATTGTCGCACCCGCACAACTACTGGCTTGCATCCAGATACGCGCAAAAAACTCATTCCGGTGTCATAATTGCAACGTAATGATTACCCATATGGAGATTAACAACATGGCAAGAATGGTGCAATGCGTAAAACTGGGGCGCGAAGCGGAAGGTCTGGATCGCCCGACCTATCCGGGGCCGCTGGGGCAGCGGATTTTTGACAACGTCTCGAAAGAAGCTTGGCAAGGCTGGATCAGGTTTCAGACCATGCTGGTGAACGAGAACCGCCTCAATCTCGCCGATGCGCAGGCGCGCAAGTACCTGGCCCGGCAAATGGAAGATTATTTCTTCGGCGATGGCGCGCAAATGCCGCAAGGATATGTCCCGCCCAAAAACTGACAGCCCGCATCTTGGCTAAAAAATTCG
>JAIELH010000037.1 GCA_019753125.1 Gallionellaceae bacterium | reverse complement strand
ACACGAGCAGGCCGATCGGCAGCCAGGCCAGCGGCGATACCGGCTTGAGCAGGCTGATGATGGGCGCCGCCATTGCCGAGAGGAAGCTGAAACGCCCGATCATGAAGCCCAGCGGGATACCGATCAGCGCCGCGAGTCCGAAACCGATGCCGACGCGCGCGAGCGAGCTCAGCACGTTCCAGCCTATGCCCTGATCGTTGGGGCCTTTGCGGTAGAACGGGTCGCTGAATAGCTCGACGGCGGATACCCAGGTCTTGCCGGGGCCCGGCAGGTTCGGGCTGTTTTGCGCAATCACCGTCCACACGACAAGGAACAGCACGATCCCGATGACGCCGGGAAACAAGGCGCGCACCCACGATGCCGCGGCCTCGCGCACCGCGGGCCGCTCAATCAGCGGCACCCGGCGCGGCCTGACCACCGTCAGCACCGGCTCGGCGGCGGCGTGCGCCGCCGCTGCCGCTTTCGGCATACCGGCCGGCTTTTCCGGTTTTTCCTGCTTGATCGTGACAGTGCTCATGTAAGACTCCTTGAACTGGATACGTGCCAACCGGCTACGCCACCTTGATCTTGAAAGCCGCGGCGTAGGCTTTCGGGCTCTTGCCGTCCCACACCACGCCGTCAATCAGTTTTGAAACGCGCATCGGTTCCCTCGGCAGCGGCACTTTCAACTGGGCGGCGGCTTCCTTGTAGAGCGCGACCTGATTGACCTGTTTGGCCACGCCCAGATAATCCGGCTCCTCCCTGAGCAGGCCCCAGCGCCGGTGTTGCGTGAGAAACCACATGCCGTCGGAGTAATAAGGGAAGTTGACCGCGCCGTCGTTGTAGAACTTCATGTAGTTCGGATCGTCCCAGGTCCTGCCCAGCCCATTCTGGTAACGACCGAGGATGCGCTCGACGATCACGTCGACAGAGGTGTTGACATAAGCCTTGTCGGCGATCGTTTCCGCCATTTTGCGGCGGTTGGACAGGGAAGCGTCGATCCAGCGGCTCGCCTCGAGCATCGCCATGATCATGGCGCGAGCGGTGTTGGGATGCTTCTTCACGAACTCGGCAGTGGTGCCGAGCACCTTCTCGGGGTGATCCTTCCACACGTCCTGTGAACTCGCAGCATGGATCGACACGCCATCGACGATGCCGCGGTGATTCCACGGCTCGCCGACGCAGAAACCGTCCATGTTGCCCACGCGCATGTTGGCCACCATCTGCGGCGGCGGCACCACTACGGTTTTCGCATCTTTGAAGGGATTGATGCCGTAGGCGGCCAACCAGTAATACAGCCACATCGCGTGTGTTCCGGTCGGGAAAGTCTGGGCGAAGACGTACTCGCGCGGCTCCGCTTTCATGATCTTCGCCAGCTTTTCGCCGTCCGTCACGCCCTTGTCGGCAAGCTTGCGCGACAGCGAAATGCCCTGGCCGTTGTTGTTGATGGTCATCAGTACCGCCATGTCCTTGCGGGTGCCGCCGATGCCGAGATGCACGCCATAGATCAGTCCATAGAGCACGTGCGCCGCATCGAGTTCGCCATTGACCACCTTGTCGCGGATCGATGCCCATGACGCTTCCTTGGAAGGCGTGATCTTGATGCCGTACTTCTTGTCGAAACCGAGCACCGAGGCCATCACCACCGACGCGCAGTCGGTGAGCGGAATGAAACCGATCTTGACTTCCGGTTTCTCCGGCGCATCGGAACCCGCCGCCCACGCCGCATTGCGTACGCCCGCCGGCACCAGGCTCATCAGCGCCGCGCCGGTCAGCGCGCCGCCCTGCCGCAGAAAATTGCGGCGCCCTGAACCCTGTGCCGGATCGCTCTTGCCCATTTCACGCTTCGTCTCATCGCTCATCTCACGCTCCACTGGTCATCGATCGCAAAAAAAACGCCCATCCCGCGAAGATTTCCCCGCGACATGGACGCCGTTGTCCATCGTCCGGCCAGCAAGGGCCGGAGCCAAATGCCTATCGCCCACCTTTGGGCCGCTCGCGAACTGTCCTGCTCCGCGAATACTCTCGGTTGACTACCAGCAAACGCTGTGCCAGTCGGTGATGTTTATTACCAACATATTGATATTTAATCAAAATATATAAACCGCTCGTCATGCAATACTTCGTTTCAAGCGCTTCGCCCTGATAGGTTATGGTGCGGCAACCCCGGGCGTGCACCAGTTTGAGGCCTTTGTCCGACCGGGATAACCCGCACCATCAGAGCCCGCACTGGAACCCCATTGCCATGGGCGGCAGGCAAGCCCGACGATATGCCGTATCGTGACCTTACGCGGGCACGGACGCCGCCTGTTTCATGGTGCTGGCGAGTACCGTGTAGGCATCGACCCAGGCCTGCTTCACGTCGCCGGTAAACGCCTCGCCTAACCCCTGCCCCAAGGTCCACAGCAGCGCCGCCGCGACGGTATCGTAATGCGCGTCCTTGACGCCATAGCCCGTATGGCGCCTGCCCAGTTCCTGCACCGCGGGCACGATGGTGTCGAGGCGGTCAAGCGCATTGACCGCGACAGTGATCATCGACATCAGCTTTCTGCCCTGCTCCTTCATGTCGCCCTTGAACAGCGACTTGACTGAAGGGTCGAGCGCGAACAGCTTGCCGTAGAACAGCTCCGCCGCCGTATCGCTGATCGGCATTACTTTCTTCCAGCTGTCCTTGACCAGCATGATTTGTTGCGGTGTCATCTGATTTTCTCCTTTGCAAAATGATTTACGACGGCGACCATGTAATCCACCGCCGTCCTGACCTGCTCGTCCGACAATTCCGGGCTGCCGCCGCGCGGCGGCATTTCGGTACCCATGGGACCGAATCTGCCACGCAATGCGCTGGCATACAGCGCATCCATGCCTTTTTTCAGCCGCGGCGCCCATGCCGCTTGGTCGCTTACCCTGGGTGCGCCCGCGATATCCGTCGTATGACAGGCTTTGCAGGTGCCGAGCCAGATTTGCCGGCCCTGCCGCAGTCGCGCACCGGGAAATTCGGGAAAGCTCCCCCCAATGTCCGCCTTGCCGGCAGCGGACACCGCATCCGCACTCAATGCAGCAACCAGCGCGAAAGCGGCAGCGCAGCGGAAACGCAAAGCCGTCCCCCTCATTTCATAGGCAGGCGTATCACCACGCCGCCCATGGTTTCACCCAGCTTGAAATCGGTGCGCGGGCTGTCCTTGTGCGCGTTGTGGCAGGCAATGCATGCCTGGGCAACCGCGCGGTCCGCATATATCGCGGTAAAGTACTTTTTCCCGCCCAGCGTCTCGGTCTGGTAGTAAGGCTGCTCCGGCTTGGCGGCAACCGCCTTGAGCCCGTCCTTCTCCACCGCGGTCTTGGCCGCGTTCTGCTTGTTGATCGGCCATAGCGAAAGCAGCGAATAAGTGAAATTCGCCTTCTTCTCCGCCACCATCTCGGCGCCGAAGCGGAACATCTGCGCCGGCAGCACCAGCGCCTTCTCGTCCTTCCAGTGTTCACTGGCTTTGATCACCTTCTCCTCGTTCTGCAGGCGATTGACGATCAGCCGGGTGTAGACCGTGCGATCGGCCTCCATCACCGCATGCAGCGCGTCCGCCACCTCCTTGAAGCTCATGTCCTTTGCATGACCGGCGCCGGCGCCCATCCCGGCAAACACCGTCACCATCATGCACGCCGTTTTTTTCAACCCGTACGTCTTGTCCATCTTTCGCTCTCCTTTTAAATGACCCGTCTGACTGCTCACTGAACAACCCATGCCCACGCGCCGCCGGGTACGCTTTCAACCGCCGTTCCGGCCGCGTTTCTTTTCTTTCAACTCGCGCTCCCTGCGTTCGGCCATGTCCAGGCTCTGCACATGCCGCGACGGCCGTCCGTTGAAATTCCCCGCCACCAGTCCCGGATCGGCCAACGCATCCAGGGTGAAGCCCAGGCCGTGGCAGTTCATGCACACCGGCCGTATCATTTTTTCGCTGGGGCGCAGATTGTCGTTCTGGTTGTGCTGCACCAGCATGCGGCTGACATCGTCGCTCTTGTGCGCAATACGCGGCAGATGGCAGCTGGCGCACGCCACGCCGCTTCCGGGCGGCGCCTCGCCGCTCATCTCCTTGAGCCACAGCGCGTAGTGCGGCGACATCCGGTAGGCCAGGCTGTGCCTGTCGTTGTGGCATGCCAGACAACCCTCCACCGCCGCCCGGCGGGTGTCGAAACGGTGGGCGCCGTGGCATGAAGTACAGCCCAACGTCTTGTCGGCGGCTCCGGCTTTCATGGCCAGGCGCGCCATACCCGGCTTCATCGCCGGCAATCCCTGATCGAGACGCATGCCGTGCTTGCCGGCAAGAAAACCCTTGACTTCGGACTGGTGGCAGCCGGCGCATGCCTTGTGGTCCGGATGATCCGTCCAGCGCGCGCCGCCATCGGCGGGCGCCTGATGGCAAGCGCTGCAATTCACCCCCGCCCTGGCGTGCGCGGTGGCCAGCCAGTCACGCACAATCCCCTGGTCGACTTGCATTCCGGCGGGCGCATCCGCACCGCCGGCATCCAGCTGCCGCAGCGGATAGCGGTCCGCGGGATACCCCGGCAGCTCGCGCACCACGGCGGCAAAGTCACGCGCCGGCAGCTGCATCTTTGCCAGCAGATCGGGTTCATGGCGGTGCCTGAGCAGGAAGTCTTCGTAGAGTGCGCGGTTGTCGTGAAAGTTGTGGCAGCCGGCATCGGCGCAGGTGCCGAAATCCATGCCGGCGTGCGAGGGGCGTTCCTTGCCGATGTCGTTTTCTCCGCTGTGGCAATGGGCGCAGAAGTTCCTGGGCACAGTCACGCCCATGGCCGCAGTGATCTCCGGCTTGTGCTCGGCATGGCAGGTGACGCAATTAGTGGCGTCTATGCGCGCCACGCGGTCGGCGTTGCGCGGATCGGTAAACTTGCTCTTGGGGTGCTTGTCATCGGCTTCCTTCAGTTCCGCGCCGTGACAATTGACGCAGGCATCCTGCAGCACATCCTTGCCGCCCAGCGGATCGGTGTGGCAGCTCTCGCACGCCAGTTCGATCTGGTAATGCCCGTGGCTGGTCTGCCCCGGCAGGAAAAGCACGCGCGCCGGCTTCAGCCATGGATCACTGCCGGCACCCTTGGTCAACAAGCCCAGGGCAAGATAAGCACCTATCGCCAAAGTCAGGACTCCCCAGTAAATCCACAGGGCCTTGCGGCTCGTCAATATCGCCATCTACCGTTCAGAAGTAGTAAGTCTTGGCGACGTGAAAAGCGAGCAGCAGAGGCAGCGGCCACGCCAGTAATATGTGCAGCCACACCCAGTTGTCGCGCAGCCGGCGCGCCAGCATGCCGCCGATGCGGTGTTCCGATGCGATCACCCCGCCGGCGATGCCGCCGACCACGGTCAGCCCCAGGAACGAACTCATCAGCAACAGGTTGAGCTGGCTGCCCAGCCTGCCGCCGGTATGCGCAAGCAGCGCCAGCAGCGCACCGACGCCGAGCAGGACGTGGGCAAGCCGCCACCAGGCGAATCCGCCGAAGCTCAAGCGGGCCCAGCGCTTGCGCAGAGACATCAGCGAGCCCAGCAGCGTCATCCCGAGCACGGTGAAACCGCTGACTTGTTTCCACAAGCCGTCGCGCCACAGCACATCCCACTGCCACGGCACGTCGACACTGGTGGCATAGGGAATGGACGGCGCCAGCAGCATCAGGAGCGTAAAGACCATGGCCAGCGCAGCGATGCCGAACAACGGACGATAACCGCGCGCCGGTGCGAGCGCGACGTTGCCGCCGGCAAGTTCGGCAAGCAGCGGCCGGCACGCACCGCAAACGGTCGAAGCCCCGGTGCGGGCAGCCAGTTCTTCGACGGCACTGCAGCCAGAAGCAAGCGCTTCACCCAGTTGCCCGCGCGTCACGCCTGTGCAGTTGCAAACCGTGGTGGCTTCCGGCCACTGCACTACGCTGGCCAGTTCCCTGGCCGGCCATAGCGTGCCATGGCGATAGAAGCGCCATAACTGCCACGGCCAGATGCGGCACCGCCGCAGCACCGCTTCCTGCAAACGGTTGAGTTCCTTGCACTCGCCGACTGCAATTGCGCCGATCAGACGGCCGCGGCAGGTCACCAGCTTGCGATAAATATTCCCCTTGCGATAACACCGTTCCCGTCCGAAGTCGGGCAGTTCTTCCTCGGTTGCCGAACCGATACTGAACACCGGGAGATCGAGCACCTTGAGGCGCGTGGCCACGAGGGAACCGTTGTAATTGGCCTTGCCTCCGGCTATGTCGTGGGCGGCAACCGCCGCCTGTTCCAGCCCCGGCGCAACCAGTCCGTAAACGCGGTTACGGTGCTCGGCGCATTCACCGATGGCGTAAATGCGCGGATCGGAGGTCAGCATGCGGTCATTGACGCGTATGCCCTGTCCGACGAACAGCCCCGCAGCACGCGCGAGTTCGATGTTGGGCCGGATGCCGGTTGCCACCAGAACGGTATCGCAGTGCAGGATGCGCTCGCTGCGCAGCTGCACCCCGGTGACCGCAGCCCCTCCCAGCACGCGCCGCACACTGTCACCCAGCACCACCTCGATACCGAGCGTTTTCATGTGCTCGATCAGGTACTGCGCAGCCCCGTCGTCGAGCTGCCGCATCATCAGGCGGCTGTAGTGTTCGATGACACAGACCTCGGTATTGAAGCGCCGCATCGCGCGTGCCGCCTCCAAGCCCAGCAATCCGCCGCCAAGCACAAGGGTGCGACGGCTGCGCACCCGCCGTGCCAGCAGTTTGTGTGCATCGCTGATATCACGAAAGGTGTAAACACCGGGCAGGCGTATGCCTGGAATGTCCGGCACATGCGGGCGCGATCCGGTGGCCAGGATCAGGCGCAAGTACGACTGTATGACACCGCTGGCGTCGCGTACCTCGCATGCCTCCCGGTCGATCGACATTACCGCGCAACCGAAGCGCGCGTCGAGATTTGCGCTCTGCGGCAACTTGAGATCGCGGGTCAACGCCTGCCAATCGAGTTCTCCGCCGAGGAATGATGACAGGCGCATGCGGTTATAAGGCTCGGATGGCTCTTCACCGTAGAGCACGACGGGCTGGTCTGGCAGACGGCGGTGCAGTTCCTGTGCCGCGCGTATGCCGACCGGGCCGGCACCCACGATAACCACCGGTGCCGCTTCATGGGCAGCAAGCGGTTCCGGTTGCGTGTTGTGCTTTAATACTGCCGCCAAAGCCACCATCCAAAAAAAATGGCGGCCATCTCCGCAACCGCTTTCGTGTCGCGAAAATGGACGCCGTTGTCCATCGTTGCCGGCCGGTAACCACCGGACCGCAGCACACCCGTCATTAGGCGCGCCATGTCCGATTCCTAGCAAGCGCTATGCCACATCTCGGACAATTTCATAACTAATTGAAAATAAAGAATAATTTTTTTAAACCTTAAAAAGACCCCAGGCGGACACCCGACAAACGATCGCACTTTCGCGGTGCACAACAGGAAGGGCGGCGCCAAAATCGGTGCGCCGCTAATTCGACAGCAGGCCGGCCAGCGCAATCACTTGGCGCGCGACATCGCCCAGCCGCGCGGCGGGCCGGCGCTTTCGGGCCATGCCAGCCACCAGATCGGCCTCGATGCCGACATCTGGCTGACGCCGATGCCGAACCGG
>JAIELH010000054.1 GCA_019753125.1 Gallionellaceae bacterium | reverse complement strand
GGCATTTCGCCGCGCTGTTCGGCCTGGCGAGTGTATGGGCTGTAGCGGTGGCGGCGCGCTTTTATACGGTGAGCTGGGTGGGCGAACGGGTGACGGCGGATTTGCGCAGCGCGGTGTATGCGCGGGTGTTGCGGCAGTCGCCGCAATTTTTCGAGACGCTGCAAACCGGCGAGGTGCTGTCACGGTTGACCGGCGACACGACGCTGATCCAGACTGTGGTCGGCAGCTCGATCTCGATGGGCTTGCGCAGCCTGTTCCAGTTTACCGGCGGTATGGTGATGCTGGCGGTTACCAGTTTCTATTTGTTCTCGCTGAACCTCGGTTTGATGCTGGTGCTGATGTTGCCGATCATCCTGATCGGACGCAGGGTGAAAAAGCTCTCGCGCGAATCGCAGGACAAGATCGCCGATGCCTCGGCGCTGGCCGGCGAAATACTCAATGCGGTGCCGACCGTGCAGGCCTATACGCAGGAGCAGCACGAGACTCAACGCTTTGCCGACAGTGCGGAGCTGAGTTTCACTACGGCGATCCGCCGCACCCGCGTGCGTGCCGCGATGACCGCACTGATTATCACTGCGGTAACGGGCACGATCATCTTTGTGTTGTGGGTCGGCGCAAACCAGGTTCAGCAAGGCAGCATGACCGGCGGGCAGCTCGCCTCGTTCATCCTCTATGCGGCGCTGGTGGCGGGCGGTGTCGGCACGATGGCGGAAGTGTGGGGCGATGTGATGCGTGCGGCGGGCGCGACCGAACGTTTGCTGGAATTGCTGCATGCGGAATCTGCTATTAAAGAATCCGGCATCACCGAAGCCGCCTCGCCGCAACCTGAGCAGGCGGCGATCCGCTTCGAGCAGGTCAGCTTCCGCTACCCGTCGCGTTTGCAGACTGCCGCGCTGGATAATATTTCGCTCGATATTGCGCCCGGCGAAAGTGTCGCGCTGGTCGGACCTTCCGGCGCGGGCAAGACCACGCTGTTCCAGTTGTTGCTGCGTTTTTACGATGTCAGCGCTGGCGTGATCCGCCTCAACGGGCAGGATATCCGCCAATTGCCGCTGCACGACCTGCGCGGCAAGATCGCAATCGTGCCGCAGGACGCGGTGATTTTTTCGGCCAATGCACTGGAGAATATCCGTTACGGCCGCCCCGCTGCCAGCGACGAAGAAGTGTTGGCCGCCGCCCGCGCCGCGTTGGTGGATGAATTCATCACTCGCTTGCCGCAGGGCTACCAGACCTTTTTAGGCGAACGCGGCACGCGCCTGTCCGGTGGGCAGCGCCAGCGCATCGCGATCGCACGCGCGATGCTGAAGAACGCGCCGCTGTTGCTGCTGGACGAAGCAACCAGCGCACTGGATGCGGAATCGGAAATTGCAGTGCAGGAAGGTCTGAACGCCGCGATGCGCGGCCGCACCACGCTGATCATCGCGCACCGGCTGGCCACCGTGCAAAAAGTCGACCGCATCATCGTGCTGGAACACGGACACATCGTCGAAACCGGAACGCCGGAGGACTTGCGCAAGCAGAGCGGACTTTATGCGCGGCTGGCGAAGCTGCAATTTGAGGTTTGATTTAGTCGTACATGGATTGCGTTGTTGTTTGCCATTCCCCGTACAATATGCGGTTCAATGAATATCAAAACTTTTCCCAACAGTCCCTACCGCCTGCACCAGCCGTTCGAACCGGCGGGAGATCAGCCCACGGCCATCACGCAACTGGTCGAGGGGATCAACGACGGGCTGGCGTTCCAGACGCTGCTCGGCGTGACCGGCTCCGGCAAGACGTTCACGATGGCGAATGTGATTGCGCGCACCGGGCGGCCGGCGATCGTGATGGCGCCGAACAAGACGCTGGCGGCGCAGTTGTATTCCGAGTTGCGCGATTTCTTTCCGGAAAACGCGGTGGAGTATTTCGTCTCCTATTATGACTATTACCAGCCCGAGGCCTATGTGCCGTCGCGCGACGTGTTTATCGAGAAGGATTCCAGCATCAACGAGCAGATCGAGCAGATGCGCCTGTCGGCGACCAAGGCGCTGCTGGAGCGCGAGGACTCGGTGATCGTCGCGACCGTGTCGGCGATCTACGGCATCGGCGATCCGGTCGATTACCACGGCATGATTCTCCATTTACGGCAGAGCGAGAAGATGGAGCAGCGCGACGTGATCAAGCGCCTGGTCGAGATGCAGTACGAGCGCAACGAGATCGAGTTTTCGCGCGGCAAATTCCGCGTGCGCGGCGACGTGATCGACATCTTCCCGGCGGAAAGCAGCGAGCACGCATTGCGCGTGACGCTGTTCGACGACGAGGTGGAAACGCTGGCGCTGTTCGACCCGCTCACCGGGCATATCCTGCAAAAGGTGCCGCGTTACACCGTGTATCCGTCCAGCCATTACGTCACGCCGCGCGCTACGGTGCTGGCCGCGCTGGATACGATCAAGGTCGAGCTGGCCGAGCGCATCGCGTTCTATCAGCGCGAGAGCAAGCTGGTCGAGGCGCAGCGCATCGAGCAGCGCACCCGCCACGATCTGGAGATGCTCAACGAGATCGGTTTCTGCAAGGGCATCGAAAATTATTCGCGCCACCTGTCGGGGCGCAAGCCGGGCGATCCGCCGCCGACACTGCTGGACTATCTGCCGCCGAACGCGCTGATGTTCATCGACGAGAGTCACGTCACGATCCCGCAGATCGGCGGCATGTACAAGGGTGATCGTGCGCGCAAGGAGAATCTGGTCAACTACGGTTTCCGTCTGCCGTCCGCGCTGGATAATCGTCCGCTGCGTTTCGACGAATTCGAAAAGGTGATGCGCCAGTCCGTATTTATTTCCGCGACGCCGTCGGTGTATGAAGCCGCACATGCCGGGCAGGTGGTTGAGCAGGTGGTGCGCCCGACCGGGTTGATCGACCCGGTTATAGAGGTACGGCCCGCCACGCATCAGGTGGACGATCTGATGTCAGAAGTGAACCTGCGTGTCGAGCAGGGCGAGCGCGTGCTGGTGACCACGCTGACCAAACGCATGGCGGAGCAGCTTACCGATTATTTTTCCGAGCACGGCATCAAGGTGCGCTACCTTCACTCGGACATCGAGACCGTGGAGCGCGTCGAGATCATCCGCGACTTACGGTTGGGTATGTTCGATGTGCTGGTCGGCATCAACCTGCTGCGTGAGGGGCTGGATATTCCCGAGGTGTCGCTGGTCGCGATTCTCGATGCCGACAAGGAAGGCTTCCTGCGCTCCGAACGCTCGCTGATCCAGACGATAGGCCGCGCCGCGCGCCACATCAACGGCAAGGCGTTGCTGTATGCGGACCGGATCACCGACTCGATGCGCCGTGCGATCGAAGAAACCGATCGCCGCCGCACCAAGCAGGTGGCGTATAACTTCGCGCACGGCATCACGCCGCAAGGCGTGCAGAAGCGCATCAAGGACATCATCGAAGGCGCCTACGAACCTGAAGCGGCGCGCGGCCAGCTCAAGGCCGCGCAGGAACAGGCCAGGTATCTGGCGATGAGCGAGAAGGATGTATCGAAAGAGATCACCCGGCTGGAGAAAGAAATGCTGCAAGCCGCAAAAAATCTGGAGTTCGAGAAAGCCGCGCAACTGCGCGACCAGTTGAAAAAACTGCGCGAAAACGTACTGCTCTCGCCGTTGTAGTATTTGGCTCGCGATAGCGGCAAACTACCGAAAAACAGAAAGATAAGCGGGGTCTGGCAAATGCTACTACGAAAAATCTTCGCCCTGTCGCTGCTTGTTCTTTGCAGTAATCCGATCTTTGCCGAAGCCAATTCTTCGCCGCAGGCCAATGCACTAGCGGAGCAACACAGCATATCGGCTGATGAGGGCATTCGTTTTTTCTGTGACCCCGGGCAACTTGAAAATATCGAGGCCAAGGTAGAGGCGTATATGGCTTCCCTGAATGTTCCACCTGATCTGATTGTCAAGAAATCGGAGCGTGCGAACGGCGTCGTCGTGTACACGTTGAATACGCCCAAAGATGATTTCAATACGCTGGACTTTAGATATAGAGCAGAATTTCAGATTAAAGACGATGTTGTCAGCCTTCCCGTAAAGCGCGGAAAAAAGAAAAAACTTACAACCGTTTCAAAAAAGGAAATATTGCTGGCGCTGCTTCAGCACGGCCGCCTGACAGAGTTTAAGGGAAAGGCTTGTGACATCAGAGCGCTGAAGGATCATATTGGCATCCGTCAGAATATCGTGGCCTGGACAGAAAACTTGAATTGGGTCTGGCCTGATGGTGAATCTGCGGAATGGAGCAAGAAGTATTGGAAGCGCGGCACGCCCAAGCGAGGATTCCCGCTGCATGAGGCCGTCAATGACGCTTTCATTAATCAGAACCGCTATTCGATCGGTTGTTACACGGCAACCAAGCTCGTCGTGATACAAGGGGCGCTGGATTATTATCACCGTATCGAGAAGGACACGGCACAATTGAAGCTGTTGGAAGATCGGCTTTCCATCGATAAAGATCCACTGGTGAATATCGAGCCGGGAATAATGTGGAATTTCGAAGAAAGCTTCGATCCACAGGAGCTTAATCGCCCAGGGAAACTTCTGAAAATTGAATACGGCATTGCCCCAAAAAATATTGTTCCCGGAGACTGGGTTTATTTTCTAAATACGGATCCGGTTACCTATAAAAAAACGGGGTATGAGGGTTCCAACGCAATTTACCTGGGGCGAAACAAGTTTGATGATTATTATAACGATAACCATCATTCCTATACTTTCCAGCAGAAGCTGGGTGAGGTGTACCAGTGGAGAAATGGCGTTTTCAGCCGGTCCCGTGATTTTGAAAAGATAGAACCACTTACTCCGGAAGATATTGCTCGCTTGAGCAAGACTCCTGCCAAAGGCGGTGTCCTGACTGATCTCAGGGTTTTTCCCTATTTCTTCGGGTATGAGGAATTGCCGGATTTGCCTGTTCCACAACTTTCGAAATAGTCTGACAATTCTGATTTGGCAGGATGCACGGGAAATAAAAAAGCCGCACGATTTGCATCGTGCGGCTTTTTATTGCAACTAACTCCGGTCAGTGTTGCGTTTCAATTTGCACCAATGGCTCATTTTCCACATACACTTCATGCTGGCGAACGCGCCGGCGGCTTGCCGGTTGCGTTGGCTTGGCTGGCTCAACATTTGCCACAGTATTGAGTTTGATTGGGTCGGTTTCTATTTGAACCAATCCTTCGCCACTGCTTGCAATGGTTGCTACGGGCGCGTTTTTTGTCACGGGTACGCTTGGTATCGCCGCGATCAAATCCTGTTGCACCGTCGGCATGATGATCTGCTCGACCGGTTTAACAGGCGGTGTGTAGCCATCCGGATAGGCGATATATTCGGACGGTTTCAGCCTGGCTGGAGCAACATCCGTAGCGATGGCGGTTTGCGCGGTATCCACGGCTTCAGTATTCGTGGATGGCGCCTCGGCATTTTGCGGCGTGTTTTCGCGGCGTTGACGCTCACGCTGTCCGCCCCGGCGGCCGCGGCGGCGTCCGCCTTCGCGTGCACCGCCTTCTTCGGTTTGTTCAACGGCGGCAGCAAGTGGCGTTTCCAATAACGGCTTTTCTTCCGTTACACGCGGCGGACGCGGCTGTTTGGGTGGGCGCGGTTCCTGTGGTTTGGCGGTAACCTCGGTTTGCGCCGGTTTTTGCGCGCCACGCGGTTCATTGCGTTCGCGGCCGCCTTCGTTGCGTTCGCCGCGCGCTCCGCGCTCACGGCGTTTGGCGCCGCCCTCGGCGCGTTCTCCGCGTTCCGGGCGCGGTCTGTTGCGCGGCTTGTTGGCAGCAGATTGTGTCTTGGGCTGTTCTTCCTTGGCCGGTTTGTTCAGCCAGCCAAAAAGTCTGCTGAAGAAAGACGGCTTGGCTTCTTCCACCTTCATCGGGGCAGGTTGTGCCGGGGTGACGCCTTGCACTACCGCTTGGGCGCGCGTGGCTTTTTGAATTTCCTGTGCGGCGGTCAGCGGTTTTTCCTCGGTGGGTTTTTCGACCAGTTTGTAGCTGGCCTGCAGCACGTCGCCGCTCAGATCATCCTGACGCAGGCGGTTGATGCTGTAGTTCGGCGTTTCCAGATGCGGGTTCGGGATCAGCGTAATCGCTACTTTGAGGCGCGACTCGATGCGGTGGATATCGGCGCGTTTTTCGTTGAGCAGGAAGGTGGCGACATCTACCGGCACTTGTACGTGGATCGCCGCGCTGCTTTCCTTCATCGCTTCTTCCTGGATGATGCGCAGGATGTGCAACGCGGAAGATTCGGTGCCGCGGATATGGCCGATGCCGCTGCAACGCGGACAGGCGATATAGTTGCTCTCGCCCAGGCTGGGCTGCAAACGCTGGCGCGACAGTTCCAGCAGGCCGAAGCGTGAAATCTTGGCGGTTTGCACGCGGGCGCGGTCATGGTGCAGCGAGTCGCGCAAACGGTTCTCGACATCGCGCTGGTTGCGGCTGTTTTCCATGTCGATGAAGTCGATCACGATCAGGCCGCCCAGGTCGCGCAGGCGCAACTGGCGGGCAATTTCTTCCGCCGCTTCGAGATTGGTGTTGAGCGCGGTGGCTTCGATGTCCGAGCCTTTGGTGGCGCGCGCCGAGTTGATGTCGATCGCGGTCAGCGCTTCGGTATGGTCGATCACGATCGCGCCGCCGGACGGCAGGCGCACCTCGCGTGCATGGGCGGATTCGATCTGGTGCTCGATCTGGAAGCGCGAAAACAGCGGCACGTCGTCCACATAGCGTTTGATGCGGTTAATGTTGTCCGGCATCACGGTACCCATGAACGCCAGAGCTTGCTGGTACACATCCTCGGTGTCGATCAGGATTTCGCCGATTTCCGGGTTGAAGTAGTCGCGGATCGCGCGCACCACCAGGCTGCTTTCCAGATAGATCAGCGACGGGGCTTTTTCGGCTTTGGCCGCGCCTTCAATCGCATCCCACAACTGCTTCAGGTAGTCCAGGTCCCATTGCAGCTCTTCCTTGTTGCGCCCGATGCCGGCGGTGCGCGCGATGATGCTCATGCCTTGCGGCACTTCGACATTCGACAGCACTTCGCGCAGCTCGTCGCGTTCTTCGCCCTCGATGCGGCGCGATACGCCACCGCCGCTCGGGTTGTTCGGCATCAGCACGATGTAGCGGCCGGCCAGGCTGATGTAGGTGGTCAGCGCCGCGCCCTTGTTGCCGCGTTCGTCTTTTTCCACCTGCACCAGCAGTTCCTGGCCTTCGCGCAATGCTTCCTTGATCGAAGGGCGGTTGCCGCTGCCGGGTTGGTAGAACTGCGGGGCGACTTCCTTGAACGGCAGGAAGCCGTGCCGGTTGCCGCCGTATTCGACGAAGCAGGCTTCGAGGCTGGGTTCCAGGCGGGTGATGACGGCTTTGTAGATATTGCTCTTGCGTTGCTCTTTACCGGCGGTTTCAATGTCGAGATCGATCAGTTTCTGACCGTCGACAATGGCGACACGGAGTTCTTCCGGTTGTGTCGCATTGAATAACATGCGTTTCATATCGTTGTCTCCCGCGCTCTGACACGGGCGAGACCAAGCTACACGCGATCAGGCGTGCGAGAAGAGCAATCGTGCAAACATTGATGGTTTGTGTAAACGGTTGGTCAAATCAGTTCTCTGTCAGTAGCTTGTCTAAAATCGTTTGGGTGACGCAGCATAGGCGCGTCACGGAAATCCACAGGTGCTTTGAGCGCGTAATTCAATTACTATCGCTGCTGGTTCCGGTGAGCGATATTAACCGGGCTGCGGTTGGATGGGTGGCGGCATAAGCCGTCGCTTGTGCCAAAAATGATTCTGGCGGCCAGTTTGTATGGCATATGGAATTAAAGCTTTATCCCAAACTTACCCAACTCCAAAACGCGCGAACGGC
>JAIELH010000080.1 GCA_019753125.1 Gallionellaceae bacterium | reverse complement strand
TCGCCATGTTCCGCAAACCAGGCGGTAAGCCCCGCAGGATCAAAATCGAGGAGGTTTTGCTTTGTCATCGTCATAAACCTATTGCGCAACCCGATTCACCCGCAAGGAGTAGGCCGGTGTGTGCCCGGCGGCTTTGCCGCCACCCATCCGCTCGCGGCGTCGCGTGTTGGCTCCGACTAACCTGAAGGTAAGTCTCTGCCGCAACTGCGTTGTCGTTCATGCCTCGCCTACCTGCGAGGTATGTCTCGGCATTCACTGCGCGGCTCCTTGCACTCGGGCTGCTCATCACGGTTTCTGGCGATGCCAACTCTTTAACGCGAGTAAACGTTCAGCGCCGGGAAGAAATACGCGATCTCCACCGCAGCGGTTTCGGCCGCATCGGAGCCGTGCACCGCATTGGCGTCGATGCTGGCGGCGAAATCGGCGCGGATCGTGCCTTTGTCTGCCTTCTTCGGGTCGGTTGCACCCATCAGGTCGCGGTTCTTCAGGATTGCGCCCTCGCCTTCCAGCACCTGGATCATCACCGGGCCGGAGATCATGAAATTGACCAGATCATTGAAGAACGGACGGGCGCGATGCACCGCGTAAAAGCCTTCCGCTTCGGCGCGCGACAGCTGCGTCATGCGTGCAGCCACGATCTTCAGGCCGGCATTTTCAAAGCGGGTGTAAATCTGGCCGATGACATTCTTGGCCACGGCATCGGGTTTGATAATCGACAGGGTACGTTCAACAGCCATGCTTCGTTCTCCAAAAAGTTAACAAAAAACAGCGCGTTATTCTACCAGCCTTTAACAGATGGCAGATAACAGAATTGACAATCAAAAATGGATCTAGCGACGTAGTATGTTTTTCATTCGGCGGATAACGCCTTCGGCTCATCCGCTCTAAACAACTGGGCAACCAGGTTTTGGTAGTACTGGCGTTGGTTACGCCCTCTGCCTTTCATCCTCTGACAAAACCTGCACCGGTATCCGGTCGCGCTGCGCGACGATGCGGTTATGTTCGTCCACATAGACGAGCTGCGGATGGAACTTTTGCAGTTCCAACTCGGAATACATCGCATAAGTGGCGATGATCAGGATATCGCCCGGATCGGCCTTGTGTGCCGCCGCGCCGTTCACGGAAATGGTTCGGGAGCCGCGTTCCGCGCGAATCGCATAGGTGGTGAAACGTTCGCCGTTGGTGACATTGTAAATATCGATCTGCTGATATTCCTTGATATCCGCGGCATCCAGCAAATCGTCATCAATCGCGCAGGAGCCTTCATAATGCAGCTCGGATTGCGTGACGCGCACCCGGTGCAACTTGGCTTTAAGCATGATTCTTTGCATGGTTTACCTGCCTTTCAAACGAGGGCGCGGATTATATAACAGTCTTGCTCACAGACAAACTTCGACATTATCGAGCAAACGGGTATTGCCCAGCCTGGCCGCCGCCAATATCACCAGTTCGCGCTGCGCCGGATCATCTTGTGCGATGCTCAAATCGGACTGGTTGCGCAGCGCCACATAATCCACCGCCCAGCCTTTTTCCGTGAGGCGTTCGACTGCCTGTTGCTGCAAACGTTCAAAATCGCGCTCGCCTTGCAGGATCGCCTCGCGCACTCCCTGCAACACCTGGTACAGCAAAGGCGCCTCGGCACGTTGCGCCGGGTCCAGATACTGATTGCGCGAACTCAGCGCCAGCCCGTCCGCCGCACGCACCGTTTCGCCGCCGATAATGCGCACTGGCAAATCCAGTTGCGCAGCCATCTGGCGGATGATGTGCAGTTGCTGGTAGTCTTTTTTGCCGAACAGCGCGGCCTGCGGTTGCACAATGTTCAGCAGTTTCAGCACCACAGTCGCCATGCCGCGAAAATGCCCAGGCCGCGCCGCGCCGCACAGTTCATTCGCAATCGGCGGCGGCTCGACAAACACGGTTTGCCGCGCCGGATACATCCCGTTCACAGAGGGCGCAAACACCACATCCGCCAGGCCTTGCAGTTTGGCGCAATCCGCTTCCAGCGTACGCGGATAACGGTCGAAATCCTCGCTTGGCCCGAACTGCAACGGGTTGACGAAGATGCTCACCACCACACAACTGCCATGCTCACGAGCAAGACGCACCAGATCAAGATGCCCCTCGTGCAAATTGCCCATCGTCGGAACAAAGGCGATGGCACGCTCATTGCCCAGCCGTGTGCGCAGTTCGGCGATATGTCTAATCATCTGCATATGTTCGAAAGGCATCCAGCCTATGCGTTGCCGATGCCGCGCGTCGGCAGGTTGATCTGCCTTGCGAAATCCAGCATGCGCCGGATCGGCAACACGGCGCGCGGGATGATCGCCGGATCGACAAGAATTTCATTTTTACCTGTCTCCAGCACCTCGGCGAGGTTGAGCAGGCCGTTCATCGCCATCCACGGGCAATGGCTGCAACTCCTGCAGGTCGCCCCCTGCCCGGCAGTGGGCGCCTCGATGAATACCTTATGCGGCGACAGCGTGCGCATCTTGTGCAGGATGCCGTTATCGGTCGCGACGATGAATTCGTTGGCGTCGAGCTGTTGCGATGCCTTGATCAGCTGCGTCGTGGAGCCGACCGCGTCCGCCAGCTTGACCACCGCACGCGGCGCTTCGGGGTGCACCAGCACTTTGGCGTGCGGATGCTGCGCCTTCAGCTCGATGAGTTCTTTGGCCTTGTATTCGTCGTGCACCACGCATGAACCCTGCCACAGCAGCATGTCCGCACCGGTCTGCTCCTGGATGTAACCGCCCAGGTGCCGGTCCGGCGCCCACAGAATTTTCTCGCCGCGCTCCTTGAGATGCTTGACGACAGGCAGCGCAATCGAGCTGGTCACCATCCAGTCGGCGCGCGCCTTGACAGCCGCGCTGGTGTTGGCGTACACCACCACGGTGCGGTCGGGGTGCGCATCACAAAATGCGCTGAATTCATCCGCCGGACAACCCAGATCGAGCGAGCACTCCGCCTCCAGGTCGGGCATCAGCACGCGCTTTTCCGGATTCAGTATTTTCGCGGTCTCACCCATGAAGCGCACGCCTGCAACGACGATGGTCTTGGCCGGATGCTGATGGCCGAAATTGGCCATATCCAGCGAATCGGAAACGATGCCGCCGGTCTCCTCCGCGAGATCCTGCAAATCGGGATGCACGTAATAATGCGACACCAGCACCGCATCTTGCTCGCGCAGCATGCGTTTGATGCGCGCGATCAGTTCGGCCTTCTCTGCGGCATCCGGCTCGCGCGGTTGCCTCGCCCACGCCTGTGCGGTAACACAGCCAGCCTGCGCCGCATCGGGGTGGTCATACGGGATGTAGATGACGTTTTCGTTCACGGGAACCTCATGGCGTTCTTTTGATTACGCGCTCGGGCAACTGCAAAATCGCCGCGCGATTGCTCGGTGAAAAAACCTTCTCCGCCGCATCCTGCCATGGCAGCCACTGATAGTTCAAGTGCTCGCGCGGTGTGAGCTGGACGGCAACACGCTGCGGCAATTGCAGGCCGAACACATGCTCGGTATTGCGCGTGACACCAGGTTGATAGCGGTGGCGCCAGTGCGGGTAGATTTCATAAACGTTCTGTAACTGCCAGTCGCTCAAAATATGCTGCGATGCATCCAGTCCGGTCTCTTCGCGCACCTCGCGGATTGCCGTGTCGCGCAACGCTTCATCCGGTTCACAACTACCGGTGACAGACTGCCAATAACCGGGATGATCGGCTCGCTCCAGCAACAACACGTCAAGATCAACAGTGTAGATCACCACCAGCACCGAGACCGGCTGTTTGTAGTGCATCATGCGTTAACGTGAAACTCGCGTAGCGATCGTTTGCCTCCTCTCCCGCTTGCGGGAGAGGATTGAGGTGAGGGAAACGGGCATGGCGAGTTTCATTTTCAGGTGGTATTCGCCATGACCGTCAGCAGAAAAATATCCAGAACGGCTTGCCACGCTGCCGCCAATACAGCGTCGTATCGGCAAAGATGTCCTGCGCGATCTCGCGGTCGTTGGCGGACAGGCCCAGCGTGTCGCTGGCGTTGCGCAGCAGCAGCACGTAACCGTTCGTTGTGCCGTGCCACGACAAGTCACACAACGCATCGGCCAGCGCATCCCAGTTTGCGCCAAATCCGGGAGGAAACCCGGCGGCGCGCGCCAGCGCATCGAGCAGGTTCTGCTTGCCCTTGATCCCCTTGAGGTCGGTATCAAACAGCGCGAAACCGGCCTCGCCGGCCGCATTGCGCAGCTCATCGGCGCCGCATTGCAGCGAATAGCTGCCTGCCGCAGCGGTGTCGTTCAATTGTTGTGCCAGCAAACTCATGGTTATTCTCTGATGCGTTTAAAAGTCCGGTAATGGTCGGCGCTGTAATAACACTCCGGCAACGGCCCGCACACGATACGCCGCGCACCGCGATTGCGCGCGCCGGGCGTCTTCACCGTGTATTCGTGGTAATAGCCGCGCGGCTGCTGCGGCAACACCCGCTCGTAATTCTTGAACACCACGCCATCGCGATCATAGGTGAACGGCCCGCCCTGTTTGATCGCACGCAAGGTGGCGCGCGCCTCGGCAGGCAACTCGGCCGCCGCGATATCCGGCAATTGCGCATGTTGTCCGGCCTGCGCCTGCGGCAGCCACAGCAGCGCCGCCAACAGCAGGAAGTGCAGTGCACGAAGCACAGTTATTCCTTGGTGACTTCCACTGTAGCCTGCGTCTGCTGGCGCAGGCGGATATGCAGATCGCGCAACTGCCGTTCATCCACAGGGCTCGGCGCCTGGGTCAGCAGGCATTGGGCGCGCTGTGTCTTCGGGAAGGCGATCACGTCGCGGATCGACTCCGAACCGGTCATCATCGTCACGATGCGATCCAGCCCGAACGCCAGCCCGCCGTGCGGCGGCGCACCATATTGCAGCGCGTCGAGCAGGAAGCCGAACTTGAGTTGCGCTTCTTCCGCGCCGATATTGAGCGCGCGGAACACCTGCGACTGCACCGCTTCCTGATGGATACGCACCGAGCCGCCGCCGAGTTCCGAGCCGTTCAACGCCAGGTCGTAAGCCTTGGCTAGACACTTGCCCGGATCGCTTTCCAGCAACGCGAGGTGTTCGTCTTTCGGCGCAGTGAACGGGTGATGGCAGGCCGTCCAGCGCTTGGCTTCATCGTCGTATTCGAACATCGGGAAGTCCACGACCCACAGCGGCTCCCACGCCTTGCCGTTGGTGTAGCCCTTGTCGTGACCGATCTTGCTGCGCAACGCGCCGATCGCATCGTTGACGATCTTCTCCTTGTCCGCGCCGAAGAAAATGATGTCGCCGTTCTGGGCGCCGCTGCGGGCTATGATGGTTTTCAATGCCGCTTCATGCAGGTTCTTCACGATCGGCGATTGCAGGCCGGATTCGTTAAGCTGGGTGATGTCGTTGACCTTGATGTAGGCCAGACCCTTCGCACCATAAATGCCGACGAACTTCGTATATTCGTCGATCTCGCCACGGGTGAACGCGGCGCCACACGGGACACGCAATGCGGCCACGCGACCGTTTTCTGAATTGGCAACGCCGGAAAACACCTTGAACGCGACGTCCTTGACCGCATCGGTCACTTCGGTCAGTTCCAGCGTGACGCGCAGGTCCGGTTTATCCGAACCGTAGCGCCGCATCGCCTCGGCATAAGTCATCCTTGGGAACGGGTTCGGCAGATCGGCGTCGAGCGCCTCCTTGAACACGGTGCGGATCAGTTCTTCCATCAGCGCGGTGATCTGGGTCTCGGTCAGGAATGAAGTCTCGATATCGACCTGGGTGAACTCCGGCTGGCGGTCGGCGCGCAAATCCTCGTCGCGGAAGCACTTGGTGATCTGGTAATAGCGGTCGAAGCCCGCCACCATCAGCAGTTGCTTGAACAACTGCGGCGACTGCGGCAGCGCGAAAAACTCGCCCGGATGCACACGCGACGGCACCAGGTAGTCGCGCGCGCCTTCCGGCGTGGACTTGGTCAGCATCGGCGTCTCGATGTCGATGAAACCGCGGCTGTCGAGGAAACGGCGGAACGCCATCGCCACCTTGTAGCGCAGCATCATGTTCTTCTGCATCTGCGGGCGGCGCAAGTCGATCACGCGATGGGTCAGGCGCACGTTCTCGGAGAGATTCTCGTCGTCGAGCTGGAACGGCGGCGTCACCGAAGTGTTCAGTACCTCGATCTCGTGGCACAGCACCTCGATCTCGCCGCTGCCGATATTGGCATTGGTCGTGCCCGCCGGGCGGCGGCGCACCTTGCCGGTGATGCGCAACACAAATTCGTTGCGCACCTGTTCGGCGATCCTGAACATCTCCGGGCGGTCCGGGTCGCAAACGACCTGCGCCAGCCCTTCGCGGTCGCGTAGATCGATGAAAATCACCCCGCCGTGGTCGCGGCGGCGATGCGCCCAGCCGCACAGGCTAACGGTCTGATCGAGTTGGTCGGTATTCAGGAGTCCGCAGTAATGAGTTCGCATGGTTCAGCTTCTTAAGAAAAAACAGGATTAGTCTTGCTTTGGCGCGATCGCCTGCTGCGCAATTTCCGGCGCGGCAACCACACCCATCGACACGATGGCGCGCAACGCCACATCCACCGTCATGTTCAATTCGATGGTATCGGCGCGGCGCACATAAAAATAAAAGCCGTTTACCGGGCTCGGCGTGGTGGGAATGAACACCGCCACATGCTCTTCACTCAGGCGGCTGTTTACCTCGCCCGGCACACTGGTCTGGAAGGCCAGCGACCACGCCTCGGGATGCGGATAGCGCACCAGCAACACCTTGCGGAACGAATTGCCCTCGCCGGACAGCAGCGTGTCGCTGACCTGCTTCACGCCTTTGTAGATGCTGCCGACGAACGGCACATGCAGCATCGCTCTCTCCGAGGCATCCCACAAACGCTGGCCGAATACGTTGCGGATCAGCAGGCCGGTAAGCAGCACGACACACAGCGTCAGGATGATGCCCCAGCCCGGAATATGCACGCCCAGCACCCTGTCGGGGTGCCAGTATTCCGGCAACCAGAACAAGGTCTGATCCATCGTGGCGATGATCAGATTCAGCACCCAGAACGTGATGCCGATTGGAATCCAGACCAGCAGGCCGGTGACGAAGTATTTTTTCATGCGTCTTTTTTCATATCGTTAGCCTGAAACTCGCGCAGCGATTCGTTCGCCCCCTCTCCCTTTGGGGGAGGGTTGGGGTGGGGGAAACGGGCATGGCAGGTGTCATCATGGACAATATTCCAGCCATGACCGTTAAGCGGCTTCACTCGCTGCCGCACAGGAACTGGCATGGGCGCAAGCTGACGCACAAGCCGGTTCAGCCTTGGGTTTGCTGCCGTTCTTGAAATCGGTGGCGTAATAACCGCTTCCCTTCAACTGGAAACCGGCTGCGGTCAACTGTTTGGCGAGCGTCTCCTTACCGCATTCCGGACAAGTGGTAAGCGGCGCATCGCTCATTTTTTGCATCACATCCTGTTGCAAGCCGCAACTGGAACAAGCATAAGCATAAATAGGCACAACATCCTCCTATCGGGTAATTTTAGAAGGCGCGCATTATACCCGAGCGCACGGTCATTAAGCCATGCGATACTCAAGCGAAAGAGCTAACCGGAAATCGCCGCTTATCGTTTGCGCCAATCTTGGGGCACCAAGCCGATATAGGGCATTCGTCGCACCGGGGAGCTGTCGCAGTGCAAATCTCACGCCCCAGCGAAACCATGTTCACGTGCAACGAATAGCGGAGTTCGGGCGGGATTTTGGATTGCAGGCGATCCATATCGCGCGGCGCGCAGTGCTGGTCTTTTTGTGTCGGCCTGACCCAGCCGAGACGCCGGGCGATGCGCCAGCAATGCGTGTCCACGGGGAAAACCTGCCTGCCCAGCGAATACATCATGACGCAGCGCGCCACTTTCTTGCCGACTCCCGGCAGCGACAACAAGAAAGCTTCGACCTCATCATCGCTCATCTTGCGCAACGGCTTCAGCGTCGGCTCGCCAAACTCTGCTACGATCACATCGAGCAGATTGCGGATCGCCTTCGCCTTCTGGTTCGACAGGCCACCGCTGACAATAGGCCGCGCGATATATTCGGCGGGCGCTTCGGCGATGTGCAGATGGGTGGGGAAGGTTTCTTTCAGCGAACGAAAGGTGCTGCGGTAGCTCGCCTCGCCGGTCTTGGTGCTGCAAATGATGAACAGCAACTCGTCCAGCGGGTCTTTCAGGTTGTAATGGTTGAAGTCGCGGTAGCGGTTTTTTAGCACTGCTGCGACATCAAAAATAAACAAAGGATATTTTTGCGAAACCATGTTGGCAGTTTACAGATTTCACGGGCTAGAGTCTGTTGACATATGGAATATAATGGCACCCTCTCGTTAAGGAGGATAGTGCCATGGCAAGGAAACTACTGCGTGACGACCAATACAAACGAATTGCGGGCATGCTGCCCGCGCAGCCGGGGGATCCCGGGCGCAAATCGGACAACCGGCTATTTCTGGAAGCCGTCCTGTGGATCGCCCGAAGCGGCGCGCCATGGCGCGACCTTCCGCCTGAGTTTGGCGAATGGAACACCGTGTACCAGCGGTTTGGCCGATGGTCGAAGAAAGGCGTCTGGCATAAGGTGTTTGCCGAACTCGCCAAGGATGCCGATTTCGAGGAGGCCTTCAT
>JAIELH010000043.1 GCA_019753125.1 Gallionellaceae bacterium | reverse complement strand
GGTATAGGCCAGCCAGTTCTGCTGGCGGAGCAGCGGCTGCACCAGATTTACGCTATAGCCGTGGCTGTTGTAGTTGCTGTTCCCGCCGGGCAGCAGCGGTATTGTGGGGCTATACCGATTGGTGTTGTCGTTATAGGTGCTATTCGCGCTGAGATTGACATTGGGCATCAGCAAGGCGCGGCCCTGCGGCAGTTTTTCCAGCCCGGCCCGCTGCGTCGCGCGCGCGGCCGCGAAGACCGGGTCGTTCGTCTGCGCGCTGCGGAAGGTCTCCAGCAGGTCGGCGGCACTTGCATGACGGGGTATGGCTATCGCGACAATAGCGGCAAGAAATGCTCGGTTTCTCATATTGGGCTCCTGCATCCATCAAAATGCAATCCAAACTTTATCAGTTGGCTGGTTTGCCATAGAAATGCTCAACGAATGGCGCACGAAAAGTCTGGTGGCAACTCTGGCAAGCCGATTGCAGCTTATGAAACGAATCAATGACCTTCTGGCCATTCTTTTCCTGCGCAGACTTGGCCATCTCTTCGGCAGCATTATGCGTATTACCGTCGAATGCCTTGAATCTTGGCATATCGGAGCCCATGAAAGCCATGATACGCATTTTCTCGGCCAACGGCGGTTGCGGATGATCCGCGATCAGCGGTGCCGTTTTGGCTACCACTTCCCAATCTTCGCGAGAAATGCCATCGGTTACTGCTTGCATGTGCTTGCCCAGGTTTTTCATGATTTTTTGCAACTCGAGAGGCTCCGCCGCTTGCGCATCAGGGGTTGCGAGCGTGAGACCCAGAATTACAGCGGCCAGCAGGGATGGTTTGTTCATTGCATCCTCCTTTCAAATGGTTGAGAACTAAACTGCGTTGTTGCGTTTCTTGATGCCATACAGATAGATCGGGAATGTTTTAACTGCTTCCTGTTGAAGTGAACGTTTCCCGCCAAAAATCGATGCCTGCATGACCATTCCCTGAATCATGCCGATATAAAGTACGGCAGCGCTCTTGCTGTCGAGGTCGTCCAATGCCAGGGACTGCGATTTTGCGGATTCCAGCAGTCCGGCGATCCTAGCTTCATAGCCGGAAATGATTTCCTGTATGAGTTGCCGCAATTTGCTGTTCTTCTTGTGCAACAACTCGGAGAACAGCAAGCGCGGAATGGCCGGATGCTTGCCGATGAACGTGATATGCGCGAAGAACATGCGCTCGATGGCATTCAACGGATCGGTGGCATCGGAAGCGGCTTTGTCCAACACTTTCATCAGGCGATCGCGTATCCACTGCATGACGGCGACCCAAATGTCATCCTTGGTTGCAAAGTGCCGGAAGATTGCCCCTTGGGTGAGCTGCATCGCATCCGCCATATCCTGCGTCGTAACGCTATCTACGCCTTTCTCGGCAGCCAGCTCGACTGCCACGCGAATGATCTCGCTTTGTCTCTCTCCGGTGCTCAAGCGCCGTTTTATCGTCTCTTTACTCAAAATGGCTCTCCTTTAAAAATGCTTTTAAACATGCCTGCCTTCGCCGGCTTCCTCATAGGTGCGCCCGTCACGGATGTGATAGATGCGTTTGAATGTGGGAATAATCTTTTCGTCGTGGGTAACGACGATGATAGCTGTCTGGTATTGCTTTGCCATTTGATTCAGGATACGAATCACATTCAGCGCCCGTTCGCTATCCAGCGGTGCGGTGGGCTCATCGGCGAGAATGACCGGCGGATGGTTAGCCAATGCCCGAGCGATGGAAACGCGCTGCTGCTCACCGCCCGATAGTTGTGAAATACCGGCTTTGGCCCGGTGCCCGACATCCAGCGCATCGAGCAATTCCTGCGCACGGCTGCGAGACTTGATATTCGAGGTGCCGGCCAACATCGGCAGCAATGCGACGTTGTCGGTGACATCGAGAAACGGGATCAGGTATGGCGCTTGAAACACGAAGCCGATGCGATCCCGCCTGAGCGTGCGCAAATCCTCGATTTTCCACCGCTCATCAAAGATCGCTTGTCCGCCTAGCGTCATTTGCCCTGCGGTTGGCTCGATTACCGCACCCAGACATTTGAGCAGCGTGCTCTTACCGGAGCCGCTCGGGCCAACCAATCCTACTACTTCGCCCGGCCAGATGGTCATGTCCACGCCCTTGAGTGCCTCCACCGCCGTCTCGCCCTCGCCGTAGCGTTTTGTCAGATTTTTAATGTGTATGGCTGGCTCGCTCATGGCTTAACCCCCGATCGCTGTCGCCGGATCGATGCGCAATGCGGCGCGAATGGCGAATGTGCTGGCGACGGCGCACATCAGCATGACCAGTATCAACCCCTTGACGGCATCGCCCGGCAATAGCAAAACATACTTGGGGAATAAGGGCGCCCACAGAGTCGCCGACAGTTTGCCTACAATGAAACCGATCACGCCAAGCCCTAACGCCTGTTGCAGGATCATGCCGCTAATAGTGTGGTTGTTCGCACCGATCAACTTGAGCACGGCGATCTCGCGCACCTTGTTCATGGTCATGGTGTAAATGATGAAGGCAACGATGGCGGCGCTGACAATGGCCAGAATTACGAGGAACATGAAAATCTGCCTGGACGAGGTGGCAATCAGGCGCGCCACCAGAATCTCGTCCATCTGGCTCTTGGTATAGGCTTGCAGGTGTTTCCAGCGTTCGATCTGCTCGACCACTTCCTCTTGCCCACCCGGAACTGTCCGCACCAACACCGCATTCACGAATCTACTGGATGTCTGGCTGGTCTGTATCGCGTCCAGCAAACCCGGCACGCCAGGGCGATTGAAGGCAGGATTGGCGGCGGTACGCGCACGCTCATTGAGTAATGCGTCGTTATCCTTGAGGAACTGTACCTCCTGTGCATCCTTGAGCGGGATAAATAGCATAGGGTCGCCACTGGAAGAAACCATACGGCGCGTGAGACCAACAATGGTGTATTCGTGGCGCCGGATTGTGATGTGGTCGCCCAAGGCAAGGCCAGTCTTGATGTCGGCCAATGCCTCATAGTGCGAACGTGCGATCGGGCGGCCTGCAACCAGATAAGCGGGTTCGCCCGGTTTGCCGGTTTCATGCCCAACCAGCATCACGCGGATGTCTTTGTGGTTGTGCCGAATCTGCATGGTCAGGTAGGTCACGTTGCCCACCTCGCGTATGCCCGGCAAGCCCAGCAAATCGTTTGCCACGTCATCACGCACACTGGACGGCTCGGCGTAGGGACCCAATGTATCCCGTTGCACGACCCATAGGTCTGCGCCGGCATTCTCGATCAGCACCTGGGCGTCATCCACCATACCGCGGTAGACCCCCGCCATGGTCAGCGTCACTCCGATCAACAATCCCAACCCCAGCCCGGTGAAAATGAATTTTCCCAAGCCATGCAGAATATCCCGCCCCGCCAGGTTGATCACGCCTTATCCCCGGGCCAGGTCGGACACGACCCTGACATTCAGGCCCGGGCGCAGCGGTTGCTGGCTGTACACGATGACCGTGTCGTCATCGCCGAGGCCATCCAGTATTTGCGTGCGCCCATCCATGGTCGCAGTTCCGGTCTTGACCGGCCTGAACTGCACCTCCTTATTTTGCAGGACCCAGACGCCATCCCGTTTATCAACGCGTTTCACCGCAGCGCTTGGAATGGTGCGGGCGTTGTTCAGATCGGGCAGCTTGATGGTGACCTCTGCATATTCGCCGATGCTGGCCTCGGGTCGGCCTGCAGCGAAAGATACATTGACGATCCGCTCCTCGGTCACCGTATCGCTGATCATGTCCACGCGCGCAACCTTGCCTGCGATCTGCGATTGGGGCTGTGAACGCAGCACGATCTCCGCTTCCTGCCCGACGCGTATCTGGCCAGCCTGTTTTTGGGTGATGCGTGTTTCGACCCACAGGCTGGCAGGGTCGATGACCTGAAGCGCAACTTGACCGCTGGCTATAGTGCTGCCCGGCTCAACCAATCTGGCTACGACTACGCCGTTGATGGGGCTGAACAGTTTGGTCTGCGTATGTAATTTGCCGACACCGCGCATATCGGCTTGATCCTTGGCATGCTCTTCGCGCGCAGCGGCCAGATTGGCAGATGCTGCAGATAAGGCGGCGATGGCGGCATTCTTCTCATGCTGCTTCGTATCGAGCATCTCCTGGCTGATGAAGCCACGCGCATGCAATTCCTGATAGCGGGTGAACATCGCAGAAAATGTGTTCAGCCGACTCTGCGCTTCACTCAATTGCGCTTCCGAAGCCAGGATTGAATTGGCCGCTTTTTCGATCACGCGTTGACTGCCAGCCAGCTTTTCATCCAGGTCGACAGGATCCATTTCGGCCAGCACCTGTCCCGCAACAACCTGATCGCCCTGATCGACCAGCACTTTTTTTACCCGGCCCGTTACGGTCGGCGCCAGATTGTAGCTGTATCTAGCTTTCAATGTCCCGACGCCAAATACGCCTCTGGAAAGATTGCCTGTATGGGCCTTGTCCACTGTGATTTTGACTGGCGCCAATGGGCCTTGGGTCATTACAACCCAGGCAAAGGTTAAAGCTGCTCCACTTCCTAATGACCACAATCCGATTTTTTGTCTGGACATAACCACACCCATCAAGATAGTAACTGATTACTATCTTAAATGGCGGCTGTAAAAAATGCAATAACGTGAATACCGTTACTGTGCCTGCCGGTCAAACGCCTTTTCTACGGGAACAATAGAGAATCGCTTCCCAGGCTTTCAGTTTTTGCGCGTAGGACATGGATGCGTTGGCGGGGCTGGTCGATGGCAGGCGCTGATAGTGCAGCGGGCGGTGTTCGAGCAGGGGCTGCACATGTCTGCGGAAGCATTGTTCGGCCATGCCACCGTTGAAAAAAACCTCGGTGATACCCGGATGTTTCAGGAAGAATGATGTGAAATCGTTGAGCGAGATCGAGTCTGCATCGATATCGGCATCCATGCTGCTGTGGCGCGTGCATGAAGCGAGCACATCCCACAGTGCGATATTGGCGGATTTCAGCATCTTGGTTCGTGCTTCGTAGGACAGGGTTGGCGCGGCGCCGAGCAGATCGCCCATGATGGCCCAGAACGCGTTGCGGGGGTGCGCATAGTATTGGCCGGCGCGCAGCGATTCCTTCCCCGGCATGCTCCCGAGGATCAGGATTTTTGCGGTGGGATTTCCGATTGGCGGGAAACTTTGGATTTGCGGCATTGGCGTATAAAGCTACCGGGCATGCAGGATTTATAGATGCTGCGCGAACCATTCGGCTGCACTATGCGCGGCCTGTTGCAGCGTGCCGGGTTCCTCGAACAAATGTGTCGCGCCGGGAACCAGGATCAGTTTTCTATCGCACTTCAGCAACGCATAGGCCTGCTGGTTCAGCTCGATCACACCGTAGTCCGCACCGCCGACGATCAGCAGGGTCGGTGCGCTGACGCGACCCAGCGCGGCGGCTCCGGCGAGGTCGGGGCGTCCGCCGCGTGATACGACGGCGGCGATGTCGTTTCCCATCTGCGCCGCGGCCTGTAACGCGGCGGCCGCGCCGGTGCTGGCGCCGAAATAGCCGAGGCGCAGGGTTTGCGTTTCAGGGTTGGCTTGCAGCCATGTGGTGGCCGCGAGCAGGCGGCGCGTCAGCAGCGCGATGTCGAAGCGCGTCTCGTAATCCTGATCCTCTTTTTTCGTCAACAGGTCAAACAGCAGCGTGCCGATGCCGTGTTGTTGCAGCACGTTGGCGACATAGGTGTTGCGCGGGCTGAAGCGGCTGCTGCCGCTGCCGTGGGCGAACAGCACCACGCCGGTTGCGTGGGGCGGCAGCACCAGTTCGCCGTCGAGTTCGACCTGGTCTGCCGGAATGCGCACCGCGCTCATACGCCTGCTTTCATCATGATCGGGATGCGCCGCGACCCGAACGCCTTGTCGAATTTCTCGAAATGCCCGGCGATGCGGGTGTTGCAATCCGGGCAATGGCCGTCCGGGGTAAGGCGGTATTGCCTGATCTCGTACCAGTCGCGCACGATCAGGGCGCTGTTGCATGACGGGCAGTACGTCGTGTCCCCGTCGATGTCATGCACATTGCCGGTATAGACATAGTGCAGTCCCGCAGCACGGGCGATCTGGCGTGCCCGGGTCAGGCTCGCCGGCGGGGTTGGCGGTATATCTACCATCTTGTAGTCGGGGTGGAAGGCGCTGAAATGCAGCGGTACATCGGGCCCCAGTTCCTTGGCGACCCACTGGCTGAGCGCGGTGATTTCGCTGTCCGAATCATTCTGGCCGGGTATCAGCAGCGTGGTGATTTCGAGCCATACGTCGGTCTCGTGTCTGAGGTACAGCAGCGTGTCCAGCACCGGTTGCAAATGCGCGCCGCAAAGCTTGACGTAGAACTCGTCGGTGAACCCCTTGAGATCGACATTGGCGGCATCCATCTTCGCGTAGAATTCGCGCCGCGCCTGGTCGTGCATGTAGCCGGCGGTCACCGCGACGGTCTTGATGCCGCGCGCATGGCAGGCGTCGGCGGTATCCATCGCATATTCGGCGAAGATCACCGGGTCGTTGTAGGTGAAGGCCACGCTCTTGCAGCCGTACTTCTCGGCGGCGCGCGCGATCGCTTCCGGCGAGGCCTGATCCATCAGCGTGTCCATGTCGCGCGATTTGCTGATATCCCAGTTCTGGCAGAATTTGCACGCCAGATTGCAGCCGGCGGTGCCGAACGAGAATATGCTGCTGCCCGGGTAATAATGGTTGAGCGGTTTCTTTTCGATCGGGTCGACGCAAAAGCCGGAGCTGCGCCCGTAGGTGGTCAGCACCATCGCATCGCCGATGCGGCCGCGCACGAAGCAGGCGCCGCGCTGCCCTTCGCGCAGCTTGCAATCGCGCGGGCACAGGTCGCACTGGATGCGGCCATCCTCCAGCTTGTGCCAGTATCTGGCCGGATAGCGTTCGTTAACGCTGATCGATTCATCCATGTCGATGCTCCTTTGGGTGCTCACTCCATTTGGTCACGGTGTAGCGCGATAGTTTTACTCCTTCTGCCCAGAAATCGTCGGGCAGGCCGGCCTTGCGTTTCAGATGCGCCATGAACTGGCGCGGTTCTGCGAGGCTTTCCCACACCTGCGGCAAGAAGGTGCTGCGATAGCGGCCACACTCGAATACCACACCATCCGCACCAGGGCACAGTTGCGCCAGCGCATCGGCTTCGCCCCGAAATTCCATCGCCTGGGTAGGCGATAGCAGTGAAATTTCGATGGTGGTGATAGCCAGTTCTGCCGCGCTCAACGGCGGGAAGCGGGGGTCGCGCAAGGCGGCGGATACGGCATTGCTTTTGACGTCGGCAAGTAATGGCCGGCACGCTTGCAGCGTGCCGATGCAGCCGCGCAACTGGCCGTGTTGGGTCAGCGTGACGAAACATGCGCCATGCTCGGCTAGCCACGGTGCGCTTTCATCTGCCGTGCAGGGCATACCCAAAGCACATGAAATCGCAGCGCGCGCGATCGGCAGCAGGATTTTGCCCTGTTGTTCATCTGGCATGTTCATTCTCCTTTGTGTGTGCCGCCGCCGGAGTAAAAGCGAATGCTGAATAGCCCACCACCTGATCGCGCGACCCGGCGGTATCGCCGGAGTTGCGCAGGTCGAGCAGGTGCGGGGTGAGGTGGTGCTTCTGCGCCGCGATGATCAGGCCGTTGATCGGTGTGGCGCCGCAGGCTTGCTCGTGGCTGCCAAGTTGGCGCAAATCCAGGATGTGCCGTGCCGTATCGTTATCCACGCGCTGTGCGGTGGAGTAGGGCAGGTAGTGCGAAAGATCCGAGCTGATGACGATCAGCGTTTCCTCTCCGCCCCATAAAACTTCCAGCACCTCGGCGACCTCATCGGGCGAGGCCATACCCACCGCCAGCGGCAGCAGTTTGAAATCCGGCAGCACGCTTTGCAAAAACGGCAATTGCACCTCGAGTGAATGCTCCAGCTCATGAACCTGCGCGCTGACCGTCACCTGGGGCAGATCGGCGATGGCTTGCATTGCTGTCGTATCGAGCATGACGCGCCCCAGCGGCGTGTCGAAGGCGTCCGCGTCGGGCAGCGCCAGGCCGCGCACCGCGACGCGATGGGTAGGGCCGAGCAGCACCACGCGGCGGATATGCGCGGCAACCGGTTTGAGTGCCGCATAAGCGGTTGCCGCAATCGGGCCGGAATAAATATAACCGGCGTGCGGAGATATCAGCGCCTTGGGAATCAGTTCATGTGGACGCGCTTCGGTCAGCAGCAACTGCACATCATGGGCAAGCTGCCGGGAGGCGGCGGGGTAGAACAAACCTGCGACAGCAGGCGCACGGATGACAGGCATGGCAACCTCCTTTAATTCGGGTACCAGCGAACAACGGGAAATCTGAGTTCAATCAACAGTTGTAGTGTGGGGGGGGCCATAGGATAAATCAAGGGAGTTTGTATCATTGCAGTTTAAGCAACGAATGGCGGAAGGTGAGGTTGTTCAAGCAACTACGGTATAATGCAAGGTCCGGATGGGTTGCATGGTGCAAGCCAATAGCCTATCAGGCCTGTTCAATACGATTTATTTGCTGATTGGAAATCGGCCAATGCTGTTTTGATTTCAGCCGCCGCACACAACTACTCGCCCGGGTGGTGAAATTGGTAGACACAACGGACTTAAAATCCGTCGATAGGGTAAAACCATCGTGCCGGTTCGACCCCGGCTCCGGGCACCATCCACCAGCAACCGTGACGCACAGCATTACTCGTGCGTAATTTGACATACGTAACCCGCTCTGGAAAAATGCCGCCACCGTTCGGTTCG
>JAIELH010000081.1 GCA_019753125.1 Gallionellaceae bacterium | reverse complement strand
GAAGAAACCCGCTAGGGTTGCATCGGTGAGTGTGGCAGCATCCCTTACAGCGCCGTTGGCAATCACCGTCGGCGAACCCGCAGGTATTGGCCCGGACCTGTGCGTGCAGCTTGCCGTTGCGTCTCCCGATATTCCGTTCGTCGTGATTGGCGACAAATATCTGCTGCAACAACGTGCCGCGCAGCTTGGCATAGAACTGCAAGTATTTGATGCGGGAAGTGAGAAGGGGGAAGGGGGAAGGGTAAAAGCCACCTCCGCTCCCCACTTTCTATCCGTCGTCCATGTGCCGCTTGCCGCCCCTTGTCATCCCGGTGTGCTGAATGTCGCCAACAGCGAATATGTGCTGGCGCTGTTGCGCCGCGCGGCGCAAGGCTGCCAGAGCGGCGAATTTTCCGGGATGGTCACGGCGCCGGTGCACAAGGGCATCATCAACGAGGCGGGTATCGCCTTTACCGGCCATACCGAATTTCTTGCCGAGCAGACAAATACGCCGCAAGTGGTGATGATGCTGGCGGGCGGCGGCATGCGCGTAGCGCTGGCAACCACCCACTTACCGTTGCGCGATGTGGCGGACGCCATCACCCCGGCCTTGCTGGAAAGCGTGTTGCGCATCATGCGGCGCGATCTGCAACAGCGCTTCGGTATCGCGCGACCGCGCATTCTGGTTGCCGGGCTGAACCCGCACGCCGGCGAAGGCGGGTATCTCGGGCGCGAAGAAATCGAAGTGATGATCCCGGTGCTGGACAAACTGCGCGCCGAAGGTATCGATGTGAGCGAACCGCTACCCGCCGATACGCTGTTCGCCGCACACCGGCTGCGCGAATGCGATGCCGTGCTGGCGATGTACCATGACCAGGGCCTGCCGGTATTGAAATACGCCAGCTTCGGCGAAGGCGTGAACATCACGCTCGGTCTGCCGATCATACGCACTTCGGTAGATCACGGCACGGCGCTCGATCTGGCCGGAACCGGCAAGGCCCATGCAGGCAGCCTGCTGGAGGCGCTCAAGGTTGCGGCGCAGATGGTGCAGAATGAGCGTGCAGTTCATGCATAAAGCCAAGAAGCGTTTTGGTTACGGCATCACGCGCTACGCGCATGAGCCTTCACCGAAACGCCATAGCGATTGTTTGCAATGAGCCACCAAGCCAAAAAGCGTTTTGGCCAGAATTTTCTTGTCGACGAGCAGATCATTGCCGGCATCATCGCTGCGATCCGCCCCGAAGCGGATGACAATCTCGTCGAGATCGGCCCCGGCCTCGGCGCGCTGACCCGACCGCTGCTGAAAAAATTAAATCATCTGCATGTGGTGGAGATCGACCGCGACATCATCGCGCGCTTGCAGAACGATTACCCGCAGGGCGATCCGAAGGCAAAACTTGTCATCCATGCCGGAGACGCGCTGGAGTTCGATTTTACACAGCTCGAAGCGCCGCTGCGCATCGTCGGCAACCTGCCCTACAACATCTCGTCGCCGTTGCTGTTCCATTTCGCCGAGTATGCGGAGCGCATCCGCGACATGCACTTCATGCTGCAAAACGAAGTGGTCGAGCGCATGGCCGCGTCGCCTTCCACGCCGGAATACGGGCGGCTGTCGGTGATGCTGCAATACCGTTTTTACATCGAGAAGCTGCTGGATGTGCCGCCGCAATCGTTCCGCCCGGCGCCCAAGGTGGATTCCGCCGTCGTGCGCATGATCCCGCTGCCGCGCGATCAAATCCTGGTGAACAATGAAAAGCTGTTTGCAACGATTGTGGCTGCCGCTTTCGGCCAGCGCCGCAAGACGCTGCGCAACACGTTGCGCGACCGCCTGGATGAAGAAGGCTTCGCGCAACTCGGCATAAACAGCCAGTTGCGCGCGGAAGACCTCGGCGTGCCTGAATTCGCCAGAATAGCGAACCACCTGGATGGTAAAAAAAACCGTTAACCCGCAAAAATACTGCGGGTTAACGGTTATGGTGTCCTATAGCTCCTTGGCGTGGCTGGCCAAATACTCCGCCACCCCTCCGGTCGAAGCCTTCATGCCGGCCTTGCCCTTGCTCCAGCCCGCCGGACAAACTTCGCCGTGTTCTTCGGTGAATTGCAGCGCGTCCACCATGCGCAGCATTTCATCAATATTGCGGCCCAGCGGCAGGTCGTTCACGACCTGGTGGCGCACCACACCGGCACGATCGATCAGGAACGAGCCGCGATAAGCCACGCCGCCTTCCGACTCCACATCGTAAGCCTTGCATATCTCATGCTTGATATCGGCCACCAGCGGATAGCGCACCTGGCCGATACCGCCTTTTTCGATCGCGGTGTTTTTCCACGCCAGATGGGTGAAGTGTGAATCGATCGAAACTCCGACCACCTCGACCTTGCGTTTCTTGAATTCATCCAGGCGATGATCGAAGGCAATCAACTCGGAAGGACAGACAAACGTGAAATCCAGCGGATAGAAGAACATCACCGCATATTTGCCGGCGATATGTTTCTTCAAATTGAAATTTCCATTGATTTCATTGTTGCCCATCACGGCGGAAGCGTTGAAATCGGGTGCAGCCTTGCCAACTAGTACGGTCATGTTTATCTCCTAAGGTTAGTGTATTGAATAGTGTAAAAACTGTTCTTCACAAGGCGAGTCATGGTTGGCCTGGCGCTTCCGGGGTCTTGACAGCATTGCTTGCCGGCTCAACGCGCGTCTCGCCATTCTTGCGCACCACGCGCACCTGCTCGCCAATCGTGAAAGCATCTGCCTTGCCGGGCTGCATCACGTAGACGCTCTTGTTCTCGCCGTCCAGTTTAACCCAGATTTCCAGCCCGGGCTGCGTGGCGATGCCCGCCTGATCTCCCAGTGCGCCGCCGAGCACCGTTCCAAGAATTGAGCCAACTACCGCCCCTTTGCCGCCGCCGGTATTGGCGCCGCCAACCTGCCCGAAAATACCGCCGATCTTCGAGCCGGCGCCGGTGCTGGCATCCAGTTCGATCGGCGCAATGCTTTCGATCACGCCCAGCTTGACGGTTTCCTTGGGCGCATCGGCACGGTCATTGCCTGCCCCGAACGGGTTGTTCGCGCAACCCGTCAGCAGCAACGCAACAACTAGCAGGAGCAAAGGGTTGCGCATGTTTTATAACGGCACGTCAGCGCCAAAATGCTGCCGGTACAATGCCTTCAATTCATCGCGCGTCGGCGCATGGTTTTGCCCGCCGCGGCTGGCGATCTTGATCGTGCCGAGCAGCGATGCCAGGCGGCCTGCCGTCTCCCAGTCCCAGCCCTGCTGGATGCCGTGCAGCAACCCGGCGCGATAGGCGTCGCCGCAGCCGGTCGGGTCGAGCAGCGCAGCGGGTTTGGCGCAGGGAATCACGATCTCCCTGCCATTGGCGTAGATGATCGAACCTTCGCCACCGCGCGTGATGACAACGGCGCGCTTCGACCGCGCAAGCTCTTCAATCTTTTTGCCGGTCTTGTCCTGCAACAATTGCGCCTCATAGTCGTTCACGGTCACGTAGTCGGCCTGCTCGACAAAACGCAGCAACTCCTCGCCGGAAAACATCGGCATCCCCTGGCCGGGATCGAACACCCACGGGATGCCTGCCTCGTGGAACTGGCGCGCATGCTGCAACATCCCCTCGCGCCCGTCTGGCGAGACGATACCGAGGGTGACGCCGCTCGCCTCGCCGACCTGGTTCTGCTCGGAAAAGCTCATCGCGCCCGGATGGAACGCGGTGATCTGGTTATCGTCGAGATCGGTGGTGATGAACGCCTGCCCGGTGTAACTGCCCGAGATGTGGCGAATATGCGTCTGGGGCAGACCAAGCTTTTCCAGGCGCACCGTGTATGGGGTAAAGTCGTCGCCCACCGTCGCCATGATCAGCGGATTGCCGCCGAGCAGCTTCAAATTGTAGGCGATGTTGCCCGCGCAGCCGCCGAATTCGCGGCGCATCTCCGGCACCAGGAACGCCACATTCAAAATGTGTATCTGTTCCGGCAAGATGTGTTTCTTGAATTGATCCTGAAACACCATGATGGTGTCGTAAGCCATGGAGCCGCAAATCAATGTATGCATCGCAAAGTCTGTATCGGGTTGTAAAGCGGGAATTGTATCACTTGGATAATCCAGGTTTCTGAACAGCCGAGGATCGAGCCGCACCAGCGAATAGGTTAAACTTGCCCCGACTTAAGTAAGCCTCAATAGAATATGAGAGAGCCATTCACCACCGAAACACATGCACGGCTGCGTATCTGGCTGGCAACCGGCTACACGTTGTTCATCGTGTATGCCAGCCTGTCGCCGTTTTCCGGCTGGCGCGAACAAGGGTTGGACTTTGCCGAAGTGCTGGGTGCACCGTTGCCACCCTCCTTTAGCGCGTTTGACGTGGCGGTAAATGTATTGGCCTATATACCGTTCGGCTTGTTGATTTGCCTGGCATTGCGCGCGCGTTTTAACGCCATTATCAGCTTGGCGCTGGGCACCGTGCTGGGTACGCTGTTGTCAGGCGGCATGGAATATTTGCAAATGTATTTGCCGATGCGTTTCAGTTCCAACCTGGACTTGCTGGCCAATGGCGCCGGTACGCTGATCGGCGCATTGCTGGCGGTGAGCATCACCTCATGGGCATGGCTGGTTTTGCGTTTGACGAACTGGCGCAGCGGCCTGTTTCATCACGGCAGGGAAATGGATTTTGGCCTGGCCTTGCTGGCGCTATGGATGTTCGGGCAGATCAACCCGTCCTTGCCGATGCTGGGACATGTCTTTATCAGCGAAACGGCACGCCAACCGTTTGTTGCGGCACCGGCTGCCCCGTTCGACTGGCTGGCAAGCGGCGCCGTCACGCTGAATCTGTTGATGCTGGGCACGTTGCTGCTGACACTGCTGCGTGCGCCGCGCAATATCGCCGCAGCCTTACTGGCGGTATTGAGCATCGTGGCGCTGGCGAAATTCATTACGGCGGCAGTGCTGCTCAAATCCTGGGCGCTGCTGTTGTGGATCAACGGCGAAGCGATGCTGGGGGTGTTGCTGGGCATGGTGCTGTTATTCGCGGCGCCGCGACTGCCGCATGCCGTGATGATTTTCTTCGGCGCAACGATCGCGCTGGCCTACCTGTGCATCATCAATTTTGTGCTGGAAGGCAACGCACCTTCATCGGCAATGTCCATCTATTACTGGCATTACGGGCATTTGCTCAACTATAACGGCCTGGCGCAGACCATCATCCTGATTTTTCCGGCGCTGCTGTTGATCCACCTGTGGCTGATGCGAAAAGTATAATTCCGCTTTCAGGCTCGTTTAGTTCTGCGTTGCACAACCAACAGAAAACTTTAACCAATCATTCCATCAGGGAGTTCACCATGAGCTTTTATGACAAGCATGTTTTCTTCTGCACCCACAAACGCGAGGACGGCAGCGACTGCTGCGCCAATCGCGGCGCGCAGAAGGCGCGCGATTACGTGAAGAACAAGGTCAAGGAGCTGGGCTTTTCCAGCCGCCAGAACAAGATACGCATCAACGCGGCAGGCTGCATGGATCGCTGCGACGAAGGACCGGTCATCGTCGTCTATCCCGAAGGCGTCTGGTACACCTATGTCGACGAGCGCGATCTCGACGAAATCATCACCGAACATTTGCAACATGGGCGAGTTGTTGAGCGACTCAAGATTTAGTTTATCCCGAATCTTTTGGCGGGTGCGTGGCGGGTGTGGGCGCTAAGGCGGCTTAGCGCCAATGGCTGCTACCGACACACTGACATAAGTCCGGCAATCAGGGAAGAGCTTGATAGCCCAATCCATTTGTTCCGCAGCCGCGTCAATTTTGGCGGGGGTAATCTTCATGGGGGCAGACGTTAAATGGCCGCCCTATTTGTTCATTAGAGCTTCATCATCACAACAAACCCAGTCGCTTGAATAGCTTCAGTACCGCAATCTGGCAGCAAAACTGCTGCTGCACCATATGCTGAAGTGTCCAGATAACCCATTCCCGCATTACCGGCCTACCCCGCCGACATGGTAGAATTCGCGCTTTTCCAGTTTTCAATTTTTAAGGAATCGCCGCCATGTTCTCCAGAAAAAATACCATCGCCCAGACCGACCCGGAATTGTGGGACGCCATCCAGAAAGAAACGCGCCGCCAGGAAGATCACATCGAGCTGATCGCGTCGGAAAACTACACGAGCCCGGCGGTGATGGAGGCGCAGGGCAGCCAGTTGACCAACAAGTATGCGGAAGGCTATCCGGGCAAGCGCTATTACGGCGGCTGCGAATATGTGGATATCGCCGAGCAACTGGCGATCGACCGCGTGAAGGCACTGTTCGGCGCGGAGTACGCGAACGTGCAGCCGAACTCCGGCTCGCAGGCGAACCAGGCGGTGTACATGGCGGTGCTGAAACCCGGCGATACGATCCTCGGGCTGTCGCTGGCGCATGGCGGGCATCTGACGCACGGCGCATCGGTGAACGCCAGCGGCAAGCTGTACCACGCGATCCAGTACGGCCTGAACGACAAGGAGGAGATCGACTACGATCAGGTGCAGGCGCTGGCCACCGAACACAAACCGAAGATGATCGTCGCCGGCGCATCCGCGTATTCGCTGGTGATCGACTGGAAGCGTTTCCGCGCGATCGCCGACAGCGTCGGCGCGTATCTGTTCGTGGATATGGCGCACTACGCCGGCCTGGTCGCGGCGGGCGTATACCCGAGTCCGGTCGGCATCGCGGATTTTGTCACCAGCACGACCCACAAGACGCTGCGCGGCCCGCGCGGCGGCATCATCCTGGCCAAGGCGGAGTACGAGAAGGCGCTGAACTCGGCGATCTTTCCCGGCATCCAGGGCGGCCCGCTGATGCATGTGATCGCCGCCAAGGCGGTGGCGTTCAAGGAAGCGGCCAGCAAGGAATTCAAGGACTATCAGATGCAGGTCGTGGACAACGCGCGCGTGATGAGCAAGGTGCTGCAGGAGCGCGGCCTGCGCATCATCTCGGGGCGCACCGACAGCCACGTGTTCCTCGTGGATTTGCAGGCCAAGCACATCACCGGCAAGGATGCCGAAACCGTGCTGGGGCGCGCGCATATCACGGTCAACAAGAACGCGATCCCGAACGACCCGCAGAAACCGTTCGTCACGAGCGGCATCCGCATCGGCAGCCCGGCGATGACGACGCGCGGCTTCAAGGAACTGGAAGCCGAACAACTCGCGCACCTGATCGCCGATGTGCTCGACGCGCCGAACGACGACACGGTGATCGCGCGCGTGGTCGGCGAGGTGAAGAAGTTGACCGCGAAATTTCCGGTGTATGGAAACTAATGCGAGAAGGGGGAAGGGAGAAGAGGGAAGGGTAACTGCGGTTTCCCACCCTTCTCCCTTCTTCCTTTACCCTTCCCCATGAAATGCCCGTTCTGTAAAGGCAGCGACACCCAGGTGATCGACACCCGCGAAAGCGACGAGGGCGACAGCATTCGCCGCCGCCGCCGCTGCCTGTCGTGCGACAAGCGCTTTACCACCTACGAGACCGTGGAGTTGCGCATGCCGCAGGTGGTCAAGCAGAACGGCATGCGCAGCGAGTTCGACGCGCAGAAGTTGCGCACCAGTTTCAGCCGCGCGCTGCACAAGCGCCCAGTGTCCACCGAGCTGGTGGATGCGGCGATCGACAATGTCACGCAAAAGGTTTTCGCGCTGGGCGAACGGGAAGTCGGTTCGCGCCTGATCGGCGAGATGGTGATGAAAGAACTGCTCAAACTCGACAAGGTCGCCTACATCCGCTTTGCCTCGGTGTACAAGAGTTTTCAGGACGTCGGCGATTTCACCGAGGCGGTCGAGGCGGTGCGCAAGTCGCCGGCGCGGCGCGGCAAGAAACCGGCAAAATAATGGGAGCCGCGCAGGACAGCGAATATATGGCGCAAGCGCTGCGGCTGGCGGAGCGCGGTTTGTGCAGCGCCAGCCCGAACCCGCGCGTCGGCTGCGTGCTGGCGAAGGATGGCGCGGTGATCGGCGCAGGCTGGCATGAGCGCGCCGGCGAACCGCATGCGGAAGTTCATGCGTTGCGTGCGGCGGGTGAAACGGCATGCGGCGCAACGGCCTATGTCACGCTGGAGCCGTGCAGCCATCACGGCCGTACGCCGCCGTGCGCCGATGCGCTGATCGCGGCCGGCGTGGCGCGGGTCGTGGTTGCGGTGCAGGATCCGAATCCGCAAGTGGCCGGGACGGGCATCGCCAGATTGCGCGCCGCCGGAATCGAAACGGAATGCGGGCTGATGGAAGCGGCGGCGCGCGAGCTGAACATCGGCTTCTTCGCGCGCATGACGCGCGGCACTCCCTGGCTGCGCAGCAAGGTTGCGATGAGCCTGGATGGGCGCACCGCGCTGGCCAACGGCGTCAGCCAATGGATCACCGGCGCGGCGGCGCGGCTCGATGTGCAGCACTGGCGCGCGCGCAGTTGCGCGGTGCTGGCCGGCATCGGCACGATACTGGCGGACGATGCGCGGCTCGATGTGCGTGAAGCCGCAACGTCGCGCCAGCCGTTGCGCGTCGTGCTGGATAGCCAGTTGCGCATGCCGCTCGGCGCGCGGGTTCTGTCTGGCGGCAACACGTTGATCTATACCGTACGGCGCGACGAACAGAAGATCGCGCTATTGCAGGATAGGGGAGCGACGGTGACGGCAATGCCGGATGGCAACGGGCAAGTGGATATGGCGGCAATGTTGCGCGATCTGGCGCAACGCGGCTGTAACGAGGTGCTGGTGGAGGCGGGCAGCGCGCTGAACGGCGCACTGTTGCGTGCCGGGTTGGTCGATGAATTATTGCTGTACGTTGCGCCGCAATTGTTGGGCAGCGCGGCGCATGGCATCGCGCAACTGGGCGAATTGACCAGCCTGTGCCAGTTCCAGGACAATCCCAGCGACTGGCGAACCGCGGCCCTGAACGGCCTCTGGAGCCGGCTGGCGGAACCCGCCGGCCTGCTGAAGGTGGTGGAACTG
>JAIELH010000062.1 GCA_019753125.1 Gallionellaceae bacterium | reverse complement strand
CGCTCTGCTTGACGAAGTATTCCTCGCTGATCGGGTCATAAAAACGCTGACCGATGGCAACGTCACTGAATGTGGTGCGGTGACGGGAAGTTTGATTGGTCATGGCTGATCTTAAAAAGTGAATGGTTCTGAATACTATTTGTCCCCGGAGTGTACGGCGGGCTTGGGCTTTTCCAGTGGGTTCTTGTCGCAGTCTTGCTCCTGTCACCGGACTTCCAGCATTTTGCCTCCCAGAAACACAAAAGCCCAGCCGTCACGCTGGATCATGTGCCAAAACGGGTACAGCAATTCCAGCTTCTCGACCTACGCTTGAACAAACAGCAATCTGGTTAACAGTTCCTTCTTATCCCGTATTCCGCGTGAACCAGCAACACATAACCGTCCGAAAATCAGACGGTTATCGACGTTATACGTACAGTCTTATGTTGTGGGAAATTGCGGTTTTTTTTGGGTCAATTTATCGACACCTCCCGAAGAATGCTGTGCAAATCCAAAAAATCAGCGGCCTTAAATTATGCAGTTTATAAATACTTAAATTTTCTGTATAAACAGTGATCAGTAGTTTTCAAAATTTTGTTGTAAAAAGGAGGGGATGTGATCAATACCGTGTCCATAAGTACGCCGATTGGTTTTATCGGTCTGGGCGTGATTGGTGGCGCTATGGCGACGAATCTACTCAAGGCCGGATATAAAGTTATGGTGCACAACAAGAGCAAGGGGAAGGTTGACGAATTGACGCGTATCGGCGCAGTTGACGGTACGTCATCAGTCAACGTGGCGCGCAACTCTAAAGTGATTTTTATCTGTGTGCCAGATACTCCAGATGTAGAGCGTGTGCTTTTTGGAGATGAGGGGATCGTGCACGGGATCGAAAGAGGTTCCGTGGTTATTGACTGCAGTACTATCTCAGCCACGGCCACGGTCGAATTCTCTGCGCGATTGAAGACCGTGGGGGTGGAGATGCTTGATTCACCAGTCAGTGGAGGGCTCAAGGGTGCGCAAGATGGAACATTATCCTGCATGATCGGTGGTGATCCTTCTGTAGTCGAGGCTTGTATGCCGTTGTTTCGTGCTGTTGGAAAAACTTTTACGCACGTTGGGGCAAATGGCGCAGGGCAGGCGTGTAAAGCCTGCAATCAGATGGTACTTGTTGGGACGCTGATGGCTGTTTCTGAAGCATTCGCGCTGGCTGGAAAAATGAATATCGACCCTCAAAGAGTGAGGGAGGCCTTGCTTGGCGGATCAGCGCAGAGTTTTGTGCTTGCAAATCATGGAAAGAAGCTGCTCGATGGCGCGTTGACCCCAGGGTTTCGTGGCAAATTGATGCTGAAGGACATCAAGCTTGCATTGGGTGCCGGCCGCGATACGGGCTCGTTCATGCCTGTTACTGCTCTTGGAGCGCAGATGCTTGCTGCGTTATGCAACACCGGGCGAGGCGAGCTGGATAGCGCTGCGCTCGGTTTGCTCTTCAGAGAATTATCAGGCTTGAAAACCTAAGTCGTATACTTGGCTTGCAATATGCAAGGTCTGGCGTGTTATGCAGGTCCGCAGACCCGCTTGTTGAAATCGCTGAAAAATTGGTTTGCGAGCTTTAGTGCCACGCCGTCGATTAGTCGCGCACCAACTTGGGCCAGTTTTCCGCCGATTATCGCTTTTGCTGTGTAGCTCAGCACCGTTCCATTATCTCCAGGCGCAAGACTTACGCTGGCCTGTCCTCTGGCAAAACCCGCAACACCGCCTTGTCCCTCAAAGGATACGACGTAAGAGTTTGGCGGACTAACCTCGGTTAGGGTCATTTTTCCAGTGAACTTTGCGCTTACCGGCCCGATTTTGGCGGTCATTACCAACTGATATTCGTTTTCAGCCAGCTTTTCCAAGGATTCGCAACCTGGAACGCATGCCTTGAGAATCTCAGTGTCGTTCAGCGCCGCCCAGGTTTCCTGCTGATTCAAGGGTATAAGTTGCTGTCCGGTCAATTCCATAGTCTTCTTTCGGGGTAAAAAATCTTCTGGCCAATCCGCCATCAATTCACGATTTTTGCTTTAGGTTGACGTGAAAAACTATATAGTATTATAGTATTTGTAGAAAGATAAAACGCTGCCCAAACTAGTTTTGACCTGTGGTCGAGCAATAGGCGATTGTTGCGGTGATGCCATTTGGAGGGGTTGTGAAGGCGAGTGCTTTTTCCTATGCAAAGCCGTCGTCTCTTTCGGAGCTTTTTGACTTGATGGAGATGTACGGCGACCGGGCAAAATTGTTGGCTGGCGGCCAGAGTTTGATTGCTGCATTGAACATGCGACTCGCGTCGCCGACCGTTTTGCTCGACATTAACGGCATTACTGAACTTTCGGGCATCGAAGTTAAGGGCGATGTAGTACGCATAGGCGCACTTACCCGACATCGCAGCCTTGAGCAATCCGCCGAAATCAAGAAGCACCTACCACTTGTCCACAAGGCAATGCCATTCGTGGCGCACGCAGCAATCAGGACTCGGGGAACTTTTGGTGGGAGCGTCGCCTTTGCTGACGCTGCTGCGGAACTGCCCGCATGTTGTGTTGTGCTTGATGCAAATATAGAGCTAGCTAGCAGGAAAGGTCGGCGAATTGTCAGCGCGCGAAATTTCTTCAAAGGGCTCTATGAAACTGACTTACAGCCTGACGAGGTGCTGATCAGTGCCGAGTTTCCAAAATTGAGGGTTGGCTATCGATCGGCTTTCTTGGAACTTGCGCGGCGACATGGAGACTATGCGGTCGTAGGTGTAGCAGTTCATGGAAAATTCCAGGACGACATGTTCTCCGACATCAGTATGGTGTTCTTTGGTGTTGCCGACAGACCGGTGCACGCAGTAAATGCCGGAAGGGCATTGGAATCTGCGCGTCTTTCGCCTTCAACAATAAATACTCTGCGGTCAGCTGTAAGCCTGGATCTGGAGACTTACGGCGACATCTATCACACCGCTGAAACCAAATTGCATCTTGCAAAAGTCCTGGCAGGCAGAGCTGTTTCAATAATGGCATTGGGGCGAGAGACATGAATAACGCAAGCGAAGTTTTTGATATCCGGCTGACAGTGAACAATATTGAGGTTGTTCAGCGCGTTTTGGCAAGGATGCACCTCGCAGATTTTTTGAGAGAAGAACTGGGTTTGATGGGAACCCATCTGGGTTGCGAGCATGGGGTTTGTGGTGCGTGTACGGTGCGAGTCAACGGAGAAATCGTACGTGGATGTTTAATGCTGGCGATACAGGCGGACGGTGCAATCGTAGAGACGATAGAAGGCATTTCGGAAAATGGTGAAATTTCTGCATTGCAAAAAGAATTTCATCAACGCAATGCCTTGCAGTGCGGATTCTGTACGCCCGGAATGCTTTTGGCTGCTGCGGATCTTATAGCGCGAAATCCAGGGGCCAATCGGGAAGAGATACGTGAGTATATGTCGGGAAATTTTTGTCGCTGCACCGGGTATCAATCAATTATTGATGCTGTGGAGGTGGTGTGCCGGGGGAAAGCCGGTGTTCAGCAGGGGGGTATATGACAACTGATACCGCGAGCTCTCATGTGAAGACGCATGGCCGGTATATCGGCGCAGGTTTGCCAAGGCCAGATGCGTGGCGTCTTCTGCATGGGCGTGGTCGCTATACCGACGACATAAAGCTTGCGAGAACCGCGCATGTCGTTTTTGTCCGTAGTCCCTACGCACATGCCGGAATTTCCGCGATCAATGTCACAAAAGCGGCCAGTAGCGCAGGTGTCATCCGGGTTGTCACTGGTAAAGAAGTTGCAGCGCTTTGCCAGCCCTGGGTAGGCGTTCTGACACATCTGAAAGGTTTAAAGTCGGCGGCCCAATACCCTCTTGCAATGGAGCGTGCCCGCTGGCAGGGCGAACCAGTCGTGGCTGTGGCTGCAGAAAGCAGGGCTCAGGCAGAAGATGCGGCACAGTTGATTGATATCGATTGGGAGCCATTGACAGCCGTGACCAGCCCTGACACAGCACTGGATTCCAGGTCACCCGTAATACATCCCGATCTTGGGGACAATCTGGCTTATCAGCGCGAAGTGGATACCGGGGGGGTGGATGAGGTGTTCGCCGGGGCGCATAAGGTTGTGGAGGCGACTTTCAGGACGAGCCGACACACCCCAGTTACGCTGGAGCCTCGTTCGATTCTTGCCGACTATAACCCGGCTGAGAGGCAGCTCACAGTTTATCAGTCTACTCAAGTGCCGTACATGATGCAGTGGATCCTTGCCAAACACTTCGGATTGAAGGAAATCAACGTGCGCGTTATAGCGCCGGATGTCGGCGGCGGGTTCGGCACAAAGATCCATATTTACGGCGATGAAATGACAGCGGTGGCACTAAGCATGATGCTGGGGCGACCAGTCAAGTTCGTATCGGATCGCCTTGAATCATTCGTGACTGATTTTCATGCACGCGGCCATCTCGTAAAGGCCCGAATGGCGGTTTCCGTAACAGGAGACATTGTCGGAATCGAAATGGACGACTTGTACGGCATTGGACCTTATTCGGGCTACCCCCGGGGCAGCGCGAATGAAGCCAAGCAGGTTCTGAATTTGGTAGGCGGCCCGTACAAAAACCGCGTCTACCGTGGGCGAACCCGGGTTGTATTCGAGAACAAGAACATGTATGGCCAGTATCGTGCGGTTGGGCACCCTGTTGCATGTGCGGTGACAGAGGGCCTAGTCGATCTGGCGGCCAGCGCGATCGGGATGGATCCTGCGGAGTTTCGCTATCGCAATTACATCAACGCAGAGGCATATCCATACACTTTGGTTACGGGTCCTGTATTCGAGAAGCTGTCTCAACACCAAGCTCATGAGAAGCTGCTCGACCTCATGAATTATTCAGCGTTGCGATTGGAGCAGGAGGAGTTGAGACGTCAGGGAATCTACCGTGGTATCGGGCTGGCAGCATTTGTTGAAATGTCAAATCCTTCATCAGCCACTTACGGTCAAGGTGGCGCATCCATAGCTTCGCAGGATGGCTGCACGATGAAGCTGACCGCGACCGGTGGCATTACCTGCGCCGTCAGCATTAATGAGATCGGTCAGGGAGCAACTGCAGTAGTTTTACAGATTGCCGCATCTGCTGTTGGTGTTTCAACGGAAAATATAAAAATAGTGATCGGAGATACCGACGTAACACCTTATGGTGGCGGGAATTGGGGGTCGCGTGGAACCGGCATTGGCGGAGAGGCGGTATTGCAGGCTGGTAAAGCACTGCGACAAAACATTCTGACTTTTGTGGCATTACTGACTGAAACAGAAGCTTCGGTGCTTAGTATTCGTGATAACAGTGTTATTGAAACCTTGACAGGAAAAGAGTTAATGACACTTGAGGAGGTTGCGCGAACTGCTTATTTCCGCAGCGATAAGGTGCCTCGAGATTTTTCTCCAGAGCTGGTAGTTACACGTCACTTTGCTCAAAAAACCTATGACGGAATATGCACCAACGGTATTCAGGGTTGCTATCTTGAAGTGGATATCGAAACAGGTTTTGTGCGCCTGCTCAAACACTGGGTAATTGATGACTGCGGAACAATAATCAATCCATTGCTTGTCGATGAGCAGATTCGTGGGGGGGTGGTGCAAGGCATTGGCGGGGCTCTTTTTGAAGAGTGTATCTACAGCTCTGAAGGCCAACTGATGAACGGCAGTCTGATCGATTATCTGGTCCCAATGGCTTGTGAAATGCCAGATATTGAGGTGGGTCATGTTTCAACACCGACAGCGACTTCCGAACTTGGTGCCAAGGGCGCAGGTGAGGCAGGAACCGCTGGCGCACCAGCTGCGGTAATGAATGCGATTAATGATGCACTGAAACCATTTGGTGTTTGTGTTACGGAGCAGCCGTTTACCCCGGAGAGGATATTGCGCGCGTTAGGAAAAGTATAACTCAGGCAATACCAAACAAGCAGAAGGAGGAGAAAATCATGAAGAAAGCAATGTCAATGGCAGGTATGGGTTTGGTTGCCAGTGCCTGCATGCTGGGTGCACTGCATTCCTATGCACAGGAATATCCAACCAAACCTATACGCATGGTAGTAGCTTTTTCACCCGGCGGGGCACCGGATCTTATCGGTAGGCTCTTAGGTCAGAAGTTGAATGAGAAACTCGGTCAAACCATTATTGTGGACAATCGTCCTGGCGCTACTGGCAACATTGGTGCCGAGATCGTGGCGAATGCGACAGCTGACGGCTACACAGTGTTCATGGCGACGCTGTCGCTTGCGATCAGCCCCAGTTTTTACTCCAAATTGCCCTTCGATCCCGTTAAGAGTTTTGTTCCAATCGGAATGGTGGCTTCTGTGCCACTGCTTTTGGTCGTTCATCCCTCACTTCCGGCCAGATCCGTGAAAGAGCTCATAGCACTCGCAAAGTCGAAGCCGGGTGTACTGAATTATGCTTCGGTAGGAAACGGGAGTCCGCAGCATTTATCCGGCGAGCTTTTCAAATCGGTGGCTGGTTTGAATATCGTACATGTTCCATACAAGGGAGGCGGACCTGCGACCGTCGCGGTTTTGAGCGGCGAAGCAAATCTGTTTTTTGCCGGGATGCCACCGGCGTTGCCCTATGTGAAGTCGGGTCGGCTGCGCGCACTCGCAGTATCGACCATCATTCGTTCCCCATCAGCTCCGGAAGTGTTAACCATGAGCGAAGCTGGTTTGAGCGGCTTTGAAGCAGATAACTGGAATGCTCTGCTTGCGCCACGCGGAACTCCGCAGAAAATAGTCAATCGACTGAATCAAGAACTTGAGGCTGTTCTTAACTCGCCGGACACCAAAGCTGCATTGATTTTAACCGGTTCAATGGCTGCTTATAGCACGCCAGACGAGTTGGCATCCAGGATCAAGGCGGAAACGGTCAAGTGGAGCAAAGTCGCACGAGCAGCCGGGGTTAAGCCTGAATAAACATGCGTAACGAATTGATTGTCCAGCCTGAATTAGCGGATCTGGTGCGGCTTACCAAATCGATCGACAAAGGTTTTCCAAAACATGTTCAGCTCAGTAAGGCGCTGCTTGCCGCGATAGAGGCCGGGCATTGGAAGGCGGGCGACAAACTTCCACCCGAAGTCGTACTGGCTCGCCTGACCCCTTTTAGCCTTGGGACTATTCAACGCGCTCTTCGTGCCTTGGTTGATGAGGGCATTCTAATTCGACGGCAGGGCAGTGGTACGTTTGTCACCGGCACCCGCAAGGCAGTGGCTGCGCCCTGGCATTGCAGATTTTATGCGGATGACGGGAAAGGGTTTTTGCCGGTGTTCCCGAAAGTGATATCCCGCCGGAAAATCAGGGAACGTGGTCCATGGTCTGATTATTTGCAGCATAAGGGCGACAACATCATTCGAATAGACCGTAGGATGAGCATTAATCACGAATTTATTGTTTTCAGCAAATTTTATCTCAATGCTGATCATTTCGGCGGCATGTTGAAAAAAACCGTTGCTGAACTCGATGGTGTCAATTTCAAGACCATTCTTGAGCAGGAATTTGGATCTCCAGTGATGAGCATTGCCCAAACTGCGACTGTTATGCGATTCAAGGACGTTATCTGCCGGGCATGTCGGATCAACACAGGTTCTACAGGGTTATTTTTGCAAAGCGTCGCCAGTACATTGCGTGGGAGAAATATTTATTATCAGGAGTTTTTTGTGCCGCCCACGAGCCGTCGATTAATGCTTTCGGACCACTATGATGTTGATGAATTGTAGGGGTCGTAACGTGATTGCAGGATTGCGATCCGTGCATTCCCGTTTCAGGAGTCGACTTGTATATCAATGAAGGAGAAAAAAATGGAGTTGACAGCAGAAGAGCGGGCGATGCTGGCGGGCGGATGGGGCGAGCCTATTCGTAAAGCCATCGAAGGACAGATCAAAGTTGGCGAGTTTTACGGAGCCAAGCATTTCGTCCCTGTTACAAACGTACATATGATGGGTGATATTGAGGTCATGGGCGATGGCGGATTGGAATATTTGCAGTGTCTTGCCGCCCAGCAGGCGCACTGCGCTGTAAATACGACAACCAATGCCCGTTGTTTCGATTTTAAGTATGTAGCGAAATTCAAGCAGGACCAGAAGGAAGCGGAAAAAGAACATGATTTGATCGGCTGCCTAAAGAGCATGAACGTCATGACTACTGACACTTGCATAAACTATCAGTCACTGTATCAGCCGCATATTGGCGAACATGTTGCCTGGGGGGACACAGGCACGGTCATTTGGGCGAACTCGGTGTGCGGGGCTCGTAGTAATTTTGAATCTGGTCCCGCGGCGATGGCCGCCGCCATGACCGGGCGGGTGCCGGCTTATGGTTTTCACCTTGATGAAAATCGGCGTGGCACATTTGTGGTCAATGTTGAGGCAGAGATCAATGATTTTGCCGAATGGGGCGCATTGGCAAAACTTGTTGGCGAATCAAACCAGAGCTATTACTCGGTGCCGGTGTTTACGGGAATATCCCGAGCCCCCACTGCTGATGAACTGAAGCATCTTGGCGCATCGCTGGCCAGCTATGGTTCCATGGCCATGTTTCATATGGTAGGGGTTACACCAGAAGCGCCAACCGTAGAGGCTGCTCTCGGTGGCAATCAGCCCAAGTCAATAATGAAGATAGGAGATGCTGATATTGCCGCCGTATTTGCTGGCTACAAGAATCAGGATGGCAACTGCAATTTTGTGGTGTTTTCGGGTCCTCAGTTGTCTCTCTTTGAGTTGAAGTATCTGTCGGAGCTATTCCGTGGCAGAAAAGTCAAGGAGGGTACAACGGTACTTGTGACCACGAACAGCGGCATCTTGTCTGAAGCACGTAAACTGAGTTATGCCAAGATTCTGGAAGACGCCGGGGTAACCTTGCTGGAAGGCGTCTGTGTTTACATTCTCCAGAACCTGTCCCAGATGAGGATCGATAACGGATGGACTAACATGATTTCTAACTCTGCAAAAAT
>JAIELH010000091.1 GCA_019753125.1 Gallionellaceae bacterium | reverse complement strand
ATTCGTTGATTACGTCTGGAGTTTGCCGGACGCAGCGGAAATTGAAGATAGCCGGGTGCTGGTAGTTGACCCCGGCTTTTTCTCTGTAGACTGGGTTTTGATAAGCAATGGCGAATTGCGTCGTCAGTCCTGCGGCACGAGCCTGGAAGCATCATCGGTGATTCTCGATGAAGCTATCAGGCTGATTGCGGTGGATTTCGGCGGCAATGTTGGCAGGGAACGTCTCGAACATACCCTTCGCAATGGGCATGATCAGGTACGTCTCTTTGGCGAGCGTGTGGACGTGGCTCCGTATCTGAAGAAGGCTGCCGACAAGGTCGGTCCTATCGTGACAGCCAGGTTGCGAGAATCGCTGCGAAAGGAAAATGCCAGCGCAGACATGGTGCTGCTCGTAGGTGGCGGTGCAGGATTTTTCGAGAAAGCGGTGAAGGAAGCATTTCCTCAGCTCAAAGTGTCGACGCCTGATTCTCCAGTCTATGCGAATGCGCGGGGATTCTGGCGGATGGGGGCATGAGATGTCCTCGATCAGGGTAGTTGTAAAGATCCCGACCGGCACTTACCCGGAGCTGGTTGCCGATCTCGACAAAGTTGCTCCAAGGGAGCGCGCGGAGCGGCTACGGTTACTGGCGATGATTGGGCTGAAAGAACTGCATCAAATTGAACCCAGGAGCCGCCAGCATCAGAATATGGCGGATTCCCCAAAACAAGGTCTTGGCGTCCGCGAAACCAAAACCAGCAATTTCATCCGCAACCTTACCAATAACCTTTGAGTTCCGCCCTTCGGGTTTCAACTCGACTACCTTCTCGCTTTCGCCAATGAGCAGAATGGACATGACCTGGCATGTGACACATTGGGCTCGTAAATAAACATGGTCTGGCACTTTGTGCAACGCTGCCAACCAACGATCTTCGACCGCACATCCCTGATGGCGTACCAGGCAGCGTTGATGTCCAGATTGCTATTCCCGACCCGGCAGTGCATCTTCCAGACTTGCAGTAACATTGCCGCTGTGATTGACCTCCCATCACCATCATCCACACGGTAATAGACGGCAACGAAACTGGAAAGGTTGGCCAACGCCATTGCATCGGTAATAAAAGGCCGGACGGAATCCGGGAGCTTGCCGTTGGGCGGGCTTTCGTTATGGAGTTGCCGCCAACGCAATCGAAGTGGCTTGGAGTGGATATTCGTCAGGTAATGAACGATAGGTACGCGGAGCCTCAATCCGATCAGCTCATGCGCAACCCGGCTATTTTCCAGCTCCTCAGGGGAAAGTAGCGCCGCCACGGCCATTTCCTACCAGCGTTGCCTCGGCGTATGTGCTTTTCGCATCCCGAGGCATCTGGATTAGCCGGTTAAGAGCCGGGTCGGATAATCGGAGCGTATAGAGCGATATGCCTATCGTCTCCGCCAGTTCTTCGATTTCATCCATGTCGAGAGAAGCAATCCTGTCGATCGCTGAGCGGGGTAGCCCGGTCATAAGCTCAGCCGCCGTCCCATCCTGCGCCAACTGGCGTGTAAGCAACAGGAACTGCCTGTTTATTTTGAGTAGGTCGCGTTTTTCCATAATTAAGTAATAATTTTGTGGTCACGAGTGCGCATTTTATATTACAATATATGCACCTTACAACAGCAAGGCGCATAAATTATGATTACCTCGGACACTTTATCGACTTCCGGCAATAATCCTGTTGCGGAAATCCTTGAAGCCCTGATGAGCAAACACCGGTTGAACCAAACCGAGTTGTCAAACCGCTCTGGGGTTTCGCAACCAGCCATCAACCGCATTCTCAATGAACGCTCCAGGGCAAAGAACCCTCGCAAGGAAACACTCCAGAAAATCGCGGGGGTTCTTGGAGTGACCCCTGAGCAACTGACCGGACAGGAACCAATTTCCATCCGGATGATGGCCTATGGGGCGGTTCCTGTGATGGGGTGGGAAAATCTGACACATAATGTTCGCAACCAACACAGCATATGGATAGCTTGCCCTGTTGATCACAGCGATTTGACGTTCGCTCTCACCGTTCAGGGCGAGGCCATGATTGGAAACGACGGATACCGTGAAGGGGAAATCATTTTCATTGACCCTGGTGTTACCCCAACTCACGGGAAAGATGTCGTGTTAGTCACGGCAGGAACCGCTCTTTTCCGAAGGATGGTGATCACACAGGAGGGGCGATTTCTCAAGACAGTGAACCCCAGTTGGCCCAACCCTATCATGCCACTACCCGCCGATGCCATCATCTGCGGCACGGTGGTGTTTTCCGGCCGTGTGCGCTAGTTGTTGCGCGTGAAGCTGGCCTCCGTGCAGGGCTGGGTGACACGCCAGAATTGCTTTGACTTGGGGTTTTACCCTGTTTATACTTATCTTGTGAGGATATGGTAAGCGATGGCGAAAAAGGACGCTGAAGGTACGCTTGAATTCCTGCTGGCATTCGATGGGCATATCCACCGTTATGGTGGCGGATACTGGCTGAAATTCGAGATCGAAAAAGTAAAAGAGAGCGAAGGAAGGCCGCATGGGCTGGACTACTCGTTTACATTGCACGGGCCGGATAACCGAAGGCTGATCGGCTTTGATAACGCACACAGTGTGCCGGCCAAGGGATCACGTTTCAACAAACGCCCCAAAGCGATGGATCACTGGCATCGAACGGAAATAGATGAGGGACGCCCTTATACGTTCAAGGATGCAGAAACATTGATGGATGATTTTTTCGACGAAGTTGAACGAGTGCTTGCGGAGCACAACATCCCATTCGAGACTGTCGAAGTAAAGGAAGGAGATAAACCATGAAGCATTTAAAAATTCAGAGCCATGCGTCCTTGCGCGAAGAAATGAAGGCTGTTGCGCGCGGGGAAAGGTCGGCACCGAAGGATGCGGGGGGCACGACTTTCGACTCTGTCGAGGCGCTGATGCGTCTGCTGACTCCACAGAATCGTCAGCTCTTGGCCATCATTCGCGACAAGAAGCCTCAGTCAATCGCCGAACTCGCGGTGCTGACGGGCCGCGCGCAACCGAACCTTACTCGCACCTTGGGCAAGCTTGAAGCAATTGGTTTCGTGCGGCTGAAAAATGTTGACCGTCGCAAGGTTCCGACGGCTACGGTTCATTCTCTCCGAATCAATATTGATCCGTTCTCGCAAAATGATCGGCTGGAATTTGCATGATGCCGGTGTATGCAAGGAAATGGCATCTGCAATGTAATAGATTATTACCTTAAGAAACACAAATTTGATTGGCTTCATGCAAAAATACCCGCCGATGTTTTGGCGGGTATTTTTTATTGGATCAGATCAGCCCTCTTTCTGCAAAGGACATGACCGTGATGTCCGCCACAATAAAGTGGTCGAGCACCCTTATATCAACAAGCGACAACGCTTGCTTCAGCGCATCGGTCAGCATCCTGTCGGACTGGCTTGGTTCGGCCACGCCAGATGGGTGGTTATGCGCAAAGATCACGGCTGCCGCATTGAGCGCCAAGCCTTTCTTCACCACTTCCCGTGGATACACCGACGTTTGGGTCAGCGTTCCACGAAACAGTTCCATCCCCGCAATCAGGCGATGTTGTGCATCGAGCCAGAGCGCGACAAAACTCTCGAACTCCTGCCCACCCAGAAACAGCCGCAGGTAATCACGCACCGAGGCAGGCGAGGAGAGGCTGTCGGACGACTCTTCAAAGTCTTCTTCCAGCGCTCGACGCAACAGTTCCCGTGCGGCCATCAGCCTGTCGGGCATGGCATAGGTTAAAACCTCTTCTGCTACACCGATGGGTTTTGTATGCCGCATCGTGCGCAGCCCGAAAAGCTCGGGCAGGGAGCGCATGGAATACGATTCGCCCTCTTCACCCAGCAGGATCGAGAGTAGTTCGCGGTCGGATAATTTTTTCATCATAGGTGCCTCCAAATAAAAAGCGGAGCGGCACTCTCCCCTTGCGGGACGATTGCACGCCCCGCAAGGGTTGGAAAATTAAAACTTACTGCGTTACTTCTGGCCGGTCGCCCGGTCTGCCTGCTTCGAGAATTTTCTGGCTTGCGCTGAAAATCCGCTGAGCCGATTTTTCCGGTAGCTGGCCATCTTCAAGCCACGACTGGATGTAGCCTCGCGACTCATCACGTCCCGGCAGATCGAGAAGCGAACACAGGAGGAATGCCACGCCTTCGGCCTCGACTTCCTTAAGGCTTCTTGGTGTCAAGGCTGCGTCATGGCAATCCGCTTCCTGTGTATGCCCCAGAACGACGTGTGCAATCTCATGGAACCGGGTCTTGTGTGGGTACTGGGCGATAGGACTGATTGCAATTCCTCTTTTCACCGCGTAGCCCTGCACGTTGCCGTCCATGAGATCGAAGCGCTCCAGCGTGATGCCCAATGCTGCCAGAGCAGCTTCGGCATTCCACTGCGGCGATTCGATCGGCTCGGTGTATTCCTCGCCTTCAGTCTGTTCCAGGCTGAACCAGCGTGGCGCCAACTTGAAGACGGTGAACGCGCCACCGGCATCGTCGGACTCGCCAGAGACTTCGTCCTTGTCCTTGCGTTTGATCGTGATAGGCATCCAAAGGGAAATAGCCTTCTGCCCTTTGCAAACCGAACGACCAAGCTCCTTCCACCGGCAAAAGCTCGCAATCGGTGAAAGCGGTAAATGCCGCTGATGAAGTTGGACTGCCGCCAGAATCTGGTTGCCAATGCTGAAGCGATGGAACCTGCGGTAAGCCTCGCTCACGATGCCAGGCTCGGTGAGAGCCTGAGCGAGAAGCTGTGCAAATTTTTCGTACATGGTGCCTCCAATGAGAAAACGGGAAGGCACCATCCCTTGCGGGGATAGATACACTCCCCGTGGGATAAAAAACCGGCATGGCCGGGCTATTTATGCTGCATCACTACAATCAGGCTGCGCGGGCCAGCGCCTTTTCGACACTGCCAAGCGCAGGAAAACCTGACTTGCCAACGAGGTTGAGCACGTCGAGCCAATCAACGCCCTTCCTTCCTTCCGGAATATCAATCGTGGGAGCAATGGCTCCCGCTCGAATTCCCATTGTCCAGAGCCTGGTCACCAGCCCTCTCGCGGCTTCCTGTCCGTGTCCGGATGGATGCTGCCGGGAAGGCCGATCCTTGTCAGAGAAGACCAGAACCTGACTCACTCCAGATGGCGGAACGAAAGTTTCCAGAAGATGCGCGTTACCAGTTGCCCAAGCGGGCAAGCCGGTGGCTTCGATAATGGCAAGCGCCGTTTCGATCCCTTCGGTCACCGCCAGACGACTACCTGGCTGCACCAAACGAATCGCGCCGCCAGTCAGTTGTCGCGCCGATGGATGACGCATCAACTTCTTCGGTGCTTCGACCGGAGCCTTGTGACCACTAGCTGTCAGGTAGGTGCGATGAAGAGTGACTGCTTCGCCACCCTGCCCTGTCACCTGCCCAACAATGGCCGGATAGCGTGCCACGAGGTGATTGTCTGCGTAGTAGCCTAGCGCAGGATGAAAACGCAGGGATTCCGGCACGCATAAAGACAATCCGCGCCGCGCCAGATACAAACGAGCGGGTTCTGCTTCCGGATGTGTCAGCGGCAATGATTCACGCCATGTGCGATTGAGATGTTCGCGGCGTGTGGCATCATCGGAAGTGCGGCCTGATGCTTGCGACAATTCCCTGCGCACGCTCTTGGCTGGTTCACTGCCTAAATGCTCGGCCACTTCGCGAACAGTGCGCGCGAAATCCCAACTGTTGATCCACATAAGCAGAGAAAATCCGTCCGCAAAATAGCCACACGTATTGCAGACGCCACCACCAGTTTCATCAACATCGGGGAATACCCGAAAGCCATCCCGTCCGCCATGAACCGGGCAAGGGACATGTCTCCCCCGCCGATCCACGGCATCTTCCAAAGCTGGCGCTAGGCCGGACAAAACCTGCTCCCAGCGCCCTCGTGCGTCGTGCTTGACGCGTTGTGCATCGTACTTGTACTTCATCACAGGTGCCTCCATGGAAAGCCCCTGACGGAACCTTCCGAGACACCCCTTGCCGGGATCCTTAGAAGGTCACGGCTGGGCCGGTTGGAAATTTCCGCGCGGCATGGAGTTACCCCTACCGGGATACTCTCTCCCGGCGGGATTCATGATGCTGTTTGTTTTCTCGTGGCCAGCTACCACACTTTCATCCTGCCCTTTACGGTGCGGGATTGAAATCAATATGAGTCTCGCGGAAGTCTCACGGCACCCCTAGAACCCTATGTTTTAATGGGCGGGAATATCTGCGAAGGATGAAATGGTTATGATGCTACGCAGTTACTAACATGCATGACTGCCGAAATGCGTCCAAAAAGAATCGAATTCAGCTACTGCCCAGTATTTCAAAGCAGGCAATGAACAATGATTTCAATTTTTTTGATTCGCATTTGGATTCGGCCAGGCAGTGATGTCTGGCGAAAGCGCCGCTATCCGATAAACTATGCGTAATTCGCCCTTTGCATAACGCCCCATTTCGGTCACTCGCCTCGTCTGAAAACAGACCGCTGCCAGTTGCAATGTTAGATTTTTAAGGTTTTCAAGGCGTTGGTTTTTGTTGTTGAATGCAACTCACACACTGATGAATTGTTGGTGGGCATGATCTTTAAATGTGGCGTGCACACGACCATATCCTGCCTTCCTTTTTTTCTAATCGAGTGAGTGCAATCTTCACTGGTTGGAAGTGGCGATAACCCACCATTGGGTTGCTGTTCCTTGTTCATTTTTACACACACTTATGGTCTCCGTGGCAGCGTCAAGATCGCTTCAAGCCCACTGTACGGACGGTTGCGCAGCAAGAGGTCGCCACCATGCATTTGTGCAATGTTACGCGCAATGCCCAAGCCCAGGCCGGTACCACCAGTGTCGCGGCTGCGTGAACTTTCCAAACGATAAAAAGGTTCGAATACCCGTTCAAGTTCAGCTTCTGGAATGCCTTGGCCTTGATCCAGAATGTGAATTTGCAGTTGCTTGTCGTGATCGTTCACGATGACGGTGGCACTTTTTCCGTATTTGACGGCGTTGTCGATCAGATTTCCCAGGCATCGCTTCAAGGCCGCAGGCTTGCACGGATAGGGCTGGGCAGTAATGCCCTCCAGCCTGACTTCCTGTCCAATTTCCGCCGCATCTGCCTGGATACTTTCCAGCAAAGCCATGATGTCCACAGGTTGTACCGGCTCCGGGTTGTCCACACCGCGCATAAAATCCAGAGTGGCGGCAACCAGTGACTCCATTTCTTCCAGATCCTTTGTGAACTTCGACCTGAGATCGTCATCCTCCAGCAGCTCGGCTCTTAGACGCAACCGGGTGATGGGGGTTTTCAGGTCGTGCGACATGGCGGCGAGAATCCGCGTACGTTCCTGTATATAGCTGACCAGGCGGGATTGCATGGTGTTGAAGGCATGTGCCGCGCGACGCACTTCGGTCGGGCCCGTTTCAATCAGGGGTGGGCTGTTGATATCGTTGCCCAATTTTTCGGCGGCGCTTGCGAGTGTGTTAAGGGGGCGCGTGGCAAGGCGCACGGCGAGAAGTGAAAGGAAGATCACTGCGGCGAGCAGGATCAGCAGATTGAACAGCAGGCGGGGTGGCGTGGGGAAAGCTCCGCCGGATGGGAGCGCATCAACTGACACCGTAGTGCCATCCTGCAAGCGTGCCCACACGGTGAAGACGACTTTTTGCTGTGGGTAGATATTCATGGCGAGGCTGAATGCATTACCCTCATTTTGCCGCGCGGGCCATCCCATTTCGGAAACAGTGGTCTCGATAGCCGGGGTTTCCCCAAGCAGGTCGCGCAGCAATATATTGAAACTGGCCGCCTGGTTTGCGCTGTCTGGGTTCTGATGGGGTGTGCTTGAGTGGGGTGCGCCAAGGAAAATCCGCAGGGTTGGGGAGTTGATGGTCGCCACGAATTTATGCCGATCGGCGGGAGCAAGCGAATTCAGCAGCCGGAGGGTATCGGCGATTCGTTGCGCCGATTCCATGCTGTTTGAGCGAAACAGCAAACGGTCGCGTTCGCGCAAATGGAAGGTGACGCTGATTGATTGCACCAGAATCAGGCCGCCAAGCAGAATCAGAACCATGCGGCTGAACAGGGATTGTGGCAGGAGCCGCATCATTTTTTCGCCTCCACCTGTACTGCCAGAATATAGCCTTCGCCCCGCACCGTCTTGATGATGGTAGGTTCCTTGGCATCGTCCGCCAAGCGGTGACGGAGCCGGCTCACCTGAACATCAATGCTTCTATCAAAAGGATCCGTTTCCCGCCCGCGCATCATATCCATAAGTTGATCCCGGCTGAGAATCCGGTTGGGGTGATTGAGAAATATCCGGAGCAGGCGGTATTCGGAACCGCTCAGCGGAACCACCACGCCTTCCGGCGAGACCAGTTGGCGCGAGATCGTGTCCAACTTCCATCCGGCAAAGTGAACTCGGGCAGCCTCGCTTGTTTCCCTGTTCCCTGGCAAAGCTTTTGCCCGGCGCAAAATGCTCTTGATGCGCGCCAGCAGTTCACGCGGATTGAAGGGCTTGGGCAGGTAATCATCTGCACCCATTTCCAGGCCGAGAATGCGATCCATGTCGTCGCCGCGGGCGGTGAGCATGATCACCGGGATGTCGGAGCGCGCCCGCAGGTTGCGGCACAAAACCAAGCCATCGTCTCCTGGCAGCATCAGGTCGAGTACGATCAAATCCGCCCTCCCCTTATCCAGCGCCGCCAACATGCCCTTGCCTTCTGCCACGGAGGTGATCCGATAGCCGTTTTTTTGCAGGTAATTGCCCAGCAAACTGCGTATCTCGGCATCGTCGTCCACGATAAGAATGTGTTCTGGTGTCGTCATGACGCTTTTATACCCGGTAAATCCAATTTAATGCAGCGAAATTGTAAAGCAGTGTAACGGCTCGGCACGTTGTCACAGTACGTTACAAAAAAGAACGGTTTTGATATATGCCATTTACACCACTACCGTTAAATATGCTTCGTTGCAAAGCAACTTTTCGTTCTACATGGAGATTCAATCATGAAGCATACACAGAAAATCGTCTTGAGCCTCATCGCCACAAAACCCTGCAGCCGGGGGTGCGCCAAATGACTCTCACCGGGATGGCAAGTGCGGTGGTGGCGGGAATAGCCTTGCTGGATTTTGCCATAGACCAGGCCACAGCAGGCGAGAATATGCCTGCCCCGCCCGCAGGCCTGCATGGCAGCATCGGCATGGGGGTTGCCGTGATGCCCGAGTATGAAGGCTCGAAGG
>JAIELH010000035.1 GCA_019753125.1 Gallionellaceae bacterium | reverse complement strand
GGCGATCGCCTCGCCGGCGCGCCGCACGCCTTCCGCCAGTGTGCCGGCCAGCCCCGCCACGTAGATCGCCGCACCGGCATTCAATTGGACGATATCGCGCGGCGCGCCGGGTTCGTTGTTCAGCACACCCAATAATTTTTCGCACGCCTCATCGGCATTGGTGACGCGCAGCGTATCGAGCGGTGCGCTGCGCAGCCCGAAATCGCCCGGATGAATCGTGTATTCGCTGACTTCGCCGTCTTTCAATTCGGCGACACTGGTGCCTTCGCTGATCGATATTTCATCCATGCCGTCTGCGCCGTGCACCACCAGCACATGGCGGCTGCCGAGGCGTTGCAGCACCCGCGCCTGGATGCCGACCAGATCAGGGTGGAACACGCCGAGCACCTGGTTGTCCGCTCCGGCAGGATTGGTCAACGGCCCCAGCACGTTGAAAATGGTGCGCACACCCAGCTCACGCCGCACCGGCGCCGCGTACTTCATCGCACCGTGAAAGTTGGGGGCGAACATGAAACCGATGCCGATCTTGTCTATGCAGAGCCCGACCTGTTCCGGAGCCAGATTGAGGTTGACGCCGAGTCTCTCCAGCACATCCGCCGAACCGCAGGTCGACGATACCGAGCGTCCGCCGTGCTTCGCGACGCGCGCACCTGCCGCCGCAGCGACCAGTGCGCTGGCCGTGGAGATATTGAAGGTGTGGGCGGCATCGCCGCCGGTGCCGCAGGTGTCCACCAGATGTGCGCGGTTGGCGACCGGCACCTTGACGGCAAATTCACGCATCACATATGCGGCGGCGGAGATTTCCCCGACGGTTTCCTTCTTGACCCGCAGGCCGATCAGAATCCCGGCAATCTGCGCTGGCGTGACTTCGCCACCCATGATCTGGCGCATCAGCGACAGCATTTCATCGTAAAAAATCTCGCGCTGGTCGATCAGCCGGATGAGCGCTTGTTGCGGCGTGATCATCGCTATTTTTTTCCTTCCAGAAAATTACGCAGCATGTCGTGCCCATGTTCGGTCAAAATCGACTCGGGGTGGAACTGCACGCCATGCACCGCAAGCGTCTTGTGGCGCACCCCCATGATTTCGCCATCATCGGTCCATGCGGTGATCTCCAGGCAATCCGGCAACGTTTCGCGCTCGATCACCAGCGAGTGGTAACGCGTCGCGGTGAACGGGTTCGGCAGGCCGGTAAACACGCTGGTATTGTTGTGGTGGATCGCCGAGGTCTTGCCGTGCATCAATTGTTTGGCATGAATAATCCTGCCTCCGAAGGCCTGGCCGATGCTCTGGTGGCCGAGGCACACGCCGAGCAGCGGAACCTTGCCGGCGAACTGTTTGATCGCCGCCACCGACACGCCCGCCTCGTTCGGCGTGCACGGGCCGGGCGAGATCACGATATGCTGCGGGTTCATCTTCGCGATCTGCTCCACCGTGATCTCGTCGTTGCGGTACACCACGACATCGGCGCCCAGCTCGGCAAAATACTGCACCAGGTTGTAGGTGAAGGAATCGTAGTTATCGATCATCAGCAGCATGCTTACTCCGTTCCCTGCTTCTTTGTCTGCGCCATGCTCAAGGCCACCGCTTCGGCGACCCTGATGCCGTCCACCGCCGCGGACATGATGCCGCCCGCATAGCCCGCGCCCTCCCCGGTGGGGTACAGCCCCTTGGTATTGATGCTTTGCAGGTCATCATTGTCGCGTTTGATGCGCACCGGCGACGAGGTGCGCGTTTCCACTCCGGTCAGCACCGCATCCGGCAGGTCGAAGCCATTGATCTGCCTGCCGAACACCGGCAGCGCTTCGCGTATTGCGGCAATCGCATAATCCGGCAGCGCCGTGGCAAGATCGCACAAATGCACTCCCGGCGTATAGGACGGCTGCACTGTGCCGAATTTGTTTGAAGCCTTGCCGGCCAGAAAATCGCCAAGCAACTGCCCGGGAGCCTGGTAATTGCTGCCGCCCAGCTCGTAGGCGCGCGATTCCAGGCGGCGCTGGAACTCGACACCGGCAAGCGGGCTGGATGGGTCGCTTGAACCGGCCGCGTAATCCTCCGGCGTAACGCCAACCACGATACCGCTGTTGGCGTTGCGCTCGCTGCGCGAATACTGGCTCATGCCGTTGGTGACCACCCGCCCCGCTTCCGAAGCGGCGGCAACCACCGTGCCGCCCGGGCACATGCAGAAGCTGTACACCGAACGTCCGTTGCTCGCGTGATATACCAGCTTGTAATCGGCCGCGCCGAGCAGCGGATTACCCGCACTGCTGCCGTAGCGGGCAAAATCGATCAGCGACTGCGGGTGCTCGATGCGGAAACCGATCGAAAAGGGTTTGGCTTCCATGTACACGCCGCGCCGGTGGAGCATTTCGAAAGTGTCGCGCGCGCTGTGCCCGACTGCCAGCACCAGATGCGTGGTTGCGATACGCTTGCCATCGGCGAGCACCACGCCGGATACCTGCCCGTTGCTGGTCTCGATATCCTCCACGCGGCTATCGAAGCGTATTTCGCCGCCCAGCGATTCGATGGTCTCGCGCATCTTCTCGACCATGCTCACCAGGCGGAACGTGCCGATGTGCGGCTTGCTGACATACAGGATTTCTTCGGGCGCGCCCGCCTTGATGAATTCCTCCATCACCTTGCGCCCGTAGTGCTTGGGGTCCTTGATCTGGCTGTACAGCTTGCCGTCGGAGAACGTGCCGGCGCCGCCTTCGCCGAATTGCACGTTCGATTCCGGGTTGAGCACACCCTTGCGCCACAACCCGAAAGTATCCTTGGTGCGTTCGCGCACCTCCTTGCCGCGCTCCAGAATCAGTGGACGGAAACCGCCCTGCGCGAGTATCAGCCCGGCAAACAGTCCCGCCGGCCCCATGCCGACGATGACCGGCCGCGAGGCCAGCCCTTGCGGAGCTTGCGCGACAGGGTGGTAGCTGGTGTCCGGCGCAATGCTGACCTGCGGATCGCTCTTGAACCGTTTCAGGAGCGCCGCCTCATGGCATACCGCCACATCCAGCGTATAGGTAAACTGGATATGGCTCTTCTTGCGCGCATCGATGCCGCGCTTGAAAATCGTATAGCCGGTCAGTTCATCATCGGCGATACCGAGGCGCTTGACGATGGCCGCCCTGAGTTCGTCTTCAGCATGAGCCAGCGGCAATTTGATTTCAGTCAGTCTTAGCATGATTGTTCCGCACCGTTATCCAAACCTGCCAGCACCATCTCGGCCGCACGCAACACGGCACGCCCCTTGTTCTGCGTCTCCAGCCATTCGCTGTCCGGCACCGAGTCGGCGACGATGCCGGCGCCCGCCTGCACGTACAGCATACCGTCTTTCACAACGGCGGTGCGCAGCGCAATGGCCAGATCCATATCGCCGTTGAAACCAAGGTAGCCGACCGCACCGGCATAAACGCCGCGTTTGCTGGGTTCCAGCTCGTCGATGATTTCCATTGCGCGCACTTTTGCCGCGCCGCTCACCGTGCCGGCCGGAAAGGTGGCCTTGAGCACGTCCATCGCATTGAGCCCCGGCTTGAGCATGGCCTCGACATTGGAGACGATGTGCATCACGTGCGAATAGCGCTCGATGATCATCTTCTCGGTAAGTTTGACGGTGCCGTTGCGCGCGACGCGGCCGATATCGTTGCGCCCCAAATCGATCAGCATCAGGTGTTCCGCGAGTTCTTTCGGGTCGGCCAGCAATTCCTGCGCGAGTTCGGTATCCTGCTGCGGCGTTTTGCCGCGCGGCCGGGTTCCGGCAATCGGACGCACCGTGACCGCATCGCCTTCCAGCCGCACCAGTATCTCCGGCGATGCGCCGACCACATGATGATCGCCCATGTCGTAATAGAACATGTAGGGCGAGGGGTTGACGCTGCGCAGCGCGCGGTACAGCGATAATGGGGCCGCAGGGAACGGCTGCGCCATGCGCTGCGCCAGCACCACCTGCATGATGTCGCCGTCGAAAATGTATTGTTTGGCCTTGACCACCGCCCGCTTGAACGCCGCTTCGCCAAACTCGGAGCGAACCTCGCCGCCATGCATCGGCGGCGCATGCGGGATCGCCACCGGTTGCCGCAAGCGCGCGGTCAGCTCATGCAACCGCTGCCGCGCCAGCGCGTAAGCGTCGGCCTGTTCCGGGTTGGCATAGACGATGAAAATAAGCTTGCCGCTGAGGTTGTCCACCACCGCCAGTTGCTCGGTCAGCATCAGCAGGATATCCGGCGTGCCGAGCGTGTCCGCTTTGTTTGCCTTGGCCAGGCGCGGCTCGATGTAACGCACCGTGTCATAGCCGAAATAACCCGCCAGCCCGCCGGTGAAGCGCGGCAGGCCGGGCAACGGCGCGACCTTGAAACGCGACTGGTATTCGCTGATGAAATCCAGCGGATTGGCAACCTCATGCGTAGTCTCTGCGTTCTTGTGCGTCAGCGTGACCAGCTTGCCGCGCACCGTGATCCGGGTATCGGCAGGCAGGCCGATAAACGAATAGCGGCCAAAACGTTCGCCGCCCTGCACCGATTCCAGCAGATAGGAATAGGGTTGGTTGGCGAGTTTAAGGTACAGCGACAGCGGTGTATCCAGGTCGGCAAAGGTTTCGCACACCAGCGGTATGCGGTTATAACCCTGCTGTGCAAGCGTATTGAATTCTTGTTCGGTGATCGGATGCAACATTGAAAAACCTCCGTAGTCTCGTAGGCCGGGTTTGACCCGACATCAGCTATCGTGCCGGGCGGCTGACACCCGGCCTACGTACCATCGCCAACTGGCGGCCTGTTTCGGGTACAGGAGGTTGTTTGATTTCATGTTCAGGCGCGTTTGATCAGCGGCAAGGCAGCGGGCAGATTGGCGATCACCGCATCGGTATCCAGGCTGCTCACCGGCTCGCCGTGATTGTAGCCGTAAGGCACGCAGAATACCGGACAACCGGCGGCGCGCGCCGCAAGCGCATCATTGAGCGAATCGCCGATCAGCAGCAATTGCCCGACCGGCACACTGAAAAATTCTGCGGCATACCGCAACGGCAGAGGGTGCGGCTTCTTCTCCGGCAGCGTATCGCCGGATACGACGATCTCGAAATACTTCGCCAGGCCCGTGCCTTCCAGCAGCGCCCCGGTAAAGCGCGCCGCCTTGTTGGTGATGCAACCCAGACGGAAACCCGCAGCACGCATCACTTCCAGGCCTTCGATTACGCCATCATAAGTTTTGCTGCCGAGCAGCAGCCGGGTGTAATGCTTGTCAAAAAGCGGCAAGGCATGCTCGAACAGAGCCGCATCCGGCGTGGCGTGCATATCGCCGGTCAGCGCGCGCTTCACCAGCCAACCGACGCCGTTGCCGATGTAGCTTGCCAGCAATTCCTGCGATACCGGCGCATACCCCATGTCGCGCAGCATGCAGTTGGCGGCTTCGGCAAGTTCCGGCGCGGTATGCAGCAGCGTGCCGTCGAGGTCGATAACGATAGCCTGCACGCATACCGGCGTGGAGAATCTCTTGATGGATGCAACGGTCTGCTGCATGGCCGCCTTAATGGCCTGCTGCCTTGGGTTTGGCTGGCGCGGCGGCAGGCTTTGCGCCCTTGGGCGGCTCGGCCGGCTTCACACTTTCCGCCTGTCCCGCAGTTTCTGCGGCGACCGGTTGACTTGCCGCTTCAATGTTTTTTGCCGCCTGCTTGCCCATATGCGGATCGATTATTTGCCCGTCGATATCCTTATTGGCCAACTTCCAGCCATCCAATATCGAAGTCGGGCTTTGCGCTTCGTTTTCCTTCATGCACTCTTCCGGCGTCTTGAATGAAACACGGCAGGCATAACCTATCGCTTCGGCATCGAGAATCTTCTGGTTGGCGGCGCCGGTAATCCGATCACAACCAGCCAGCATAAAAACTGTCATCAGCAACACAAATTGGCAGGCGCGCATGACGTGTTACACCTTGGCGAGTTCGGCGCGCAGCGCGGCAATCACGCTGTCGTAACGGTGCGGGTCGCTATCCTTGCCCGCGTTAAATACGGCAGAGCCGGCCACAAAAGTATCCACGCCTGCTGCGGCCACTTCGCGGATGTTCGCCGGCCCCACGCCACCGTCGATCTCCAGGCGGCAGTTATGGCCGCCCGCATCGATCATCTTGCGTACCTTGCGCGCCTTGTCCAGCACATGCGGAATAAACTTCTGTCCGCCAAAACCGGGGTTGACCGACATCAGCAACACCATGTCCAGTTTGCCCAAGGTGTACTCCAGCACATCCAGCGGCGTGGCGGGGTTGAACACCAGTCCTGCCTTGCAGCCGCTCTCCTTGATCAGGCCGATGGTGCGGTCGATATGCTCGGACGCTTCCGGATGGAAAGTGATGTAGGTCGCGCCCGCCTTGGCAAAATCGGGAATGATGCGATCCACCGGCTTGACCATCAGGTGCACGTCGATCGGAGCGGTCACGCCATGTTTGCGCAACGCCTCGCACACCAGCGGGCCGATGGTCAGATTCGGCACATAGTGGTTATCCATCACGTCGAAATGCACGATGTCCGCACCGGAAGCCAGAACGTTATCGACTTCCTCGCCCAATTTGGCGAAATTGGCGGAAAGAATGCTTGGGGCAATTTGGTACATGATGAATCCTTAAAAATTAGCAAAAACCGGAAGGCGAAACGCGTATTCTAACTGAAACCGTTTATTTCGGCTTTCTGCTCCGGCGCAGCCGCTGGCAACGAGGTATCAGTGGGGTGATTATTGGCACGGTATAAATGCAGCACATCCGGAATCAGCTCCGTTTCAACAGTTGCAAATACTGCTCGCGCTCCATGTCGGTCATGTTCGATAAGCCTTTTTCCTGCAAAAGTTGAAACTGCCGGCGGCGCTGCCCCTCTTCGAGTTTACCCAGCAACCCGGCAAATTCTGCGGCTACATCAAAACTCTCCCCCCAGCCCAACATGTCCGCCTCGGCGGCGGCCAGGGTTTTTTCATGCGCCGTTCCCTGAAATGTCTGTGTGAGCGCAGGGCCGCTCAATACAAAGCCGGACTCGCGCAACACGAACAACACTGCGGCAACCGCCTCGGCTTCGCCACCCTCGCCATGCCATTCTGCCGGCAGTCGCGCGCCCAGCTCAGGCTGTGCTATCAGGCATTGCAGCAACAACCGGTGTGCCGAAAGCGGTGCGCGACCGGCTTTCTGGAAAGGCTTGCGCACCGCGCGCGCAACCGGGCTGATCTCATACAAAGACTCCAGTTCCTCCTGGCTCACTCCGGCAAGCGCCGCCACTTCCTTGCGCAGCAATAATGCGGTGGCCGGCGCGGTGATCGCCGTGAGCAATGGTTTGGCACGCTGCAACAATTGATTGCGGCCTTCCTGGGTGCGCAAATCCAGCTCCGCACTGACTTCGCGCAACAGGTAGCCGGACAGCGGCAGCGCTTCCCGCACGCGCTGCTCAAAAACCTCTTTGCCGAATTCGCGGATGAAGCTGTCCGGATCGTGCTCGACCGGCAGAAACAGAAAGCTGATACGCTTGCCGTCCTGCAAGTAAGGCAGCGCATTTTCCAGCGCGCGCCATGCCGCCTTCTGCCCGGCCTTGTCGCCATCAAAACTGAACACGACATGCTCGGCCAGGCGCAGCAATTTCTGCACGTGATACGGCGTGGTCGCGGTGCCCAGCGTCGCTACGGCATAGTCCACGCCATGCTGCGCCAGCGCCACCACGTCCATGTAACCTTCTACCACCAGCACCTGCTGGCTGCCGCGAATGGCTTTCTGCGCCTGGAACAATCCATACAGCTCGCGGCCTTTTTCAAACAGCGGCGTTTCCGGCGAATTGAGATATTTGGGCTCGCCCTTGTCCAGCACCCGCCCGCCAAAACCGATGACCTGCCCGCGCACGTTGATGATCGGAAACATGATGCGGTCGCGGAAGCGGTCGTAGCGCTTGCCCTCGTCACCTGTGATCACCAGGCCGGTCTCCGTCAACGTGTCGCTCTGGTAATCCGGAAAGGCCGAAGCGAGGTTTTGCCAACCATCCGGCGCATAACCAATGCCAAACCTTGCGGCAATCTCGCCGCTCAGCCCGCGCCGTTTGAGGTAATCGATCGCACGCTGCGACCACTTGAGTTGCTCGCGGTAATAACGTGTGGCGGTTTGCATCACCTCATACAAATCCGGTGCGGCTTTCTGATATGCCTCGCCTGTGACAGGGCGCTCATGCGGCACTTCCAAGCCGATATTGCGCGCCAATTCCTCGATCACCTCGACATAGCCGAGCCCGGCATGTTCCATCACGAAGCCGATGGCCGTGCCATGCGCGCCGCAACCAAAGCAATGGTAGAACTGCTTGGACTGGCTAACGGTAAATGAGGGGGATTTTTCGTTGTGGAACGGGCAGCAGGCGACAAAATTGGCACCGGCCTTCTTGAGCGGCACATAGCGCTCGACCACGTCCACGATATCGAGACGATTGAGCAGATCCTGAATGAAACTTTTTGGAATCAAGCCCGCACCTTTTATCGCTGCCGGCAAGATGCCGACGGAATGGTTAACCGGGTATTATTTGGAGAGTTGCGCTTTTATCAACGCGGAAACTTTGCCCATATCGGCGCGTCCGGCCAATTTGGATTTGAGCATGCCCATCACCTTACCCATGTCTTGCGGGCCTGTCGCACCGGTTGCGGCAATGGTCTCGATCACGGCGGAGGTGATTTCTGCTTCGCCGAGCTGTTGCGGCATGTAGCCTGCCAGCACACTCAACTCGAATTTTTCCACATCTGCCAGATCCTGCCGCCCTGCAGCCTCATACTGGCTGATGGAATCGCGCCGCTGCTTGTTCATTTTTTCGATGATCGCAACCACGTCGGCATCCGACAATTCGATGCGCTCATCCACCTCGCGCTGTTTCATCGCCGCGAGCAACAGGCGGATAGCGCCAAGGCGCGCCGTATCCTTGGCGCGCATCGCGGTTTTCATGTCTTCGGTGATTTGCTGCTTGAGACTCATATTGAAATCAACTGCGCCATTCAAAACAGGCGCGGCAGATCAGTAGAGTTTTGGAGGAAGAGTCTGGCTGCGCAGGCGTTTGTAATGCCTCTTTACTGCGGCAGCCAGCTTGCGCTTACGCTCCGCCGTGGGTTTTTCATAAAATTCGCGGGCACGCAGATCGGTCAGCAACCCCGTTTTTTCAACGGAACGCTTGAAGCGACGCATCGCAACTTCGAACGGCTCATTCTCTTTAACACGCACAGTTGTCATGAACAAATACCTTCTACCAAAAAATTGAGGGCGCGATTCTAGCAAAACGTACCGCCTGCCACAACCCGAATTTGATCCACCTTTGGTTTCAGGCGCATTTTAATGCCAAAACACCGTCCTGCCGGGCTTTTCGGGGTTAAACCCAGATAACTTTTACCAGCATCTTTGTCGCCAGCACAAACAGCAATGCGGCATAGCCATAGCGCAACGGCTTGAGCGGCAGGCGATGAGCAACCTGCACGCCGAGGCGCGTGGTAGCCATGCCGCCTGCGGCGAGCATGATCAACGCGGGCAGATAGACGAACCCCAGCGTGCCGTCAGGAAGATCATGCCGCATCAACCCGGTGACGATATAACCCAGCGTGCCGCCCAATGCGATCGGGAAGCCCAGCGCGGCAGAGGTGCCGATGGCCTGTTTGAGAGGTACGTTATGCCAAAGCATATAGGGTACGCTCAGCGTTCCGCCGCCGATCGACACGAGGCTGCTGACGGCGCCGATGATAAGGCCGGCTATCATCAGAACCGGGCGCCCGGGCAGTTGCCGCGAGGCTGCCGGCTTGAAGCCAACCAGCATTTGCGTGGCCGCGAAATATACATACAACGCAAAAAAGATGGCCAGATAAAACTGTGAAACACGACTGGCAAGCAAGGCTCCCAACATGGTGCCGGACAACAGCCCCGGAGTAATAT
>JAIELH010000032.1 GCA_019753125.1 Gallionellaceae bacterium | reverse complement strand
CCAGAACAGCAGCATGCCCACCCCCATCATTCCGCCCCATCCCCAGCCGCAATTTCCCATAGGTCCCCACATTTTTCGCTCCTTTCCGATCGCGCTGAGGTTAAAGCTTCAAGCGATTGAGCCGCAGCGCAACGATTCTCATTATTTGGCGGGCGGAGTTTGCGATTTCGTCATCTGTTCCATCATCATCTGCATCATGTCCATGCGTTTTTCCATCCTGTTCATCCGGTCCATCATGGCGTCGGGAGATGCACCGGCTTCGCCTTCGCCCATCATGCCGCCTTTCATCATGGTGCAATCCATCATCCCGTGCATCATGCTCCTGCCGAGCATCATGTTTTCGTGCATGGTTTGCATATACTCCATCATCAGCTTCTGGCGCAATTCCGGGTCTTTGGTTTTCTGAATTTTGTCGAGCCGAGCCTGCATCTTTTTCTCGTTTTCCTGCATTTCTTGCACGACCTTCTCGCCATCGGTGGAAGCCGGCACTGTAACCTTTTCGGTTCGACCCTGCTGGTCGGGATGATGTGCGTCGTCGGCATAGGCCACGGGCGCACCCATGAACAGCACGGCCACCACACTGCTGATCAGTAACTTTTTCATGACTTGCTCCTATCAGGTTAAAGAAAACATCATACACCCATCGTACCTGCTGCTTACTCCATACGACGAATTCTTGTTGCATCAAAACTGGCCTCCCATTTTCAGGCCATCTTGCTCCACCGAACAATCAGGGCACCCGCAGCCAGCATTGATGCCGCCACCAGGAACGGTGCAGCAGGCGCAGCAATGAATAGCGCGCCGGATGAGGCTGCGGCAACAGCCTGTCCCAAATTGGCGGCGGATGTCTGCTGGCCGAGCACTTTGCCCTGCTCCTGTCCCGCTGCTTCTGAAATCACGCTGGCCAGGACGGGAACAAGAATTCCGGTTCCGGCAGCGATCATCCCGAACAACACGTCGATGACCTGCGTGGATTTTGCAAAAGGAATCAGGCCCAGCCCGAATGCACCCAAAACAAAGGCGAATGCAAGCAGGGTTTGAATTGAAAATTTGCGCATCAGCATCGGCAAGATTCCAATCTGGACGGTGATCATGACCAGGCTGCAGACCACAAAAAACTGGCTGATCGCGCTTGGGTCAAGGGATAAAGATTGTTTACCCAGGAGAGTGATGCCCACCTCGGCGGTGCTTACACCAAACACGGTTGCCAAGGTGAGCAGCAACGCCCATCGAATCTGTTTTTTCTTGGCGCTCGGTACCCCCTCACCCATGGTCAAGCGAGGCTGATGGTGCGGCATGGATAGCAGCGCCATGCCTGATGCGCACAAAGCGCTCACCAATGCGATGACGAGGAATGGCGAATCCGGCATCAGCACTCCTGCCAGCCGCATTGCGGCGGGAGGCGACAGAACCATGGATGAGAGCCACCCGCCAACCATCGGCCCGAGCATGAAGCCCAGGGAAGTGAACGAAGCGACAATGGCGAATCTTCTCGGACGATCGTCCGCATCGCATGCTTCCGCGACATAGGCCAGCGTGGCGGGAAGTACGGCAGCGGAAAATATGCCGCTCAACATCCGTGATACATACAACATCGTCAGGCTCGAAACATTATCGAGCAGAACCAGGCTGATACCGCTTCCGATCAGCCCAACCGAAATCACGATGCGCCGGTTATAATGGTCTGATAAAACGCCCCACATGGGCGACAGAAGAAACAATGCCAGCGTGTACGAAGCTGTCAGCGCTCCAGTATGCCAAGGAACCGTACCAGAATATCCCGGCCCCACTATCCGTTCCAGAATGAACGGCAAGAACGGCAGCGTGACGCCATACGCCATGGAAACCGTCATGGCTGAGGCAAGCAACACCGCGAAGCGGCTTGGCGTCAATCCCGCCTCCCGAACGACTCGGTCAACATCCATCTCCGTCATCCAGGATGCCGGTGAACATGCTTACCCTCATGCACCTCCAGGTTGCCAACCTCGCATTCCTCCTCGTAATGAACGAATGCCCGACGCAATCGTTCTGTCCAGCCCTCCCCCAGTCGCACTCCGATTTCGGCCAGCCTTTCCTCAACCTGTTCGGCAGTCGCTTGAAGCAGGTCATATGCAATCACGATGCTGTCTCCGTCAATCGATATGGACCGAATTCCCATCATGGCCAGCAATGCGTCGCCTAGAGCCTTTTCCTGGTCAGGCGACAAAGGCTGGGCCAACCGCAGGCGCCTGCGTTTGATTGCCGAGAACCCCTCCTGTTTCGGGGCTTTCTGCCCGGGCATACCGACATACAGATGAGGATTGTCCAAGAAACGTTCCTGACACTGTCTGGAACAAAAGGAATTAAGACATCCCCAAGGTGCATAAGCTGATGGCTGCCGGATTCAACTTGCATTCCACAGACCACATCTTGGGTTAACATTTTCGTTCTCCTCAATGATTGCATAACGCAACAATTTCAGTGTTTCAAATCCATGCGCGGAAAAAATGCAGGGGTCTGTTGAACGTAGCGGCTGTACTCGTCGCCGAATTCCGCAAGCACATCCCGCTCCTCGGAGCGGGCCAGACGAACATACATCCACACCAGCACCGGGAACATCAGCAGAGTCAGTAGAGTCGGCCACTGCAACAGAAATCCGAACATGATCAATATGAAAGCATCGTACTGGGGATGGCGGATACGCGCGTAAACCCCGGTGGTCGCCAGGCGATGTTCACGCTGCGCCTGGTAAAGCACCCTCCATGCGGACGAAAGCAGGATGAAGCCGCTGCCGATGAGCACGAAGCTGGCGAGATGAAAGGGGCCGAAATGGGGATTGGTGCGCCAGCCGAACAACTCTTCCAGCAGATGACCTGCATCGTGGGAGAACCAGTTCACGTTGGGATAGCGGCTTTGCAACCAGCCGGAAAGAAGATAGATGGTCAACGGGAAGCCGTACATCTCTGCGAACAGCGCCACGATGAAAGCCGAGAATGCACCGAACGAGCGCCAGTCGCGCGGCGTTTTCGGCTTGGTGAAGCTGAACGCGAAAATGATGAATACCGCGGAGTTGATGACGACCAGCGACCACAGGCCGTAAGCGGGCGCGTCGTTCATTTGCCGTCTCCTTTCCCGTCATGGCTACCGCAGCAATGTTTCATATCGATTCGGCATGGCAGCCACTACCCGTTACTTTTCATGGTTTTTTGTACAGCACTCATGCCTGCCGGGGCCGCACAAGAAAAAATTGTATAGCGGCACCCAGATCAGCGCGAAGTACCAGCCGTAGCCATAGCTTTCGATCAACCCCAATCCGAAGGTGGGCCAACTGATCCATTCGAATCCCGGCAACAATTTGCGCCAGGCTTCGTACATCGCATGTCCGGGAAAAACCAGATCGAACGCCACACACAACGCAAAAGTGATCGCCAGAAACAGGCTGGTGGCATGGCCCATTGCTACTAAAGAAATGCCTTGTTTCATGATGCCTCCTTCCCTTTATCCAGGTACTGTTGCGGATTGGCATCGAACTTGTCGAGGCAGCTTCTGCTACAAAAGCGATAAAGCGAGCCTTGATGCACTTTCGAGTACCCGCTATCCGGCGGAACCTCCATGCCGCATACCGGATCAGTGTCATTGCCGCCTGCCGGGGTGTGTTGCCCGTGCCCGCCGTGGACAATGTGGGCACCGCAGCCAAAACGCATCATCAGAAAAAAGAATGCCGCAAACAACAATAACGAAAACAAGCCTTCCATGATTGCTCCTTTGCTTGTTGCAAGTATTCAAAGCTTCACGCGGCTGAGCTGTAATCATGAAATATCCATGATTTTCAGGCTAATGGCCTTCTCCGGGCCTGTCCCGGGGGCGGCATAATGTGATGAATCCCCATAAAATCAATATAGCAGCCACCAACGCTATGGCAATCCACGGACACAACCAAATCCATTTGTGCATGACATCTTACAGCTTCATGCGGTTGAGCCGCAGCGCATTCAGGATCACCGAAACCGAACTGAAGCTCATCGCCGCGGCGGCGATGATCGGAGAGAGCAGCAAGCCGAAAAAAGGGTACAATAGCCCCGCCGCAACAGGGATCCCAAGTACATTGTAGAGAAAAGCGAAGAACAGGTTCTGCCTGATGTTGCGCATGGTCGCCTGGCTCAGGCGACGCGCGCGGGCGATGCCGCGCAAATCGCCCTTGATCAGCGTCACTCCTGCGCTTTCCATCGCCACATCGGTGCCGGTGCCCATCGCAATGCCCACCTGCGCCTGTGCCAGCGCCGGCGCATCGTTGATGCCGTCGCCTGCCATCGCCACCACCCGGCCTTCGGATTGCAGTTGTTTCACTATCGCAGTTTTTTGTTCCGGCAGCACTTCGGCAACCACGCGGTCTATGCCAAGCCGCTGCGCCACCACCTCGGCGGTAGCGCGGCTATCGCCAGTGAGCATGACCAGCTTCAAACCGGCCGCATGCAGTGCCTGAACGGCTTCCAAGGTGGATTCCTTGATCGGATCGGCCACACCGATCAAGCCGGATGGATTTCCGTCCACGGCCACGAACATCACGGTCTGCCCTTCTGCGCGCAACGCATCGGCACGTTCAGGCAGCACGCCCGGCTCTATACCCAGATCGACGAACAATCTGGGATTGCCGATCACCACTTTGCGGCCGCCCACCCAGCCGGTAATGCCCTTGCCGCTGATCGATTGGACCTCTTTGACCTCCGGCAAGGTCAAGCCACGCTCTTCGGCTCCCCTGACGATGGCTGCCGCCAGCGGGTGTTCGCTGGCACGCTCCAGACTGGCCCCCAGCTGCAGAATGTCATTGTCCCGAAATCCTTCCAGTGCCAGCAGCGAAGTCAATTTCGGCTTGCCGAGGGTAAGTGTGCCGGTCTTGTCGGTCACCAGCGTGTCCACTTTTTCCATGATCTCCAGCGCCTCGGCGTTCTTGATCAGCACGCCAGCCATCGCGCCGCGCCCGGTTCCCACCATGATGGAGATCGGCGTAGCCAGCCCCAAAGCGCATGGACAGGCGATGATCAGCACCGACACTGCAGCCACGATGGCATGCGCGAAACGCGGCTCCGGCCCCCACGCCATCCAGACGGCAAAGGCCAGCAGCGCGATCAGCACCACCACCGGCACGAAATAACCCGACACCGTGTCAGCCAGCCGCTGTATCGGTGCGCGCGAACGTTGCGCCTCGCTCACCATATGCACGATCTGCGCGAGCAGCGTGTCGGCGCCAACTTTTTCCGCGCGCATCAACAATCCCCCCGTACCGTTCACCGTGGCGCCAATCAGAGAATCGCCTTGCTGTTTTTCCACCGGAATGGGTTCGCCCGTCACCATGGACTCATCGACCGAACTGCTGCCCTCCATAACCCGTCCATCCACCGGTATTTTTTCGCCTGGGCGCACGCGCAATACATTCCCGACCTGCACCTTATCGAGCGGGATGTCTTCCTCCTTGCCATCGCTGCGCACGATGCGTGCAGTCTTGGGCGCCAATCCCAGCAACAGCTTGATCGCGGTATTGGTGCGACTGCGCGCCCTCAATTCCAGCACTTGGCCCAACAACACCAGAACAGTGATTACTGCAGCCGCCTCGAAATAAGCCGGCACCGTACCGTCCTCGCGGCGCAGCGTTACCGGAAACAAGTCCGGGAAAAAGGTGCCGATCACGCTGAACAGCCAAGCCACGCCCACGCCCAGCGCGATCAATGTGAACATGTTCAGGTGCCGATTGACCAGAGATGCCCAGCCTCGCTGGAAAATCGGCCAGCCGCCCCAAAGCACTGCCGGGGTCGCCAACAAAAACTCGAGAAGTTGCAATTTCGAGAATGAAATCCATTGCGTGGAAAAACCCGGCCACATATCGGCGGCTGTCGCCATCGCGAACACCGGCGCGGCCAAGGCCGTGCTGATCCAGAAGCGGCGCGTCATGCCGGAGAGTTCCGCATTGTCTTCTGCTGGCGCATTGCGCGGTTCCAGCGCCATGCCGCAGATCGGGCAGTTGCCCGGCTCGCTGCGCACGATTTCCGGATGCATGGGGCAAGTATATTCGACTGTAGACGTTGTAACCGGAAATTCCGGCTCCAGCGTCATGCCGCATTTGGGGCAATTTCCCGGCATTGGCTGGTGAATTTCGGGGTGCATGGGACAGGTATAGCCTTTGGCAGAGGGCATCGTGGCGGCAAGGCGAGACGCAACCGGATCTGTGGTAGTGCTCACAGTGATTTCCTTTCAAGAGTATGGATAGGAAGTTTTGCTTCGCCGGAAATCTCCGGATCAGGTAACTGCATGCATTTCGACGCCACCATTTCGCGCAATACGGTTTCCTCAGCCAAAAATGCCTGGACTGCCACTGGGTCAAATTGTATTCCGCTCATGCTGGCGATTTCCGCACTAGCCTGATCGAATGACAGCGCCTTGCGATAAGGACGATCGGAAGTCATCGCATCTAGCGTATCAATCAGCGCGAACAGACGTGCGCCGAACGGAATTTGTTGTCCGCGAAGGCCGCGCGGATAACCGGTTCCATCGAAACGTTCTTCATGACTCAATATGATTTCGGCGGCGCCTCCCATACCTGGAATTTGAGCCACGATGCGGTACCCTTTTTCGGGATGCGTCCGCATTTCTTGCCATTCATCTTCATTGAGCGTTCCCTGTTTCAACAAAATGGTATCCGGTATCCCGATCTTGCCTATGTCGTGAAGCAGGGAGCCCCAATAAATTTGCCGCAATTGACCGGCATCTGCGGTAAAGCGACGTGCAAGTACCACGGTATGGCAGGCTACCCGTTTGGAGTGCATACCTGTTTCGTGCTCACGGATATCCAGGGCTTCGACCAAGGCTTCTGCAAATGCCTTATCTGCCCGTTCCAAAATATCTGTTTTTGCAATCATCATCCATCTCCCATTCCAACCTGAAATCGGGTAGCGTGCACTCTTCCAAAAATTCGATCTCTCCATATCTTACGGAGATCGTGAATTTTTCATGAAATATCCTGTTTCATCCGGTCAAACTCCTCCTTAGAAATTTCCCCATGGACATAACGCCTTTTCAAGATATCCAAAGGGGTTTCAGATTCACCTGTGGATGAACCGAAGCGCCCCCCACGCAACAAGAAAAATCCCAAAAGAATTAACATGACCAGGAAAAAAATCGAGAAAAACCACACGCCGGCAAACCACATATGATCAGGAAACATTTCTTCTCCTTTAGATGGCTAGGTCCATCGCCTTTAGGCGAGGGGTTTACAGATCCCCGACAAGGGATCCTGAGTAATCGTGATTTACCCTGGCAAGGCTACCAGCCGTCCATGGGCTTGTTCATATCCATAAGCATGTGCTGTTCTTTCATCATTTGCCAGAATATGGAATCCATGAGCTTCTGGTGCTCGTTGATCCACTCTTCGTGCTCTTGCATGGTCATCCCGGGTTTCGGTTTCATGGCATTCATTTAATCCATGATGTCCTTCATCATTTTCAGATGTTGCGCAAACAGCTTCTGCCGCTCAGCACCTTTGGCCGCTTCAACTTCTTTTAATTTCATACCCGCTTCGCGGATGTTTTGGTATAGCTGCTTTTGCTGAAAATCCGGGCCAGCCCATACGGAAATTGATAGTAAGCCAGAACCGTGACAATCCATTTGCCCACACTATTTTTTTCATCGCAAAACCCCTCTTGTCAAGATTGCTCAATACCATCATCCACAAAATGGCAGAATCCGAAGCCGTGAGTCATTTGGAACAGGCGAAGGTCCTGATCACCAGTCGAGGCGCCCCCGGTTTCCAGACTTTCAATGGCCCCTTATCGCCCCTCGAATTCTGCCGAAATGCACCACCTATTTCATTTTTTCCGCTAAACTGCGTTGCGCCTTTGCCAGCGCCAGACTTTCTTTTGCAGCGTCCTCATATTTCTTGGCAAGGTTGTTGCAGTGACGCACCAAATCAAATTTCCCACCGGGTCCAAAGTAACCAGCCTTGTCATATGCCTTGGCCATCTCCCTGTGCTCCTTGGCCTTCGCCTGAAGCTCCCTGGCTTCCTGCTCGTACTGCGCGGCCAATGCCTCCTGGTCCGCCTTGCTCTTCGCCCCGAGGATTTGCTGCACCATGGACGACGACGATGCCTCGTCCGCGCCTACGGCGTACCCACCGAGCGACAGGCCGAATGCAAGCGCCGCACCACAAATTGCGCCCATAAACCACGATGATCTTTTGTTCATGTTAATCTCCATTCAATCAGAAATTGATATCGGAACCTGCTTTCGATCCCGCAGCACCAGAAACTTCAAATTAACCATAGGTCAGGTCGTATTCATTTTCGGCCTCCTTTTGCACACTGTATGGATACATCATAGAAAAAGCTGGCCTTAAGCCCGGTGGATTGACCGATTATTCCAAGCCCGTGATCACGTACTTTCCGCCTTGCTTGACGAACTCGAACCGGACTTTTCTGCCCGGGGCAAGCTTGTCGAACAGCGCCTTGTTTTCGACGGTGAAGCTCATGGTCATGGCCGGCCATCCGAGGCTCTTGACCGGCCCGTGCGCGAGGGTCACCATGCCTTTGTTCCGGTCAATTTGCTTGACCACGCCGACGGCTTCGTTTGGCGAAGCCGCCTGGGATTTTTGATTCATGTCCATGCCCGGCATGTTCTTCATGTCCATATTGTCCGATTGTGCGAGCGCGATTCCGGACAGGCCCAAGATCAGCGGGAGGGTTGCGATGTATTTCATGATGACTTTCCTTTCCTGTATGTTGAGTTTGATTGAACTGCATGCCATGCTTCATCTTTTTTCCATGTTCACTCCTTTCCCGAACGGAATTCGAAACCGGCCTTGCCCTTTTGGCTGCCGCATCAGGCGATAAGCCACCGGGATCACGAACATCGACAGGAGCGGCGCCGTGATCATCCCGCCCACCATGGGCGCCGCGATGCGGCTCATCACTTCCGACCCGGTGCCGCTTCCCAACAGTATGGGCAGGAGGCCTGCGAGAATGACCGAAACGGTCATCGCCTTGGGACGCACCCGCAGCACCGCACCTTCCCGGATCGCATCCAGCAATGCTTCCCGGGTCGGATCGCTCCCCCGATCGGCAACAGCTTTTTTCAGGTACAGGAGCATGATGACGCCGAATTCGGCTGCAACCCCGGAGAGGGCGATGAATCCGACCCCTGTCGCCACGGAAAGGTTGTAGCCGAGCAGATAAAGGAACCATATTCCGCCGACCAGCGCGAAAGGCAGGGTGCCCATGATGAGCAAAGCCTCAACGAAGCTGCGGAAGGTGAAATAAAGCAATATGAAAATGATCATGAGGGTCGCAGGAACGACGAGTTCCAGCCGCGCATTGGCCCGCTCCATGTATTCGAATTGCCCGGAATAGGCGAGGCTGATCCCGGGCGGCAACTTGACCTGTCTTGTAACTTCCGTCCTGAGGTCGGAAACTGTGGAGGCGAGATCGCGGCCCCGCACGTCCACGTAGACCCAGCCTGATGGCCGCCCGTTCTCGCTTTTGAGCATGGGCGGGCCGTCTTCGATGGAAATTTTCGCGACCGTCCCGAGCGTGATGCTCTGACCCATGTCGGTAAAGATCGGGAGATTGCGCAGCTTCTCGATGGAATCCCTATATTCCCTCGGATAGCGCACATTGATCGGGTAGCGCGCCAATCCTTCCACCGTCTCGCCGACGTTCTCGCCGCCTATGCTGGAGGCCACGACCGTTTGCACATCGGAAATGTTGAGCCCGTAACGGGCGGCAACGATACGGTCGATGTCGACGTCGATGTAGTGCCCTCCTGTGAGCCGCTCAGCAAGAGCGGAGCTGACGCCGGGCACATTCTTCGCGATCCGCCCGATTTCGCGCGCGACCTTGTCGATCTCAACGAGATCGGACCCCGAGACCTTGACCCCTATGGGACTCTTGATGCCCGTT
>JAIELH010000049.1 GCA_019753125.1 Gallionellaceae bacterium | reverse complement strand
GTGGCCGGCAGTGAAACCGGCGTCACCGCGCTGCAAATGGACATCAAGATCAACGGCATCACCCGCGACATCATGCAGGCTGCGCTGAGCCAGGCCCGCGAAGGCCGCATGCATATCCTTGGCCTGATGAAACAGGCTATGCCGGAAGCACGTGCCGAAATGTCCGACTATGCGCCGCGCATGATCAAGATGAAGATCAATCCGGAAAAGATCCGCGATGTGATCGGCAAGGGTGGTGCGGTGATTCGCGCACTGACCGAAGAAACCGGCACGACGATCGACATCGATGACGAAGGCAATATCACGATCGCCTGCGTGAGCGGCGAGGCCGGCAATCTGGCCCGGAAGCGCATCGAGGACATCGTCGCCGACGTGGAGATAGGCAAGGTATATGAGGGGCCCGTCGTCAAGCTGCTCGATTTCGGCGCACTGATCAACATCCTGCCGGGCAAGGATGGCCTGTTGCATATCTCCCAGATCGCACACGAACGCGTCAACGCCGTGTCCGACCACCTCAAGGAAGGCCAAGTCGTGCGCGTGAAAGTGCTGGAAGTGGACGACAAAGGCAGAATGAAACTGAGCATGAAGGCATTGCTGGCTCCACCTGGGGCAGCTTCATCTCCTGCTGCCGAGTAACTGTTACCCAGTGATGGGTGATTGATACGAGCGAGAGCCACCCTTGGGGTGGCTCTTTCTCTTTATAGAGGCCCCCTTATGTGTGCCTGCGCGTGGCGGCAAGGCTGGCGATTACGCTGGCCCCGATCAGCACGGTGACGATGGCCAGCGAGGCGACCACCGGCACGTGATACCACGGCGCGATCAGCATCTTGGCGCCGATGAAGGTGAGCACCATAGCCAGGCCATATTTCAGCAGATGGAAACGGTCCGCCACGTCGGCGAGCAGGAAATACAGCGCCCGCAGGCCCATGATAGCGAAGATGTTGGAGGTAAACACGATGAACGGATCGGTGGTGATGGCGAAGATGGCCGGGATGGAATCCACCGCGAACGCCAGGTCGGAGGCCTCGATCAGGATCAGCACCAGAAACAGCGGCGTGAAATAGCGCATGCCGTCCTTCATCACGGTGAATTTCTCGCCGTGATGCCCGTCGGAGATGCGCAGATGGCGGCGCGCAAATCTGAGCACCGGGTTTTTCTCCAGATCGGGTTTCTTCTCCGCCATCACCAGCATGCGCATCCCGGTGATGACCAGAAAGACGCCAAAGATATACAGCACCCAGTTGAACTCCCGCACCATCCAGGCGCCGGCCAGAATCATCATGGCGCGCAGGACGATAGCGCCCAGCACGCCATAGATAAGCACCCGGCGCTGATACTGGGCGGCGACGTGAAAGGACGAAAAGATCAGCAGGAAGATGAACACGTTGTCCACCGAAAGCGATTTCTCGATCAGATAGCCGGTGATGAATTCCAGCGCCTTGCGGTCGGCGATCTCCGTCCCGGCCGTGCCGTTGAGGTACCACCACAGACCCGCGTTGAACAAAAGCGCCAGGCTGATCCAGACCAGCGACCAGGCGGCCGCCTCTTTGACGCTCACCTTGTGCGCCTTGTTGCCGCCGAACACGAACAGATCCAGCGCCAGCATGACCAGCACGAAGGCGATGAAGGCGTACCACATCCACGGCTCGCCGACGGAGATTGTAGTATTCATGTCGAAGCGGCTGATGGTTTTTCAAAAAGAGAATTTTGCGCCCTGCACTCGTCCATCACGGCTGGTGGAATCAGGCGCAGTGCCAGCCAGACCAGACCCGGCACGATGATCAGATCGTCCAGATGGCCGATGGCCGGCAGGAAGTCCGGGATCAGATCGAACGGCAGCAGATACCCGCACCCCCATCGTTTTTTTTGCCATCCACTTGAAAATGGCTAACGAGATGAACGAACCGCCGAAGCCCATCACCGCCGCGAAGATCAGCAACGAAGTTAAATTCAGCCCGTTTTCGTTGAGATAAGGCTCCACGCCCAGCAGGCGCATGAGCACCAGCACGATGGCCATATTAGTGGCGAGGAAGAGCAGATTGCGTTTCATGATAGTTCTCCTTAACAGTAGCTGCAATACGAGCGTTGATGCCTGCCGTTAACGTGAAACTCGCGCAGCGATTCGTTCGCCTCCTCGCCCGCTTGCGGGAGAGGATTGAGGTGAGGGGAACGGGCATGGCGAGTTTCATTATCATGGGTGGTTCTCGCCATGCCCGTTAGTGGCCGGGCTTTCCCGACGTAAGCTTATCCATCAGCGCGAACATCACGCCCGAGACGACAAAGGCCATGTGCAAACCGACCTTCCACCCCAGTTGCTGGTTGGTGTAGGCTTCGACATTGACGAATGCCTTGAGCAGCTCGATGCCGGAAATGGCGACGATGGAGCCGATGACCTTGATCTTCAGGTCGGTGAAGCTCACATGCCCCATCCAGTCGGGCCGGTCCTCGCTGTCTCCGGTATTGATCTTGGAGACGAAGTTTTCGTAGCCGGCGAAGATGATGATGAGCAGCAGGTTGGCCACCAGCGCCACATCCACCAAGGTGAGCACGCCTACCATGACATCGCCGCCGCTGCCGCTCACCACTACCGGCAAGAGATGGATGAATTCCTTGACGAACTTGAACAGCAGGATCGCGATAGCGCCCACCAGTCCGACATAAAACGGCGCCAGCAGCCAGCGGCTGGCAAATATGAAAACTTCGAGAAAATGTTCAATCTTTTTCATGCTTGACTCCAAAATAACGATCACGGTTTAACAGGAATTAATCCTAGCGCAATTCTTGAGCAAGAAAAAGTCGATTTATAATGATACTATGTTCGTGATTTTCGATTCGATAGCAGGCTCGCCATGCTCAACTTCAAGCATCTCTCTTATTTCCACGCCGTGGCCAAGGCCGGTGCGGTCAACCGTGCGGCGGAAAAGCTCCATCTCACGCCCCAGACCCTGTCCGGCCAGTTGACGCTATTCGAGCAAAGGCTGGGCGTCACGCTGTTCCGGCGCGCCGGGCGGCGGCTGGAGTTGACCGATGCCGGGCGCATGGCCTTGTCCTATGCGGACGAGATATTTCAAGTGGGAAGTGAGCTCGAAGAGATGCTGCGCAATCGCGGCGGGGAACGCCCGGCCCTGTTCCGGGTGGGCATTGCCGATGTGGTGCCCAAGCCCATCGCCTACCGGCTGCTGGCGCCGGCACTGGCTCTGCCCGAGCCGGTGCGCATGGTGTGCCGCGAGGACAAGTTCGAGCGGCTGTTGGCGGAACTGTCCATCCACCGGCTGGACATAGTGCTGGCCGACATGCCCTTGCCGACGGGGATAGACGTGAAAGGCTACAGCCACCGGCTTGGGGAATGCGGGCTCACGTTCTTTGCCACACCCGAACTTGCCGCCGGACTCGATGGCGAATTCCCGCGCCTGCTCAACGGCGCGCCACTGCTGATTCCCGGCGAGGACAGCGCGGTGCGCGCCCCGCTGCTGCGCTGGCTGGGTGGACAGGACATCTATCCGCGCATCGTCGGCGAATTCGACGACGGTGCGCTGATGAAGTCGTTTGGCCATGCTGGCGCGGGCGTCTTTCCCGCGCCGACGGCTATCGCCGCCGAGGTGGCGGCACAGTACGGCGTGGTGCCACTGGGCAGCACCGAAGCCGTCAAGGAGCGGTTCTTCCTGATCACCGTGGAGCGCAAGATCAGCCACCCGGCGGCGCTGGCGGTGAGCGGAGCCACCCACCAAGGATTGTTTGGCAAATCGGATTTGGCCCGCGTATAAGAACTTGTCCGTAAATAATTCCGCCCTGCGGAATTATTTACGGACAAGTTTTAAATACTGCCATGCCCATTATCCTGGTGGGCGTGGCACAATTACGCCTTGCGCAATTTGCGGTTTTCAAATCCATGCTGAGCTACCGCCACGCCTTTCATGCAGGCAATCATGCCGATGTGTTGAAGCACTTCATCGAGGTGCAGTTGCTGCGCTATTTGGCGCAGAAAGACAAGCCGTTCTGGTACATCGACACCCATGCCGGGGCGGGCTGCTATGCGCTGGATAGCGGCTACGCAACGCAGAATGCGGAGTATCAGGGCGGCATTGCACGCCTGTGGGAGCGCGACGATTTGCCGGTACCGCTGGCGGACTATGTGGCTTTGGTGAAGCGCATCAACCCGGGTGGGCAGATGAAGCTGTATCCGGGTTCACCATTGGTCGCGCTGGAATTGTTGCGCAAGCAGGACAGGATGCGACTGTTCGAACTGCATCCGGCCGACAGCGAAATTCTGCGGGAGAATTTTGCCGGGCATGATGCGCAAGTGCTGGTGCAGACCGCCGATGGGTTCGCTGTGCTGAAAGCCCTGTTGCCTCCGCCACCACGCCGCGCGCTGGTGCTGATCGACCCGCCCTACGAAGACAAGCAGGATTATCAGCGCGTCGTGTCGGCGCTGCGCGAAGGCTTGAAACGTTTTGCGAACGGAGTTTATGCGGTATGGTATCCGCAATTGCAGCGCGCCGAGGCGCGGCAATTGCCGGAGCAACTCAAGAAATTGCCGGTGAAGAGCTGGCTGCATGTCGCGCTCAGCGTACAAACGCCCAGCGAGGATGGCTTCGGCATGCGCGGCAGCGGCATGTTTGTGCTCAACCCTCCGTGGGTGCTGCATGGTGTATTGCAGCAGGCGATGCCGTATCTGGTACGGCGCCTCGGGCAGGATGATGGGGCGGCATTTATGCTGGAATATCAGGAAAGCTGATTGTTAATGCGCTGTTTGACAGGCCTGCATGGACGTCTAATCTGGGATAATGCAATCGTACCTTGTATAACTTCTAGGAAAAAATTATGACGCATACATGGAAATTTTCTCGTGCAGGCGGTTTCGATCAGGTACAGCTTGATAGTGGCGCTGATTTGCTGGCCCTGGAAGAGCTGGACCAGAAGCTATGGGCTGCCTTGAGCTGCCCGACACGCGGCATCGAGTTCGATGCCAGAACGCTTGATTTGATCGATGCCGATGCAGACGGGCACGTGCGCGCCGCTGAAATAATTGCCGCTGCCGCGTGGTCAGGCGGGTTGTTGAAAACCCCGGATTTGCTGCTCAGCGGGGCAGATCACCTGGCCTTGGCCGATATTGACGACAGCAGCGAAGAAGGCAAACAGGTGCTGGCTTCTGCGCGGCATATATTGAGAAGTCTCTGCAAACCGGACGCGACAGAGGTTTCACTGGCCGATATGGACGATATCGGGAAGTTTGTCGCGAGCCTGGAATTCAACGGTGACGGAGTGATCTGTGCCGGGCAGATCGGTGATGCGGCATTGCGCGCAACCATCGAAGACATCATCAAATGCGCGGGCTCGGTGGTGGACATGAGCGGCGAGGCCGGTATCAACAGCGACATTGCCGGCAGCTTTTTTACCGAGGCAGCAGCCTATTCGGCATGGTATGCCAAGACCGATAGCGATCCGGCGATCCTGCTGCTGGGCGGAAAAACCCAGGCGGCCGCCGATGCCTTCCATGCCGTCAAGGACAAGGTCAGCGACTATTTTACGCGTTGCCAGTTGGCGGCTTACGATATGCGCGCCGCTGTTCCGTTGAGCCGTTCTGTCGAGGATTACCAGCAGCTTGCGGCACACAGTTTATCGGAGCAAAACGCGGAACTGGCCAATTTTCCGCTAGCGACGATCGGTGCGGACAAGCCGCTGCCGTTGTGTTCCGGCATCAATCCGGCCTGGCAAGGCAAGCTGGAAGCCTTGCGTGAACAAGTGATCGTGCCGCTGCTCGGGCAAAAGGAAAGCCTGAATGCAACGGAGTGGCTTGCGCTGTGCGCCCGGTTTGCCGCGTTTGAAGCATGGCAGGCGGGGAAACCGGCGACCCGCATCGAACAGCTCGGCATCGCACGCATCCGTGAAATTCTCGGCGCCAGCCACAGCGTTGCGATTGATGGGTTGATCGCGCAGGACAAAACCGTCGAGCCCGAGGTAAAGGCGATCCGCTCGGTAGAAAAACTGTTGCGCTATAACCGCGATCTATACAGCCTGCTGAATAATTTTGTATCGTTCCGCGATTTCTACACCGGCAAGAGCAAGGCGATTTTCCAGGTTGGCACGCTGTATCTGGACGGGCGCAGTTGCGAGCTGTGCGTCAGGGTCGATGATGTCGCCAAGCATGCCGCATTCGCCGGCATGAGCGGTATCTGCCTCGTGTATTGTGATTGCGTACGCAACGGTGGCGCGGAGAAAATGAGTATTGCCGCCGCTTTCACCGCCGGTGATTCGGATTATCTGATGGTCGGACGCAACGGTATTTTCTATGATCGTAAAGGCCGGGACTGGGATGCCAGCATCGTACGTATCATCGATCACCCGATCAGCATCCGCCAGGCGTTCTGGTCGCCTTACAAGAAGTTCGCCAAAATGATCAGCGAACAGTTGCAGAAACTGGCCGCGTCGAAGGACAGCTCGGTGGACGACAAGCTGCTCAAGGCGGCGCTTGAAAGCAGCAAACCGGCGACTCCAGCTGCCACACCGGCGCCAACACCGGCCAAGCCACCCTTCGATGTGGGCAAGTTTGCCGGTATTTTTGCGGCGATCGGCTTGGCAATCGGCGCGATCGGCGGTGTTCTCGCATCGATCGTCAGCGGCATTCTGGGGCTGAAGTTCTGGCAAATTCCGCTGGCCTTGGCTGGCCTGATGTTGGCGATTTCCGGCCCGTCGATGATGATGGCCTGGTTCAAACTGAAGCGGCGTAATCTTGGCCCGGTACTCGATGCCAGCGGCTGGGCGATCAACGCACGGGTGCGCATCAACATCCCGTTTGGCACTTCGCTGACCGGGTTGGCCAGCTTGCCGGAAGGCGCGCACCGCTCACTGGTTGACCCGTTCGCCGAAAAGAAACTGCTGTGGCCTTATTACCTGATGGTCGCAGCAGGTATCTGCGCGCTGATCGGTCTGTGGTATGCCGGCTTTTTCCAGCATAAGTAAGCGATGAAATTTTCGACGGAATGCCGCCAGTGCCCACGCCTGTCCGGGTTTCTAGACGAGGTGCGCATCCAGCGCCATGACTATCATGCCCTGCCGGTAAGCTCCTTCGGCAGCGAGGGGAGCAGGTTCCTGATCGTCGGACTGGCCCCCGGGATGCATGGCGCAAACCGTACTGGCCGACCCTTCACTGGCGATTATGCGGGTAATTTGCTGTATGGCTCGCTGCACAAATACGGCTTTGCCAGCAGTGCCGAACCACTGGATGTTCAGGGAAATGCCAATTCCGCCTTGAGCTTGCAGGGATGCCGGATTACCAATGCGGTGCGCTGCCTGCCGCCGCAGAACAAGCCGAAGCCTGCCGAGATCCGCACCTGTAATGTTTATCTGGCAGAGGAGCTGGCGCTGTTACCGTCTGATGCGGCAGTGATAGCGCTGGGCACGATCGCCCATCAATCAGTATTGATGGCGCTGCAACTGCGCAAGAGCGATTTCGCCTTCGCGCACGGTGCGCGGCATGAATTGCCGGGCAACCTGGTGCTGTTCGACAGCTACCATTGCAGCCGCTATAACACCCAGACCAAACGCCTGACTGCGGCGATGTTCGAGGCAGTTATCGGGGATATTGCTAAACACCTTGGCCACTGACAGATTCGATCCCAAGCCCATCCTGGATAGCCTGCCGTTGCTGCCGGGCGTGTACCGTTATTATGATCGCAACGGTGAAGTGCTGTACGTCGGCAAGGCCAGGCAGCTAAAAAAACGCGTCTCTTCCTATTTTCAGAAAACCAACGTTTCGCCACGCATCCGCCTGATGGTGTCGCACATCGCGCGCATCGAAACCACTGTCACGCGCTCTGAAGCCGAGGCGTTGCTGCTGGAAAACAACCTGATAAAATCTTTAAGACCGCGCTATAACATATTGTTTCGCGATGACAAATCATATCCGTATATTGTGTTGACTGGCGATGAATTTCCGCGCCTCACCTATTATCGCGGCGTGCCCAACCGGCAGCATCAATACTTCGGGCCGTACCCGAATTCGCATGCAACCAAGGAGAGCATCCAGTTGCTGCAGAAAATTTTCCGGATCCGCACCTGCGAGGACAGCGTGTTCAACAACCGCACCCGGCCTTGCCTGTTGCACCAGATACACCGCTGCACTGCGCCGTGCGTAAACCTGATTTCCGCAGCGGACTATCAGGCAGATATCCGCAACGCGGTGTTGCTGTTGCAAGGCAAACATCAGGAAGTCGAGCAGGCTTTGCGTAACGCGATGGAGCGCGCGGCGGAAGCACAGCACTACGAGCAGGCCGCCGCGTTGCGCGACCAGTTGCGCGCGCTGCATACCGTGCAGCAAAAGCAGTTTGTCGAATCTACCGGCGGCGCAACCGATGCCGACATCATTGCATTGGCGCAGAAAGATAGGCTGGTGTGTGTGAATCTGGCGATGGTGCGCGGCGGGCGGCATCTGGGCGACAAAAGCTTCTTTCCGGAGCACGCCGAAGGGCTGGCGGCGGATGAGATCATGCAGGCCTTCATCGCCCAGCATTATCTGGAGCGCAGCGTGCCGCCGTTGCTGGTGTTGAGCGAGGAATGCCACGATGAGACGCTGGCCCAGTTGCTCAGCGAGCAGGCCGGGCATACGGTAAAGATCAGCCAGGCGGCGGGCGGGGAGCGCAAGCAATGGCTGGAGATGGGGCAACGCAACGCGCTGCTGGCATTGCAGCAGCGCATCGCGCAACAGGGCGGCCAGCAACTGCGGCTGGACAAGCTGCGCGAATGGCTGAAGCTGCCGGAGTTGCAGCGTATCGAGTGCTTTGATATCAGCCATACGATGGGCGAAGCGACGCAGGCGTCCTGCGTGGTATACGACAACCTCGATATACGTTCGGCGCAATACCGCCGCTACAACATTTCCGGCATCACACCCGGCGACGACTACGCGGCGATGCGCCAGGCATTGATGCGCCGCTATCAGAAGCTGGCCGGAGGGGAGGGGGTGCGTCCGGATTTGATCCTGATCGATGGCGGCTTGGGGCAATTGCATGCCGCGCTGGAAATCATGCACGAACTTGGTCTGAATGATCTGCCATTGATCGGCGTAGCCAAAGGCGAAGAGCGCAAGGCTGGGATGGAGCAGCTAATCTTCCCGGATGGTACGGCGCAGCAGTTGCGCAACGATGACCCGGCATTGCATTTGATCCAGCAGATCCGCGATGAAGCACACCGCTTCGCGATCACCGGACACCGTGCGAAACGCAGCAAGGCGCGCACCGCATCGAGCCTGGAAGAAATCAGCGGGGTGGGGGAGAAGCGGCGGCGCAGCCTGCTGACCCACTTCGGCGGGCTGCGCGAGGTGGCGCAAGCCAGCGTCGAACAGCTCTGCCAGGTGGAAGGCATCAGCAAAGCGCTTGCGGAAAAGATTTACCAGCAGCTACACTAGCGGCTCTCCTGATTAAGCCCATCATGCCAATCAACATCCCCAATCTGATCACGTGGTTACGGATACTGCTGATCCCGGTATTCGTCACAGTTTTCTATTTGTCCGACGAAACGCTTGCTCCGCACTTCAAGAATCTGGCTGCTACCGCCGTGTTTTTACTTGCAGCGATCACCGATTGGCTGGATGGTTATCTGGCGCGCAAGCTGGATCAACTCTCCGCTTTCGGCGCATTCCTAGACCCGGTGGCCGACAAACTGATGGTAGCCGCCGCGCTGATCGTATTGGTCAAGCTGGGGCGCGCCGACGCGATCATCGCCTTTATCATCATCGGGCGTGAAATCACGATCTCGGCGCTGCGCGAGTGGATGGCCCAACTTGGCGAAAGCAGGAGCGTTGCGGTTTCGATGCTGGGCAAGGTAAAAACCACTTTCCAGATGATTGCGATATCGCTGTTGCTCTATCACCAACACCTGCTGGGTATCGACTGTCAGGCAATTGGCGCATTGCTGCTCTACCTCGCCGCGCTGCTTACCCTGTGGTCGATGGGGTATTATCTGATGCTGGCGATGCCGCAAATAAGAAAATCGAAAATCTAAATTGATTTATA
>JAIELH010000061.1 GCA_019753125.1 Gallionellaceae bacterium | reverse complement strand
CAGGCCGCCAATGTCACTTATCTCACCATGCAGGTGCGTAAAGGCAAAACCGACGTGCGCGCCATGGAGGTGGGTTTCGAGCCCGGACAGCCGGGCGAGCCGGGCTATCTGGTCGCAGGCCGGCGTATTACTCGCGGCCATTATGAGGCTGTGGCCGATGTCAAAACCGGCTTTGCCTTGGGCGATCATATCCGCATACGCCGCCATGATTACACCGTGGTTGGCCTGAGCCGGCGCATGGTGTCCTCCGGCGGTGACCCGATGGTGTTCATTCCGCTCAAGGATGCACAGGAAGCGCAATTTCTCAAGGATAACGACGCCATTGTCAACGATCGAGCCCGTACTGCCGCCAATCCCGCTCTCAACCGTCCCGGTGTGCCGGGCTTGCTGAACGCAATCGAGGCATCGCAGTCCAGCAACCACAACGTCAATGCCGTGCTGGTACGGGTGACCGAGGGCCGCTCTGCAGAAACCGTGGCGCAGGACATCCGCCGCTGGAAGCATTTGCAGGTCTTTACCCAAGACCAGATGGAAGAAATTCTGGTTGCCAAGCTGATTGCCACCTCTGCCAAGCAGATCGGCATGTTCCTGGTGATTCTGACCATCGTTAGTGCGGCCATTGTCGCTTTTATCATTTACACCATGACTCTGGGCAAGATCAGGGAGATTGCTGTGCTGAAGCTGATTGGTACCCGCAACCGCACCATCGCCAGCATGATCCTGCAACAGGCACTAGGGTTGGGGCTAATCGGTTTCGCCGTCGGCAAGATTGCCGCCACCGTGTGGGCGCCGGCGTTTCCAAAATATGTCCTGCTCGAACCGGGCGACGCGGCGCGCGGCTTCGTCGCCGTGATGGTGGTTTGCACCCTTGCCAGCACGCTGGCGATACGCGCGGCGCTCAAAGTTGATCCGGCCAACGCCATAGGAGGCTAACGTGGACAAAGGCATCGGCATACACATCGAAGGCTTGAGCAAGCGTTACGGTGCGGGCGATACCGCCGTTGATGCGCTCAAGGAAGTGAACATGAGTGTCGCCCCCGGCGAGGTGGTCGGCCTTGTCGGCCCCAGCGGCGCCGGCAAGAGTACGCTGCTCAAATGTCTGGGAGCGGTCATCGAACCGACACAGGGCCGCATGACCCTGGGCGGTGAGGTGATTTACGACAACGGCTGGAAGATTTCCGACCTGCGGGTGCTGCGTCGGGACCGCATCGGCTTCATCTTCCAGGCTCCCTATCTGATCCCGTTTCTGGATGCGACCGACAATGTTGCGCTGCTGCCCATGCTGGCAGGGCGACCCAACGGAGAAGCACGCGCACGAGCGATGGAGTTACTCCAGGCACTTGACGTGGCGCACCGTGCCCGGGCAGAAACCTCCGAACTTTCTGGCGGCGAGCAACAGCGGGTCTCAATTGCCCGCGCACTGGCCAACCGGCCACCGGTGATCCTCGCCGACGAACCCACCGCGCCGCTGGACAGCCAACGGGCACTGTCGGTGGTGCGCATCCTTAACCAAATGGCCCGTCAGTATCAGACTGCCATCATAGTCGTGACCCATGACGAGAAAATCATACCCACCTTCAAGCGCATCTACCATATTCGCGATGGGCGAACCTTTGAGGAGGAGGGAGAAGGACGGGCGCTTGAGTAATCATGAATACCACTCTGTATTGGTGTGATTATCAACTCGGTTGGTCTTAAACCACCGACTTTAGCCGGTGACTTTGATTGTCCGGTGTTGACTCATGCGCGTTCAGCCGGAGCGATTGACGACTTTAGTCGTCGTGACGGCTGCGCTAACCCACCTTTTAGCTAGTGGTAGTCAAGTGGAGTCGGTGCTCTTGTTATAGTATGGATGTGAAGGTGAGGCCACTGTCTGATTATCGTGAGATGGATTGTGGCCAAAAGCCGATTGGTTCGCTCATATCCAGGCGCGTCTTGGAGCGCGGAGGCTTGACGCCAAATCATCGACCAACCTATCAGTGGCATCTATCGCCAGATTGCCCACACTAATACGGATGGCGGGCGGGCTTTGCAAGCGAAAAGGGCGTCCAGCCTGGCCTGCCCAGCCTTTTGCCGCCAGCGCCTGTATGATGGCCGATTCGTCGGGTACCGGTAGCCACAGGTGCAGCCCCTCGCCCGCGTCCAGAACATCCACATCCCGCGCTCGCAAGGCGTGGATCAACAGGGAACGGCGCTCGGCATAGGCCTTGCGCGCGCTGTCCAGACCACCATCCTGCACGGCGTGCTGCCACAGATGCGCGGCCAGCCTCTGTAGCAGCAGACTGACCCAGCGCGGCCCCAATGCCTGCTGACGGCGCATGTCTTCGATAAGTGCGGCATTGCCGCCTGCCACCGCTACGCGCAGATCGGGGCCGAGAAACTTGCTGGTTGAGAGGACATACAGCCAGTGCTCCGGCAGATCGCCAAGCTCGGGTAAGGGGCGAGCGGCCAGTGGACCCCAGTAATCGTCAAGAATCAGTAAGGTGCGGGGTCGACGCCGCAGCGCCTTGCTCAAGGCGGCGAGGCGCGCGGCGCTGAGCGTGGCCCCAGTCGGGTTGTGCGCGCGCGCAGTGAGCACCAGGGCGATGGCTTGCTCATCCGGTTCGGGGACCGTGCAGCCTTCGGCGTCCACGCGCAAGGGAGCCGGCTTGAGGCGCAGGCTGGCCAGCAATGCCAGCAGGGGTGGCCAGCATGGGTCTTCCACCCATACGCGCGCACCGGGGCGAGCGTGCAGACGCAAGGCACGCTCGATAGCATCCAGCGTGCCAGAAAATACCCCGACTGATTCCGCTGCGATTCTCTGGCTATCCATCCAGCGGCGCGCGACGGCCAGCAGGCCGGCATCGTCACTGTCCGCGTCGTATCCGGCGAGCACCCCCTGTTCCGCCAGCCAGGCGGGATCGGGGCGCGGCAACAGGACACTATCCACATTGCCGCTGGTCAGATCAATCAAACCAGCGGGCACGGCCGTCATCACATCGCCGTGGGTCGGCGGAGCAGCAACGCGGGTACCCCGGCGACCATCGGTGACCAGCAATCCCGCTTCACGCAGCCGCGCATAGGCGGCTGCCACCGTGTTGGGACTGATACCCAATTGCTGCGCCAGAGTGCGAACCGCTGGCAGCGGCTCCCCGGCAGCCAGTTTTCCCGCCCGAATCTGCGCCTCCACATCATCGGCGATCTCGACAGCGGCCGAAGCTTTTGTATATAATGTTTGCATACATTCATTATATTGTAATGGTACATAAATGAAAACCCTTGTTGCCATCCGCCACGTTCCTTTCGAAGACCTAGGCATCCTCGAGCCGCTACTGCGCAGGCGCGGTTACACCATTCATTACTACGACATCGGCGTACACGAGCTGTGGACGCTGGATGTGGACAAAGTCGATCTGCTGATCGTGCTGGGTGGGCCAATCGGCGCGTATGACGAACAAAACTACCCATTTCTGAACCAGGAACTGGATCTGATCCGCCAGCGGCTCGGTACTCGACGCCCCCTGCTGGGTATCTGCCTGGGCGCGCAGTTGATGGCGCGAGCCTTGGGAGCGGCGGTGCGTCCGATGGGCGTCAAGGAAATTGGTTTCGCCCCGATCAGCTTGACCGATGCGGGGCGCCGCTCTGTGCTGGCGGCTCTTCCGCCGGATGTGGCGGTATTGCACTGGCATGGCGACCAGTTCGACATCCCGCCTGGCGCGGAAGTCCTGGCGCGTACGGGAATCTGCCCGCACCAGGTTTTCGCACTCGGTGATCACGCGCTCGGGCTGCAATTCCATCTGGAAGCTGACGCGAGGCGCATTGAACAGTGGCTGGTGGGGCACGCGGCCGAACTGATGAACGCAGGCATCGATCCATGCACCCTGCGCGCGCAGGCAGAGAAATACGGAGCAGCGCTCAAGGTGGCCGCCGAAGCGGTGTTCAATGCCTGGATTGATGGTGTGGAGGGCCGCCCATCATGAATCTGTTGCTCGGGCGCGTACAAACCGTGCTCACCGGCCGCGCACTGCCCTACACCCGACCGGGCAGCTGGAGCGCCATCGCCAAGCAGCCGGTCGAGGGGCCGGTGCAAGTGCATCGCGAAGGTCTAACGGGCGACGAGCAGGGTGATCGGCGCGTGCACGGTGGCCCGGACAAGGCCGTGCATCTATATGCCACGGAACACTACCCCTTGTGGCGCGGCGAGCTTGGTGCGCGGCCGGTACTCGGCGCTCCAGGCGCCTTCGGCGAAAATCTCAGCACACAGGGCGTGACCGAGGCTGACGTTTGTCTTGGCGACCGGCTGCGCATCGGCGGTGCGCTGCTGGAGGTATCGCAGTCACGCCAGCCCTGCTGGAAGCTCAATGACCGCTTCGGCGTCCCTGACATGGCGCTGCGCGTGCAACAGACCTTGCGCACCGGCTGGTATTGCCGCGTGCTGGAGCCAGGCAGCTTGCAGGCGGGCGATGCCATCACCTTGATTGCCCGCCCACACCCCGACTGGCCGCTGCTGCGTCTTATTGAACTGCTCTACCACCGTCCGCTCGACCGCGAATTGTTGACACAGGTGCGCGACTTGCCGCTGGTGCCGTCCTGGCGGCGGATGATCGAAACCCGCCTGGCGTGCGGCGAGGTCGAGAGCTGGGCGGCACGGATCGAGGGGCCGGCGCATGATGCATAAGCTGCGATCATCTGGTTGCTGTCCTCCTTCACTCCCTGCCGAGGAAATCGATTGATGAGCAAACAATATCGGATCGAGGTTTCGTTGCATGGGCGCGCATGGTGTCGTATCGAGGCGGACACGCCGTGGGCGGCGGAGACGGTGGACGACCTCATCGCGCGCTTGCCCGAGGACGCGGGCTATCGCGTGGAAATATTTGTGGCGACCGAGGAGCGCCGCATCGTCGAAAGCGGCCCCGGGGGCTTGCGGCTTTTGGCGCGCGAGCCGATTTTCCAGCCCCTGCAAGATGATCGTTGAATATCTCGAAGAGAAGAGGAAGAGGAATGGATAGCAACCACCTGATGCGAACCTATCAGCGATTGCCGGTCAGCTTTGTGCGAGGCCGTGGCTGCCACTTGTGGGACGAGCAGGGGAAGGAGTATCTGGACGCGATATCGGGCGTGGGGGTCACCAGTCTAGGCCATGCGCACCCCGAAATAGCCGAGGCGATCTACGCGCAGGCGAAGACATTGATCCATACCTCCAACCTGGTCGGCATCGATTGGCAGGCACGCCTGGGAGAACGCCTCTGCGCCCTTTCGGGCATGGACAGGGCCTTTTTCTGCAATTCCGGTTGCGAGGCCAACGAAACCGCGATAAAGCTTGCCCGCTTGCATGCGCGTGAGCGGGGCATCACGGAGCCCTTGATCGTCGTCATGGAAAACAGCTTTCATGGCCGGACGCTTGCCACCTTGGCCGCAAGTGGAAACCCCAAGGTGCAGGCAGGATTCGAGCCGCTAGTGCAAGGGTTTGTGCGTGCACCATTCGGCGACATCGAGGCGCTGCGGCAGCTCGCCAGCCAAGCGCCGGATATCGTGGCGATTCTTGTCGAACCGGTACAGGGCGAGGGTGGCGTGCATCCGGCGCCACCGGGTTACCTTGCTGCTTTGCGTTCGCTCTGTGATCAGAACGACTGGCTCCTGATGCTCGACGAAGTTCAAACCGGCATCGGCCGTACCGGACGCTGGTTCGCGCATCAGCACGAACGCATCCTGCCCGACGTCATGACGCTCGCCAAGGCTCTCGGCAATGGCGTTCCCGTTGGCGCCTGCCTGGCCTCCGGCAAGGCCGCAGCACTATTCGCGCCGGGCAGCCACGGATCGACATTCGGCGGTAATCCGCTCGCATGTCGAGCCGCCTGCACCGTGCTGGACATCATTGAGCGCGATGATCTGGTGGCGCGTGCCGCCGAGCTCGGAACAGCGATGCAGCAGGCATTTACGTCTCGCCTCGCCGGCAAATACGGGATTCATACGATCCGTGGATGTGGGCTGATGATCGGCATTGAACTTCAACGTCCGTGTGCTGGGCTGATGGAATCGGCACTGCTCGATGAGCGTGTCTTGATCAACATTACCCGCAATTCCACTATTCGCCTGCTTCCGGCCCTGATAACCACGGACGAGGAAGCGGAAGAGATCGTCGAGCGCGTCTGCCGTAGCACGCTCGGCTGGCTTCAGGAGCCTGCTGGATTTGCCAGCCGGTTGTATTGATCCGACCGATTTCGCCGCTATTACCACGGCGGTTGATCACATGCGTCATCTGGCATTTCGGTATAGGTTACCTATCACCCGACTGCTCATATATATGAGCCCACGGTGATAACAGCCCCGACCCCGAGGCCGTAAGGAATATGGGAGAGCGTGCTTGCAAGCAAGGCATTTGACCCTTGCGGCCCGCGTCGCCCGAAAAAACCCCAGCCGAACGAGGGCAGAAGAACGAGCCAGGGCAGCAATGAGGTAGCCAAGCCGAATAGCAGGCCGCCAAGCAAATGATTACTGGGGAGGGGCAACCCCGTGGCTTGGAAAAAGAGCGGATAGATAAGCGCTACCCCGCCGCCGCCAACAAGGATATGGAATGCCCAGCCAGCTTTTGCTTCTTGGGGAAATGGCTTGGAATCACGGATGTTGGTATGGGTGATCTGTCCGCGCAACAAGCCCAGGAACCAACGTCCAACCAAAGCGACATTTACGCCGCTGCTAATGCCTACCTTGGCCGCATAAGTTTCGGTGACGTCCATGAGCACAGCGCCAACTATGCCACCGAGAAAAGCCCAAGCTAAAATTTCCATTGGTGTCTCTTATGTCCTATTGTGAGTTGGATTTACCGGGCGCGCTTGATGATGAACCCATTTTCAATTTCCTCGAAGCCGACCGTGGGGTAATACCCCATTGCTTCAGGTGCAGATAATAGAACAAGCGCCACCTCTTCCCCAATAACAGAGCGAGCACGAGCAATAAGCTCACGTCCAATACCGTGTTTTTGAAAAGCCTTATCCACTGCGAGATCGGACAAGTAGCAACAATAGCTAAAATCGGTTAGTGCGCGACACACTCCAACAAGCTTGCCTTCATGCCAAGCGGAGAGAATAAGGTTGGCATTGGCAAACATGCGCTCGATCCGCGCCAAATCCTTGGTGGGGCGGCGAATACCGGAGGCATCAAAAACCGCTGCCACATCAGCGGCCTCAAGAGGAAAATTGTGGCGGTATTCAATCTCGAACATATAAGCCCAACAGTTGATTATCTAGCATTTTTCGGCAGCCGCATGTGGACAAGCGCAACCCGATTGCCTTTCTTGTCCAACCGTTCCTCGATAGCGTAAGGACGAAAGCCCAACTTCGGGTAAAGCAGCAGGCCGACAATGTTTTGATTGAAACACGACACCGTTACCTCGGCGGCCTGATGCTTTGAAAAAGCAAGGTTAATCATCTGTTCGATGAGATAGCGACCTACGCCGCGCCCACGGGCTGCCGGGGAAACAATGACGTTTCCAATGGAGCAACAGCCGCCGGCTTCCCAGCGGTAGAAGTTAGCGAACCCAACAACTTCACCATCAAGCTCCACCACTATTGAATCTGACCGCTGAGCAATTGCGTCCCGCAACTGTGTGGGAGACAATGGATACGAAGCTTTTGGAAACATGAAAAACAACTCATCTTCACTCTGCGGAAAGCCGCAGACGACCGGAATGTCCTTTTCTTCTATGGGGCGGTGAGTCAATGGCATTTTCCGAGCAACCTACCATTAAGGTAAGGGGGTGCCACAATGTTATGCGTCGGTTGTAGCAGGCGGCTCAGCTCTGCAAAAAACTCGCTACGATGAGAAACGCCATTACCGCTCAAGCGGTGATTCAAACCGGGATAGATGTTGAGAATGAGGTTGCTCTTGCCAGCCTCTTTGAACCTCGATTCCAAAAAACGTGCAGACTCAACCGGAACACTTTCGTCCTGTTCGCCAATACCGACCAAGATGGGGATATTTAACTTAAGTGTACTCATTGCTGCGGCTTGGCATTTGTCAGTATATGCGTTAATTACAGGGAAAAAAGTAAAGTCTATGCACATGCTGAATCATACCTTTTACTTCCTCCATACAGACCACAATATCTATAGGTTTGACCATGGAAAACACGCTCATGCCACCAAGCGTGGTCTCCACATCAAAGGTTATTTATCAGCGTCCGCCTCGACCACGGCCACCACCCATGCCGTTGCCGTTGTGCTGCCCGCCGCTGCGCCCATATTGCCCACCCGATCCGGAACCATCGCGTGCCATTGTGCCCCGACCTTGAGAACTGCCCCCCTTGCTATGGGAGGCCTGCCTTTCGGCGCGCTGCTCGGGGGTCATGCTGGCCTGCCTTTCGGCACGATAGGCCTCACGCTCCTGCTTGTTCATGCTGGAAGGGTCTGCCGTAGTAACTTCATCCGCAAGACTTATTCCCGTGGCAGTCAGGCCGAAAATTAGTGCTGCATTATAAAAAAAGTTTCTGCTGTTCATCATGTACTCCTTATAGTTAAGTTGGATGTTGCCTAGATCAGGTCGAGTTCCTGATGTGTCCATAATGAGCGGTGAACTTTGCACAGGGATTTCAGTGTTGTATCAAATTGTGACAGTGTGTACCACCAGTCGAGTGTCAATTTTCGTGTGGCTAGAGTAGTCTAGTAACCATACGAAATGCCAAATTCCGGCAGGTCGTGTCGATCTCATCTTTCCATAGAGCATGTAGTGTCATAACCTATGGAAAGCCCCGGAACAAGTCCGGGGCCATGAGCAACATTTTCTTATGAGAAACGGGTCTCCAAATAATGTCGGGAACCCGCTGCCCCATCGGGCAGGAGCCCCCGAACGTGCAGATAAAAAATTCCAATCAGGCAGATTCAGCTTCCATCGCACCGGCGTTGTCCTTGTCGAGATCAAGCGCTGCATTGATCTCGCGTTGACGCACCAGCAACTGCATCAGCCTTTCCTCCTTTTCGAATGGCTTGGCTAACTCCGAGAGAATGTCGGCCAGACGCTTTTCTGTCCGGGCCATCTCATCGCAGGCTTCTGCCAATCGTCCTTCCAGGCTGTTGGCCACATTCTCGACCACCCTGACCATCCCTTGCGGGCTATCTGAATGATGAGCCATATAACCGCGCCGACCTTTCAGGATAAAGCATGGGCCGTCATCGGCTGTTGTCGGGATGGTCACTTCGAGATCGAAGCCGGCAAATTGCCCAACCGTTATTTCTCCCGGCGAGGATGCCCAGTTCCCGAACTTCCGGGTTCTGGCTTTTGCCTCTATGTAACACCGATGAAGCACCTCTCCAGCCGCTGACCGTTCGATGTAGCATTTCCCGTCGATCACCATGCTGAAGCGGTTACCCCGCACATCCGCGCGATCCACAATGTCGGCTTCTACCGATTCGACCCGTTCCCGGATCTTCTCGATTCTGCCCGGCAAGGTCGCCGACTCCCGCTGGTTCGTCCATCGCTGGTTGTCCCATTGAGATTTCAGCAATGAAAGCTTTGCGACTTCGGCATCTATGCCCGCCTTTTCCATCACCAGCGGATTACCCGATGCCAAGGCTTTCACCTCGGCATAGGACAGCGCAGCCAGTTCCACGTCCTCCGCACTACGCATTCCGGTATCACCACGCATAACCTGGGCGATGAAGCGTGCCTTGGTTTCGAGGGTCTGCCAGATGTAGGCATCGAACGAGGCCTCGGTGACATAGCGGATGATTCGCACCTCTTCGTTCAGGTTGCCCTGCCGAATAATGCGCCCCTCCCGCTGCTCGACATCAGATGGCCTCCAGGGAGCGTCCAGATGGTGCAACGCCGCCAGACGGGTCTGGATATTGGTGCCAACACCCATCTTCAAGGTGCTGCCGAGGAGGATGCGAATCCGCCCTTCCCTCACCGACTTGAACAACTCTGCCTTGGCGGCATCGCTGTCGTAGTCGTGGATGAAGGCGATCTCCGCCCCCGGAACACCCATTTCGACGAGCTTTGCGCGAATGACGTGATAGACACTGAACCGTCCATCGTCG
>JAIELH010000094.1 GCA_019753125.1 Gallionellaceae bacterium | reverse complement strand
TTGCAGTGGCCCTCTTTAAGCATTATCGCCGGCTAGGTTTCCAGCATTATTGGCGGCTGATTTCAGCAGAATACGCACTTTACCGCAAAACCGCGAATGTCGCGCTCGGCATCGGCCGCGCCGCGTTCCCCTGCGACAGTCGTGAAACGGGCGAACAGCTCGGTTTTCTTGCCAACTTGCGAAAAGATTTTCGCCCGTGTGTATTTCGTGATGTCGTTAGTGACGGTGAACGTGCCAAAAGCTCCGCTGCCCTTGGCGTGCATGCGCCGCTCGGGGATCACTTCGCGGTCGAAGTGGGCGAGTTTCTCGAGGAACCAGACATCCTGCAGCAGCATCGGGCCGCGCGGGCCTGCGGTCATCGCATTCTGGTTGTCGGCGACGGGGCAGCCGGCGCTGGTGGTAAGTTTAATTTTTTCGTTCATGATTTTTGCCTTTCAAAAAAAAGTTATAAAAAATTATTCATGGTGTTCCGAAAATTGTGAACCGCAGATGCAGTAACAGGCTTCAGTATAGTTCATCGAATGATCGAAACTTCCGCTACATCGGCACCGACGCACGGATCAGGTGATCGAACGCCGACAGGCTTGCCTTTGCGGCTTCGCACATTGCGATGATGATCTGTTTGTAGGGCACCGTCGTCGCATCGCCGGCGGCGAAGACACCCGGCACTGACGTTTCATAATTGACCGGCAGACGTTACGGCAACCAAAACACGTCACACCGCCCATTCCATTCGTAGCGCTCGATGTTCACCCCCATTTTGGCTGGCCGTTCCTGGCACCGATACAAAACATCCCGGAATGCCAGGATGTCTTTGCAGAAAAGTTATTACTTCTTCACAAACGGTTGTGGCCGTGGGGTCTTGTCAGAAGACGGTGGTAGAATCGGCAACGCAAAGCTAGGCTGATCGCCGGTCAGTGTCTTCAGGAAAGACACGATTTTAGCATTCTCATCCTTGGTAAACTTTTTGCCGAGTTGGACACGACCCATGGTATCTACGGCTTCACCGAGCGTGTTGGCGGCGCCGTCATGAAAGTAGGGATAGGTCATTTCCACGTTACGCAGCGTCGGCACCTTGAAGTTGAAGCGGTCAGCGTCTAGGCCGGTGACGGCGCTTCGCCCTTCGGCCGGGCTGCTCGCCTTGTAGGGCTCGACAACACCCATTTTCTGGAAGGAATTGCCACCTACAGCCTCGCCATTGTGGCAGGCGACGCAACCGCTTTCTTTGAAGAGCTTGTAGCCCGCCATCTCATCAGTGGTCAGCGCATCCCGCTTGCCGAGCAGCCATTGGTCGAAGCGGGAATTGGGTGTGACGAGCGTCTTCTCGAACTCGGCGATGGCGGCAGTCACCTCATCGATGGAGATAATGTCCTTGCCGAAAACCTGCTTGAATTCACGCACGTAACCGGGAATGGATTGCAGCACGTCAATGGCCAAGGTATGGGTGAAGGCCATTTCGCCGGGGTTGGCAATAGGTCCACCGGCTTGTGCTTTAAGGTCAGCAGCACGGCCATCCCAGAACTGGGCAACGTTGAGGCTGGAGTTCAGCACGGTAGGCGCGTTGATCGGGCCTTCTGCCCAATTGTGACCAATCGAGGTTTTGATGTTGTCGGTGCCGCCCATCGAGAGATTGTGGCAGGAGTTACACGAAATGAAGCCGGATTTCGATAGGCGCGGATCAAAAAAGAGTTTTTTGCCCAACTCGACCATCCCCAGGTCGATCTGCTTGGGGGGTGTGATGGGCTGAATGGGTTCGTTGCTGGCAGCCCAGGCAAGCGGCATACCGGTGGCAAAGAGGAATGCTGTGAGGATGCGAGTTTTCATGAATGTTTACACCTTTCTAGTTGTGGGTTGTTTGTCAAGTGACCATGGCAGCTTATAAAAATCGGCTTGATCAATCCAATAAATTGTTTGTATGCTCACAATAGTTATTTTCTATTTATATTCGGTACCCAATATTTAGTTTCCCTATGACGCTCGCAGAACTCCGTTACATTATCGCCATCGCGCGCGAGCGCCACTTCGGGCGCGCTGCCGATGCCTGCTTCGTGGCCCAGCCGACCCTGTCTGTCGCGGTAAAGAAACTCGAAGATGAGCTGGGCGTGGCCCTGTTCGAACGCACTTCCCAGGAGGTGCGAGCAACGCCGATTGGTGAACAGGTGGTCGAGCAGGCCGGGAAAGTACTGGCCGAAGTGGCGCGGCTCGCCGAAATGGCGGACGTAGGCAAGGATCCGCTGGCGGGCCCGCTGCGCATAGGCGTCATTCCGACCATTGCGCCGTGGCTGCTGCCGAAGCTGGTTCCTTTGCTGAAGGGGCGTGCACCCGCAATGCCGCTATTTCTGGAAGAAACATTTACACAGGTATTACTGGCACGACTGAAATCCGGAGAGCTTGACGTCGCCATCCTGGCGTTGCCCATTGACGAGCCTGGCCTGCAAACGCTGGCTGTATATGACGAAGAATTCCGTGTCCTTGTGCCCGCCGATCACCCGTGGGTAGCGCGCAAGGCGATCGATCCGGCGGAACTGTATGCGGAGAACCTGTTAATGCTCGGCTCCGGCAACTGCTTCCGCGATCAGGTGCTTGATCTGTGCGCAATCGCAATAAACAAGCGAGGTGAATCACCGCATGTGATCGAAGGCAGTTCGCTGGAAACCATCCGCCACATGGTCGCCTCTGGCGTCGGTATCACGGTCATGCCCGCTTCAGCAGTGGATAGCATTCCGCCGAATGATGCGCTGCTTTGCGTTCGCCGCTTTGCCGACCCGCAACCGACCCGCCGCGTCGGAATGGTCTGGCGCACGACCTTCCCGCGCCACCGCGCGCTTGATGTTGTGCGCGGCGCCATGCTTGACTGCCGCCTGCCGGGCACCAATCCTGTTGAAACGGAAAATCGTATGAACATCAAGTACTCGTAAACCATTTTTGACCATGCGATTCCGAGGCTAACCTGCACACGTAAATTACCCAATCAAAATCCGCTTCAGGATCACACCAGCATTGGAAAATATAATCACCATGAATGATCAAGCATCTGGATGCCCGCTTTGTGGTGCATTTGGTGGATAGTCACTTTGTGCCACTATACACAGAACTGAACTATGGATAGTACCAAGCAGATGAGCGTCTGAGATTGGTGTGTTTGCTGGGCTTCAGGCATGGCAGGCAGGCGGTGAACTTGTCATAGTTTAGCTGTGTATTTTGACGTGAAATTCCAATTGCCAAATGGCGGCGCTCATCGGCGCAGCGGATTTACTACTCACTTTTCGCTATCGCAGGCACGACACATTGTTTCAACTCCTTCATGCGCTGAAAACTATGCGGAGCTTGTATGGTTTCAATGTTAGAAAATACTGGCGCCAAACACTTTAACTACACATAGTTCGGTTCTGTGTATAGGTGCCAATTGATGCCAGACGAGGTGTAAATCCGGTTGTAAATACCAAATCTCAGCTTTTTAACTCCCCAATATCAGTAGTTGAATCTACAAAGCCGTTGTGATTAAATTGTCCGTCATTTTAATAATTCTTTAACTATCGAAATATATGATATATGAAGCCAGCTCAAGTAGTTAAGGCATTAGCGGCACTCGCACAACCAACACGCTTGGCACTTTATCGCTTATTGGTGAGTTGTGGGCCTGAAGGGATGGCGGCAGGACAGATCGCCGAGAAGCTAAAAGTATCTCCGGCCACGATGTCATTCCATTTCAAAACGCTGAGCCACGCAGGGTTGATCGAGAGTCGGCAAGATGGTCGCTTTGTCTTCTATTCGGCAAATTTCGAGGTAATGAATGGCATGGTGGATTACTTAACTGAAAACTGTTGCGGTGGAAATGCAGAGGCTTGCAGGACTGCAAGTAAGAAATGCTAAAAGGAAAAAACGAAATGATCGAAAAGCAATACAACGTGCTAGTTTTATGTACTGGCAATTCTGCTCGAAGCATTTTGGGCGAAGTCCTGTTCAACACTTTGGGTAAAGGCAAATTCAAAGCCTACAGCGCTGGCAGCAAGCCTGCCGAACAAGTAAATCTAGGTGCATTGGAGTGGTTGATAGCGAACGGACACAGCACCGAAGGACTGCGTAGCAAGAGCTGGGATGAATTCGCAGTACCTGGGGCGCCAGAATTCGATTTTGTTTTTACCGTTTGCGACAACGCTGCAGGTGAGGCATGCCCAGTCTGGTATGGCGCACCTGTTACCGCACATTGGGGTATCCCCGATCCAGCCCATATCGAGGGTGACGAGGCTCGTCGTGCTGCTTTCAAAAGGGCCGCCGATCAATTGGCACGGCGCATTCAATTGTTCCTAAGCTTACCTGTCGAAAAATTAGACAAACTTGCACTGAGGGATAAACTCGCCGAGATCGGGCAAATCAAGGATTGAACACTTGAGCATCTTCGAGCGCTATCTCACCCTTTGGGTTTTTCTGTGCATCATAGTTGGTGTGGTGCTGGGGCAATTCTTTTTTGCGCCGTTCCATTGGCTGGGTGGACTGGAAATCGCCAAGGTCAACCTCCCGGTCGGTCTCCTGATATGGGTGATGATTATTCCCATGTTGCTGCGCATCGACTTTGGCTCGTTGCATGAGGTGCGCAAACATTGGCGCGGCATTAGCATCACGCTTTTCATCAATTGGGCAGTCAAGCCGTTCTCAATGGCCTTGCTGGGTTGGTTATTCATACGTCATCTGTTCGCACCATATCTGCCAGCCGACCAGCTCGATAGCTATATTGCAGGGTTGATATTGCTTGCGGCGGCACCTTGTACCGCAATGGTATTTGTGTGGAGTCGCTTAGTGGACGGCGAACCGCTGTTCACCTTAAGCCAAGTGGCACTCAATGATGCCATCATGGTGTTCGCCTTCGCACCGCTGGTGGCTTTGCTGCTGGGTTTGTCAGCCATCGTCGTGCCATGGGGTACGCTGTTGGTGTCAGTGGTGCTCTACATCGTCATTCCCGTAGCGATTGCCCAGCTTTGGCGCAAGATGTTACTGAACAAAGGGCAACAGGTCTTTGACGCGACACTTGCGAAGATCGGGCCGTGGTCAATTTTCGCTTTATTGCTGACCTTGGTTTTATTGTTTGCCTTCCAAGGTAAATCCATCGTTGAGCATCCGCTGATTATTGCCATGCTTGCTGCACCTATCACCATACAGGTTTATTTCAACTCCAGTCTTGCTTACTGGCTAAACCGATGTTTTGGCGAAGCGCACTGCGTTGCCGGGCCATCCGCCTTGATTGGCGCATCCAACTTTTTCGAGTTGGCGGTAGCCGCCGCGATCAGCTTGTTCGGCTTCGAGTCTGGTGCGGCGTTGGCGACGGTGGTGGGAGTGTTAATCGAAGTGCCTGTGATGCTGAGCGTGGTGTACATCGTGAATCGTAGCCAAGGGTGGTACGGTCGTGGCGCTCATACACCAAAGTGAAGATTGGACGAGAACATTTCCGTAATTGAGTATCATGCGAACCATTACCAATGGTCAATTGCCGCAGATCACGAATGGCCGCTAACGGGCGGTGAGTTTTAATGATCGACTGCCTCTCTCGGGTTATTAGCGCCCCCAAGAAATTTCTGGAAGCAGACATTGCAGCTGGCCACGCCGACAGCCTTTTTAGGAAATCGTCAGGGTCCGTTATGGTTAAGGGTTGTCAGATGTCAGCCCATCGGCTGCTGCGTGTTCAGGATGCGACAGAACGTTCCGGGCTGACGTCGGGCAACCGCTCCAAGGAGGAAACCGCGTGAGTTACTGATGCACTTTGATCAGCGTGCGGGCTATGGGGATTAGAAGATTTGCACTGCTCGTTGAATGAGCAACCTGCCTGATCAGTAAGCGCAGCAATTTGTTCGGACGGTCTATTACAAGCGCACAGACCTGAATGTAGAGGTTGCATGCCGGTGTCGTTGAACCGTTAATGCGACACGACACAAAGCGGCAGCTTGCCGGTCCAGACCGGCAACACGTTGCAGGGTCGTAAAACGCCGTTACGTTCATGGCGGCCCCCGCAGATGAGGCGGTGCCCGTATTGTTTGGATACGCGCCAGTGTTTCGATCACGCGCATTGCAGCACCGCAGTGGGGGCAGACGAAGGTGGGCTGTACCGCTTCGCTTGGCGCATCGATCTCTTTCGGCTTCACCGGCACGACATGCAATAGCTCGCGTGCCCGCGCCAGATTCTCCCGTCGTCCGGTGTTGGCAATCAACCCATAGTGACGGATACGATGGAAGCCGCCCGGCAGGACATGCAACAGGAAGCGACGCATGAACTCGCCTGTGCCGAGCGTCATCGTTTTGTGTCGCGTGCTCCCCTTGGCGCGGTAATCCTTCCATTTAAACGTCACACCATGCTCGTCCATCCTGATGAGCCGGCTGTTCGATATCGCCACCCGATGGGTATAGCGAGACAGATAAGCCAGCACCGCCGCAGGCCCTGCAAAGGGGCGTTTGGCATACACCACCCATTCGCATTTCCATAACGGTGCGAGCCAGTCCGAGAATGCCGGCGCATCGCCCAGCGGGACGTGGTTACCGAATAACTGCAACTGTCCCAGGTGATGGGCCTTCTCCAACTCTTCAAGGAATCGCCGCCTGAACAAACGCGACAGCACCCGCACCGGCAGGAAGAAACCCGGCTTGCAGGCGATCCAACGCTCGCCGTCGAATGACAGGCCGCCGCCGGGCACGATGCCATGCACATGGGGATGGTGCGTCAGCGCCGATCCCCAGGTGTGCAACACCAGTGTTGTGCCGATGCGCGCCCCCAGATGCTTGGGATCGGCTGCGATGGTACGCAGCGTTTCCGCTGCGACTTCAAACAGCAGCCGATAGATCACCGCCTTGTTGGTATAGGCGAGCGCGCTGATCGGTTCTGGCAGGGTGAACACCACATGGTAATAGTCCACCGGCAGGAGTTCGGTCTGTCTGGCTTCGAGCCAACGCTTGGCGGCACTGGCCTGACACTTTGGGCAATGCCGGTTGCGGCAGGAGTTGTAAGCGATCCCGGTCTGTTCGCAGGCGGTGCAGCTCAGCACATGGCCGCCCAGTGCCGCGCTGCGGCATTGTTCGATGGCGGACATGACCTTCAGTTGGCTCAGGTTCAAGTGGCCGTACTGACTTTGCCGCCAGGCAGGTCCGTGACTGCGGAAGATATCCGCGACCTCGAGTGCGGGGCGTTGCATGGTCGCACGCTATGTGGTCGGCAGCACCTCCAGCGGGCTGATCACCTCGCGCAGCAGGTCGGTGGCGACTTGGACATAGCGTGCGGTCGTATCCAGCTTGCGATGGCCCAGCAATACCTGGATCACCCGGATGTCCACTTTCTGTTCCAGCAGGTGGGTGGCGAAGCTGTGGCGCAAGGTGTGCATCGAGACGCGCTTGTCGATATGCGCCTCATCTGCGGCGGCGTGAATGGCGCGATTGAGTTGGCGTGTGCTGAGCGGATCGATGGGATCCAGTCCGGGGAACAACCAGCCACCTTCGCGCATCTTGCCCTGTGCGTGGGCATGTCGCCACCAGTGGCGCAATTGTTCGAGCAGGACGGGCGAGAGCATGGCATAGCGATCCTTGCTGCCTTTGCCTTGTTCGATACGCAGAGTCATGCGCCCGCTATCGATATCGCTGACTTTGAGTGCGCACACCTCGCTCACGCGCAGCCCCGCACCGTAGGCGACAGAGAGCGCCGTTTGGTGTTTGAGATTGCCGACGGCGGCCAGCAGGCGCGATACCTCGTCGCGGCTCAACACGACCGGGAGTTTGTGGGGAACCGGTACCGACTGCATCTTGCGCATCAGTTCGGGGCGATCGAGCGTGTGCTCGAACAGGAATTTTAAGCCGCTGAGCGCGTTATTGATCGAGACCGCCGAAGTGCCGTGATCGAGACCGCCGAAGTGCCGTGATCGATCATATATAACTGATAGAGCCGTAGCTCCTCGGCAGTCGCGGTGTCGGGGGATCGCTTGAGGTACGCGGCGAATTGCCGCACTGAGCGAATATAGCCAATCTGGGTCTTGGGGGATAGTTTGCGCATCCGCATGTCGTCCAGCATGCGTTGACGTAACGGGGAAACGGACGAGGTCGATGCAGTCATGATTCTGCTCCTCTCGGTAAATGAGGCGGATTGCCTCGCTTGCCAAGTTAAGGAAACAGAACGGCCGTTTCAACACCTGCAATCAATCACTGCAATACGTTCGGAGCGCCAATTACCGCGAAGCGGTTTAGTCCATGGCCGAGCTGCTGTCTGCCAAGCCAACAATACGAACGACAGCTTAATGATAAGAAACCAGCCATTAAAAATGTTCCTCGTTATCAGGCCGGTTTGGGTCGATAGGGTGAATTGGCCAATGTCTGCTGTCGTGCAGTACAATTTTTTGCGCGCACGGGAATTTTCATTTCGCTAAAGCGGGCGTTCGCCAACAGTCACAACTGGCACACTGCGGCTATTGCGCCTTGCAAACAGCCTACCACAATGCAGACGCCCATCGTCAAATCAGCCAAGACTGAAGCGACGGTTCGCTGTGGCCGATTACGAAGACCATCTCGAAATTTCCGGCTTAGCCTCCAGCAGACACTGAAAGCGCCAATTTATAATCAGCCAGTCCCGCTTGCAATGCAAACCTATATTGAGGATTGATCCTCCAGAAGGAACGGGAATCCACTTTCCACAAAAGGCTGCCTCAACCCTCTCTGGAAAGCCCGGCGTTTCCGCCGGGTAAATGCCCTGTTTTCATCCGCGCTTGCGACTGCGCTTGCGTTTCGGAAAACCAAATCGGGCCCATGTTTCCGGATCGACGGGAAGCGGTGTCGTCCGGGCATTTTTGAGATTGACGAAAACGCCGTGGTAGGCGATCTGTCCGTAGCGGAAAAGCTCCCACAGGAGATTCAAGGCATAAAGCGAAACGCCCCTGTTGACGAAGAGCGATTGCTTTTCGAGCGCATCCGCCAGACTGCATGACGGTGTGTTGTCATCGGCTTCCTGCGTCTCGTCCCCGATTTCAGGGAGCAGGTCTATTGCATGCGGCAGGCGCTCCACACTTGGCTTGTCCCAGCGAGATGGCACTTGGCCAAGAATGACCTGGCCATCGTGAAGCCGATTGCCAAGATCAAGCCAATAGCCGCCACCGCCACGGGATACCGCGTCAAGGATTGCCTTCCTGGCCTTGCGATTGTCCACGCAGCCGATCACCAGATCAGTGCGCAGATTTTCGTTGCCGGTCAGGCGCTTCGTCTCAGCCTGCCAAGCTGTGCCCATCGTCATGTTGATGCGATTGACGAGCACTGTCGCCTTCGGAAGACCCACATCAGACGGATAGAACATCTGCCGCCCGACATTGGCTTCCGAAACCTGGTCGCTGTCTATCACCGTGACTTCCAGGCCGCCGGGGTGCCCCAGCGCGATCATGGCCGTATGAAGCTGGGCCAATCCCGTCAACATCTGAGAGCCTGTGCCGCCCGCGCCGATTACTGCGACATGAACTTCCCGCGTGAGGAGTTCAGGAGAGAGTAGATGTATAGCCATCATCCCCTCCCTTCGTATCCTCCGCACCGAAAGCCAGCGGCAGAAACAGCCCGTTAGCACATAGGCGGAAAGCAGTAGAACAGCGATCCTTCTCGCAGTTACCGACCACGCCGGCAATCTTGAACTCACCCCTGTCATCACGATCATCTTCAGACGAGAAGAAGGCCGATAGACGACCGTGGGAGTGAATATCAACCACCATATGCTCACCTTCATCGAGAGTCGGTCGCGTATAGCGAACGTGACTGCACCCGGTGGAAAGTTCTTCCAGGCGTTCCAGTCGCATATCGCCAGTTCGCGCGTTCCACACTATCCAGCCCACGCATTCATCCGGGCACCGCTCTGCGGCGTAACGGAAAAACTCGAAGACCAGACGGCGAGGAATCTTGCCAAACGCAAGCGACAGCTCACGAGTAACGACACCGTAAGGCATGGGCACAGTCCGCTGGCGAGCCAGAGGTGTGCGCAGATACATCCAGGGACGACGCGCTTCCAGCCACAGCCCGT
>JAIELH010000073.1 GCA_019753125.1 Gallionellaceae bacterium | reverse complement strand
GTTTCAGTATGCAGCCTATTGAAGCCGTTTGATAGCTCCTTGACTGTTGGCGAGTTGCTGTAACTTATTGATCTTATGGATATTAAAAAGCTGTTTCTTGAGAGCATCCTGCAACTGGGCTTGTGCCGTTGTTACGGCACTTTTGGCGCGAGTCGCAGCCGCAATCGCAGAGCTCACCCGAGCATCAAGATCCACCGGATCCATTTCCGCCAACAACTGCCCGGCCTGAACCGTATCACCCACATCAACCAGCACGCGCCCGACCCGGCCGGCGATAGTTGGCCCGATGAGATAAGCGCGCCGTGCCTCCACCGTGCCGATGCCGAACAAAGCGGGGGAAACTTCCCCTTTGGCGACCTGGGTTACGGTTACCTGTATCGGCGCGAGCGGGCCGCTCTTCAAAGCCACCCAGATTAAGGCAAGCAGCAGCACAATACCGAAGGCGGCAAACCAAATCTGTCGTGGCAGAATCATGGGAATTTTCATCGTTTTTCCTGAATGTGAGCTAGATAAAAGATTTGTTAGTGGAGTGCCTGATTGATTTCAGCCAATCCATCCTCGCCCAGCGAACCCACCGCCGCTTTCAGGCGCAGCTGACTCAACAAGTAACTGTACTCGGCCTGGTACAGATCGCGGCGTGTCGAGTAGAGTTGTTGCTGCGCGTTCAGCACGTCGAGGTTGGTGCGTACGCCGACCTCCTGCCCCAGCTTGCTGGCTTCCAGGACACTTTCGCCGGAGACGAGCGCTTGTTGCAATGCCTTGACCTGGGCGATGCCGCTGACCACGCCGAGATAGGCCTGGCGGGTTTGCAAGACGACCGTGCGACGGGTGTTTTCCAGCTCCTGCCTGGCGCGCTCGCGATTCGCTTCCGCTTCGCGCCACTTGGATTGGGTCGCCCCACCCTGGAACAAAGGCATATTCAGTTGCACGCCGATGCTCTTATTGGTGTTGTCGCTGCCCACGCCGAAACTGCCACCATTGGCATTACTGTTGGAATAGTTCGCCACCAGGTCCACCGTTGGATAGTGTCCGCCACGGTTGCGCGCCACTTCTTTCTCGGCAATTTTGGCGCCCGCTTGTGCGATGGCCAGTTGCAGGCTGTTCGACTGAGCATCGTCCACCCACTTTTCCATGTCGGCGGGTTGTGGAGCATCCAGCTTGAATCCTTTGCCGAGGTGCTTGAGTTCCTTCGGCATCGTGTTGATCAATTGTTGCAATGTGCGTTTCTTGATTTCCAGCGTGTTTTGCGCGGCGATCTCCTGCGCCACGGTCAGGTCGTAACGCGCCTGCGCCTCGTGGGTGTCGGTAATAGTGGCGCTCCCTACCTCGAAGTTACGCTTGGCCTGTTCCAGTTGTTCGGCAATGGCAGTCTTCTGCGCCTCAGCCAGCTGCACATTGTCCTGCGCGATCAGTACATCGAAGTAGGTTTGCGCGACGCGCAGGATCAGATCCTGTTCGGCAATCCTGAATTGCGCCTCGGCTTGTGCAACCTGCAATTCGGCTTCGGTATAGGTCAGCCAGTTCTGCTGGCGGAACAGCGGTTGCGTCAGGTTCACGCCGTAGCCGTGGCTGTTATAGCGGTTATTGCCGCTCGGGAAGGGGGCGGTGCCCTGATACTGCGTGGTCTGATCGTTGAAGGTACTGTTCGCGTTAAGGCTGATGCTGGGCATCAACAGCGCGCGGCCTTGCGGCAGCTTTTCCTGTCCGGCTTGCAGTGTGGCGCGTGCGGCGGCAAACACCGGATCGTTCGCCTGCGCGGCACGCAAGGTGTCCAGCAGGTCGGCGGCCTGCGCCCAACTGCTCGCACCGAGCAATGTTGCTAATAGAAGTGATAATGGCTTGGGCTTCATCGGGTTTTTGCGCAGTTTTAATATCAATTTTTCAAATGCTATTGCTCGCTCAGCAACCCAATCAGGTTTCTGTTGAAACAGAGTCAGTGTTTGTCCAGCCATGATGGCGCCGAGAATTCCCGGTGTGCATCAATGTAAAACTGAAGGTCATTGCCCCCGCCCCATGCCACCCCTTCCCTGCATTCCCTGCCCACCCCCCTGGCTTTTTTTTGCTCCCGCATTTGGTTGCGAAATTCCTCTTTTTCCGTAGCGCTCATGTTTGCGGTACGTTTCCGCATCTCATCCCGAAAAGCGTTGCGGTCTTCCTCACCCATCTCATTGGGTTTCAGTTGCATCAATTCCTGCTTGCTCAGTGCGGAGAAATCCTGCGCCGCAAGAGAGTTCAGGCTAACGAGGCACAACGCCACAGTGGCCGCCTGCATCAATTTTTTACCGTACATATCAGTGCTCCTTTTAGTTTGAAGTAACCCCCCGGCTATGCCGGTGGGCTTCTAACTGGTATTTAATGATTTCTCGCCAAAAAGCCTTCAGAACTACATCGGCATGTCTTGGCCAAAGCGGGCATCCAGTATTTCTTTTTGCTGCGGTGTCAAAATGGCATACAACTGTTTCATGGCCGCCGCCGCAGTTTCCATGCCGGCCACGCGCTGCTTCATGAACTGGATACGCTCGCCGATTCGGTCCGGCGCAGCCTGAGCCGGCTGCACCTTGGAGGTACGCTGCTGCATTTTCTCCTGCATCGCGGACATCATTTCCGTTTTTTGCTGCTTCATGATCTTGGCGAACGTCGTCCATGCCCCCTCCTGTGCGGAACCGATTTTAAGAATTTTTTTCATTTCGGCCAGTTTGCTGTCTATTTGAGCTGGGTTGGCCATTTTTTTACCGGACATCGCGCATCCTCCACCCGGCCCCATTCCCATGCCGGTTGCGTAGGAGGAGGCCATCGCGCCAATGCTGGCGGCTGCGATAAGGGCCAATACTATTTTCCTGGTGCGTTTCATGTGACTCTCCGTGTAAAAAGAATAGTGCCTTGCAGCGAAGCGTATTTAACTCCAGTGGTGTAAACGGCATATGTCAAAACCGCTTTTTTTTGTAACTTATTGTGACAAGGTACCGGGGTGCTTCATGTGCCCGCAGATTCGGGCATGTTCGGCTCGTAACGCATTGCTATTGAATTCTGTTTCGCGCTGCAAGCCCGTGAGGCCCGGCACCAGCCGCAAAAAACTCGCGCATCAAAAAATTTTCCAGTCCCGCGTTATCTTCCATGCGTGCAGACAGGACGACCACTCGGTCGAGACGCTGCGACTCCCAATTAAAATAATCTTTGTAATATCTGCGGATCAGCGTAATCATGCTGCGCACTATTTCACGCTCCACATCACCATTTGGCCCGGCATCGACTTCGATCACTTCACGACGGGCGCTACTCGCGTCTTTAGTCCAGCCGCGAAACGAATATCTGGCTGTCCGGCCACCCATGCTGACAATCTGAAACACGCCGTTCGTGCCTTGCGGCTGGAGATTGCGCATGATTTTCGCCATCCTGATCTCGTCGGACGAAAGCCCGCGTTCTTTAGCTCTTGCCTCTGCATATTCGCGTTCGGCGGACATCTCGGCGGTACGGTGACGCTCTCTGGCGGCATTGATATAGGCCATCAAGTCTTCCGGCGGCGCCGAGTTTGGTTCGGGTGCGGGATCTGCTTGGGCCACAGGTTTGGTGGCTGCGATGTCAGTACGACGTGACGCATCAGGACGAGGTGTTATCTTGGGCGGGCGGGCTGCCTTGGGCAGGGATTTGGACTGAGCTTCCGGACTTTTGGCCGGAAGGGTTGGTGCCACTTCAGGTAATTCCACAAAGCTTGCTTCTATGGGTGCAGGCGCTGCCATTTCGACCTTGGGAGAACTCAGGAAATAGCCGAATTTCCAGATGATCGCCAGCCAGATGATTAGCGCCAGCGGTATCGGCCACCACAGCCCGATCTCCCTGGCACGGAAATTGGGCACATGGATGCGTACGATCTCGCCACAATGGCTGCATATGGCCTGGTGAATATCCCCCGGACGGAAAACTGGCGCGCTTATGGCGTCACTCATGCTCATGCTTTACCGCGATCAGGAAATTCCTGGCACCGGCCGCCCGGGCCTGCAGCATCGCCTGCACCACGAGGCCCTGTGGCGCCAGGTTGTCCGCCGACACGATAACGCCGGGCTGCGCATCGTTCAGCAGCGGAGCGAGCGTAGCGGCCAAGGTTTGCAGGGTCACCGGCGTGCGGTTGACCAGGATTTTGCTCTCTGCTGTCAGCGTCAGGGTGACCGGCGTATCTGTCTTGAGCTTTTCGGCTTTTCCCTGGGGCAGGTTCACCTGTAGCGCATCGAGGTTCTGCATCGACAATGAAGACAGCATGAATGCCGCCAGCAGGAAGAACATCACGTCGATCATCGGGATGATTTCGATGCGCCCCTTGCGATATGTCCTGGGCTTACGCAGCTTCATGGGCGCCACCCTGCTGATCCAGGCGGATGTGATCAATCAGGCGTGTGCCGAGGCGTTCCATTTCGTCCATCGTTTGCGATTGCACACGCGAGAAGTAATTGAATCCGAATAAGGCAATCAGCGCGATCAACAGGCCGATTGCCGTCGCAATGAGTGCCTGTGCCACGCCGCCCGTCACCCCCGTGGGATTCACAATGCCACTACCGCCGATGATCTTGAAGGTATCCATCATGCCGCCTATGGTTCCCATCAGCCCGAGCAAGGGTGCGGCGGTAACGATGGTTTCCAACACCCACAACCTGCGGGCAAGGGCGGTTTCGATCAACTGGGCCTCGTCCGCCGCACGGGATTCGATCCACCATGCGGGACGCCCCCGGTTGGCGATGACCACCTCGAAAAAGCGCCTGAAATAATGGCGGTCATTCAAGCCGTAAAGCCTTTTCTCCAGCTCTTCCCAGGCGAAGCCATAAGTCTCGGCGAGTCTGAGCAAGTTAAGCGGCAGGCGGGCATAACGCCAATAGACAAATGCCTTCTCAAACATGATGGCCAAGGCGATGATCGCCAGCAACGACAACGGCAGAATGATCATCCCGCCGAGTTTTATTGCGATCCAGGTTTCTTGCAGGTCTTGCATGGTTATCTCCGAATTGGGGTGGTTTGAAAATAGGGGAATGCGCTAACTGACCCGGGAGCAGAATGGCACGTCCAAAGTTCGCAATCAGTGCCCAGGAGAAATTTTTTGCGGGAGCGAGCCCATCAGTGCGCAATGCGTTTTTAGAACTCAATACTCAGCGCGACAGAGCCATAAGCCTGGTTTGGCCCCTGTTCCTCGAATTCCCGCGAACGGTAAACACGCATCGCGGCCAGCTTGACGCCGTGTCCGGCCACCAAGCCATGAGTGCTGACCCCGACAGCAGCCTGGGCAACCCATGGTCGGCGAGTGACACTGTGGCTTGATCGAAAGAGATTGCCGTCGAGCGAAAAATCATGCGCGACGAGCTTTGTTTCTATAGTCCCGAAGAGGTGAACGCCTGGGCGCGGCCTGGCGACCGCCGAATGGGCATCGCCTGAGCCGCTATGGACGGAGGCTGCGGATGGCGGACGATTTTCGGCGCCCGGCCTGATCGGGTAGGTGCCGAAGTCGTTCGGCAGATTCCAGCCGATACGCCCTTCGATGCCCAGGGTAGCGGAGGTTTCGATGTTGCCCAGTCGCAGCCCCAGCGAGCGGATCGAGTCGGCAGAGAAACCGGGCATGATCGCACCCGTTCCGCGATAGTCCTTGAATTTGCGGTCCATGGCCAATTGCAGCGCAGGCTCATTCTTCAACTGGTGTTGCCAACCGAGAAATCTATCGGCACCGATCGCATCGTGAAACAGGTTTTGTGACTGTTCTGCGAGAGACAGCGGGCCGATGACGCCCAGGGTGATCTCGCGTGTATCGAGCATTTCCGAGTTGCTTTGTGGTTCATGTTTCCGGCGGTTCCACGACATGCCCACATACAGCAGACCCGCATAAGGCCGATCGTCCGCGATCAGATCGGTTCTGGCAGGATCTTTCGGTGTGAACATGGATTGGCCAAACTTCACCACCACGTTTTGCGTATGTGCGGGGTTTTCCGCATCGGTCCAAAAACCGGGGTTCATAAACTTGATGAGTTCCGCATGCAGTCGCACCGGCGTGGGTAGGCACTCGGTTCGAAGCTTGCCGGCGATGTCGTGCGAAACAGCGGTGAATGCCACGCCGTTCGTGTAGTTTTGGTCGGTACCGGTAAAAAGGTCGTTCTCCAGTCTTGCGGTCCCCCCGCGAAATCTGACGACCTCATCTGCCTTGCAACCCTTGATGCTGGAGGTATTTTCATTGGCGGCTTGTGCGATGGCCGGCACGATGTGTAAAAACAGCGTGAGTGCCCACGCGGATGTCATCGAGGCCTTCATAGCCAACTTCCCGTGAAACCCGCTCGCTGCAAGCCGCTGGCGATGTATGGGAAGAGATAACAGGAACCCGTCACTTCGCGTGCGGCCCCCAGGAAGGTGAGTTTCACGCTGCACCTCGTCCTGGTGCATCTTTCATGCCGTGCCGTGCGGCAGGAGGCGGCTTGCATGGCATCACGCCAGGCGCCGCAACAGCCCGCGCCAGGCAATGGCCGCGATCGTCACCCATACCAGCGATCGCAGGCTCATGGCGATCACGGTGCGCTGCTCGTAGGCTCCGCCGGAATAGACGTGCACGCCGAAAGCCGCGAACGTGAGGATTGTCGCAGCGGCGATGGCGACAGCCAGCCAAACCGCCCAGCGTTGCTGCAGCCACAGCCCGACGCCGGCGACGACATAGGCGAAGCCCGCCACAAAATTAAACCAGAGCACGAACGGCACATAGTTGCCGGCTGCAGTATGCGCCGCCTCGCCACCGAACAGGATCATGCCGCCTTCCTTGATGGTCAGCAGACCGAACCCAACCGCGACCAGAGAAATCGCCCAGATCCGGAATCCGCGTTGTCGTTTGAATGTAGCCATGATGAACTTCCTTTTTCATTGTTTTTTTGATAAAAAATCCTCTTCGTTTGATGTCATTTCGACGGAGAGGCCATCCCTGCCCGGTACAAGGCAAAAACCTCGACTGCCTCACGCAACAATAGCTCTCGCTGGAGCAGACCGGCATTCATTCTGAGCGCCAAGCCTTGGATCATGCCAACGAAGAGGTTTGCCGCTGTCTGCGGTTCGATGTCTGCCCGGATGAGTCCCTGGCACTTTGCCCGACCAATCATTCGGCAAAGGCGTGATTCGTAGTGGTCGATGACCATCTGGATACGTCGGCGAATACGGGTGTCGCTGTCTTGCGATAACCACCCTAGAAGGCGCTTGGGAACATCGGGGTGCCGCGAGATGAACGAGACCTGAAAATAGAAGGCGCGTTCTAGCTCCTGCAGCGGGTTTTGATCGTGCTGCGCCGTGCATTTCAAGAGGCGCAGAAGCCCCCCACGGGCCCGGGAAATGAAGCGGCCCTGAGCGCCGTGGCTGTCCAGCTTCGACTCAAGCAGCGCTTTTTCTGCTGCATCAGCGAGGCTTTCCAGATCGGCAAACAAATAATGGCGCGTGGTTTCTAGCCATTGCTCCAAATGCGCATGCTCAAACTTATTGGTGTCACTAATATTCACGATGCACCTCCTGTGCTGTTAGGGCCGTAGGATGCGGTGACGAAGGAACCGCATAGCAATGGATCACTGGACGGCGTCTTTCTTGCCATAGAAATGCTCCACAAACGATTTGCGGAATTCGCTGTGGCAGCTGTAGCAACTGGTCTGAAGCTTCTGGAAGGCGAGAATGACGCCCTGGCCATCCTTGGCCTTGGCGGCATTGCCTGCCGCCTGCGCATGGTCGTGGGTTTCGCCGTCATGGGCCTTGAACCTGCCCATGTTGGTGCCCATGAAGCCCATGATGCGCATTTTTTCGGAGAAGGGTGGCTGGGGATGATCGGCGATCAGGGGCGCGGTTTTTTCCACCAGTTCCCAGTCTTCGCGGGAAATCCCGTCGGTGATGACCTGCATGTTTTTGCCCAGGTCTTTCATGATTTGCTGCAAGGCGAGCGGCTCGACCGCTTGCGCGCCGGTTGCGGCGAATAGCAGGCAGGAAGAGGCGATGAAATTGAGGATAAAATTGTGGGGTTTTTTCATGTCAGGACATCCTTTGGTAAACAGTTTTTTCCAGCCCATCCAACAAATGGGGCGCAAAACTTGCGCCCCTCTGGCTCAAGCCGTCATTGATATGGTACTGCCGCTGATTTGCCCGTCTTGACTGAATACTCCGTAAGATGCCATCAGATCCATTATTTGAGCCATAACCCTGGCATCGCTGCTCTGCGCGTTGCTTGAGGGCGAGGCGGTTTCGTTCGACGCTTGGAAAGCCATTGCTTCCTGCGCACTGATTTTTCCATCCTGGTTAGTGTCCGCCGCATCAAAATTCTGGACCAGGTCGCTCAGCATTTGCGATGTGCTGCCGGTACTGTCTGCCATGCTACTAATGTCGCTCTTCGACATGCCGATACTGTCCATACCACCCCCCTTGCCGCCCATCCTCATGCTTTGTAATTGGCTGACGAGTTGGTCGGCAAGTTTCTGGACACTGTCGGACATTTCCTGCTTGGTTATTTTGCCGTCACCATTATTGTCCAGCGCCTTGAAGACGTCGTCCACACTGGGGGTTTTCGATGAGACCTGATCAAACGCGTCCTGAAAATCGCTCTTTTCGATATATCCTTGACCTTTGGTATCCAACTTTGCAAATAAATTGTCGGCCATTTTTGACGGATCGGGACGTTGCATCCCACTCATTCCGCCCATCATCGCCGAAGAACACCCTCCTGCACCACCGATTGCACTGCTCATATCAATACTCCCTATTAAAGTTGGCGTATCCCGCCGCCGGGACACGATTTCAATCAAAGTAGGCATGGCGGCATGCCCGTTCATCACTATGCGGATAAAAATGCTCGTCAGAAGCGGTATTTGATGCCGATGCCTGCCGACGCCTGATCTCTGCTGCCGAGATCCGCGACAATGGGGCTGTCGGCCGCGTCACCAAGAAGTTGCTTGTAACGGATGGTCGCAAAGCCTGACCAATTGTGGGTTATCGCATAATCGGCCATGACACTCACGCCTGCATCCTTAAAGCCCGAACCGGCTTCATATTGGGCGATGCCCGATTGCGCCGATTGCAATGCGTCAATGCCGAAGAAGGTCTTCATGTAGTCCGCCGATGCCCAGGTGGTTTCAAGATTTGCATGGAGCTTGAACTTTTGGCCAAGAGGTATGCCATGGCCTGCGGAGAATTTCATCGTCGCACCTTGTCCGCTATTCGTGACGTTCTGTCTGGCATCGACGGAAGCATGCCAGCCTTGCTTGCGGAAGTGAACAAAACCGCCTGCATCAAGAGCACGATCAATATCTCCCAACCTATTCAGCGCCGCATTATCATCCTGGTCGCGGCCCCGGCGCAGGGCAAGAAGCGGCCCGGCAGTGATGGCAACACCCTGATCAGTTTTGAAGCGCAGCAGATTGGCACCCGCCATCATACGGCTGAAGAACAGGCTGTCACCATAGAACAGATTGATATTCGGCATGACCCTCGTCTTATGATCCTTCGAGCCTTCATACTCGGGCATCACGGTCACCCCCATCCCGATACTGCCATGCAGGCCTGCGGGCGTGGCTGGCATGTGCTCATCCGCCGCAGCCAGGCCAGTTGTGGAAATCAGAAAAGCTATTCCAGCTACAACGGCACTCGCTATCTTGGTGCAAGTCACTTGGTGCGCCCTCGGCAATAGGGTTTTTTGGTGCTAAGGACCAAGGCAATTTTCTGGGTAGACTTCATGATTGTGTCTCCATGTAAAATGAATGAATTGCTTTGCAGCGAAGCGTATTTAACGGCAGTGGTGTAAATGGCATATATCAAAACTGCCCTTTTTTGTAACTTACTGTGACAAGGTGCCGAGCCGTTACACTGCTTTACAATTTCGCTGCATTAAATTGGATTTACCGGGTATAAAAGCATCATGACGACACCAGAACACATTCTTATCGTGGACGACGATGCCGAGATACGCAGTTTGCTGGGCGATTACCTGCAGAAAAACGGCTATCGGACCACCGTCGTGGCGGAAGGCAAGGGTATGTTGGCGGCGCTGGATAAGGG
>JAIELH010000068.1 GCA_019753125.1 Gallionellaceae bacterium | reverse complement strand
GGCTTTATGCCACTTCAGACCGCCCGACTGTTAATCCGCAGGTCCCTGGTTCGAGTCCAGGTCGGAGCCAAACAACCCAGATTGCCAATCAAGTGCTTGGGCTGGTTATGTCATCTACGTTTGCCAAGCACCGCTTTCATTTGCGGTCAAAAAAATTCAATCCCAGAATATTGCGTCCATTCTCGTAGCGATAACTCACGGAATCAGCGAGATGGGAAACCAGAATGATACCCAGCCCGCCAACTGTGTATTGATCTGCTTTGGCGTGCATTAGCCGGGCCGATACGGCATTCTCATCAAAAGGGTTGTAAGCAGGCGCTGCGTCCTGATACCCTATGCAAACATGAGCGTTTTCGTTGTATGCGGTCAGCCAGATCATTCCGGCAGCGCCACGGTAACCATGAAGCACGCTATTGGTGAACAGCTCTTCGATTACCAGTTTTGCGCGCAATACAGTATCGTCGCGAAGACCGAGACGAAAACAGGCACCGGCAACAAAATCAAGCGCTCCCGGCAGCACATTCATTTGCGCGGGAAATGTGCGATGTAATGCGAATGGTGATTTATGCGAGCACATCGTTAAAAGTATAATTCAGCCAAAGGAGATTGTGATGAAAAACCAATACCTGTTGAAAGCAGTCTTGCTGTTGATATGCGCACTTCATGGAGGCGCAGTATTGGCCGCCGATGAAGAGCCTGCCGGCACAATTAAAACCGTGACGGGAAGCGTAACGATCGAGCGTGGCGGGCAGAAACTCGCCGCCACGGAAGGCACGCAGGTTTTTGCTGCCGACAAGGTCACTACGGACAGCAATGGTTCGGTCGGCATCACGCTGCGGGATAATACGCTGCTCTCGGCCGGGCATAACTCTTCCTTGTCGCTCAATAAATTTGCCTTTGACCCATCGACACACGCGGGCGCCATCGACGCCACGCTTAAGCGTGGCACACTGTCCGTGGTGTCGGGCAAGATAGCCAAGCAGTCGCCGGATTCGGTGCGTTTCCGTACGCCGACGACAACAATGGGGGTGCGCGGCACCGAGTTCATCATCGAGGTTGACGCGACGAAGGATTGATATGTCTCGCACTTTCATCATTACCGCGGCCTCGGCGCTTTCAATATTCATTGCAGGCTGCGCATCGCCTCCCGCCGAGCGCGTCGTACTGCTGCCCGGCCCCGACGGCAAAGCGGGGGCAGTCGTAGTGGCCACCAACACCGGCAGCAGCATGCTGCTGGATCAGCCATATACTGCCGTCGCGATCAACAACCAAGGCCGCCTCAACGCTGTTCGCGAAGACGCTGCTTCTGTCCGTGCACGCTATCAGTCCGCACTGGATGCGCAACCTGCCAGACCTGTATCTTTTTCTGTGTTCTTTGTCAGGGGAAAAGATGAAATCACAATGGAATCTAAACCGCTGGTGGAAAAATTAAAAGCCGAGATTGCGCGGCGCCCAGCGCCGGAAATCATGGTCATAGGCCACACCGACCGTGTCGGCAGCGACGCGAGCAACGATATCCTGTCGCTTAAACGCGCCGAAGCCATGCGCAATGCGCTGGTCAAGGCCGGCATTGCCGCTTCAAGCATCAGCATTGCCGGTCGCGGCGAACGCGAGCCGCTGGTGCCTACCGCAGACGAAGTGGCGGAACCAAAAAACTGCCGCGTCGAAGTCAACGTACGCTGACAGCATCTTCCGGCCCGCTCCAACGCAGCGCCAGCAGCGTAATATCATCCGAAGCCTCGGTATTTCCAACGAAGCGCCGCACATCGCCGCGCACTGCCGCTATCAGCGCTTCCATGCCCGAAGACGGCGCTGCCAGCACCGCTTTTAAACGTTCGCTGCCGTAAAATTCACCGGTCTCATTCATGGCCTCGGTAACTCCGTCGGTGATCAGGCATAGCGCATCGCCCGGCTCAAGCCGGATGCGCGTGTTTTCGTACCGGTACCCGTCAAGAACGCACAATGGCGGCCCGCCGGCTATTTCGAGGTGACGGGCATGCCCATCACGAGTGATATGCCACGGCGCGTCGTGGCCGGCGTTGCTTAACTCGACAATGCCGGAGTTGACGTCAAGTATCCCGGCCACCACTGTAACAAACAACATTTCCGGGTTCTCGCGGGACAGCTCAACTTCGGTGGCGCGCAACACCGCGCCAACATTACCGCTTTCGCGCAGCGCCTGGCTTTTTGCCAGAGCCTTGGCTACCGCCATAAACAGCGCGGCCGGCAAGCCTTTGCCGGAAACATCGCCAATGATAAAAAACAAGCGCTGTTCGTCGAGCATGAAAAAATCGTAAAGATCACCACCCACCTCGCGTGCCGGCTCAAGAAATCCATCGATATCAAAACGGCGCTCGTTGGCAAAAAGCTGCCGTGCCCGGGGCAGCGAGCCAAGCTGGATACGCCGTGCGGCCTCCAGCTCACCGGCGACCTTTGCCGCAGCCTCGCGCTCTTTATGCAAGGCATTTTCCGCTGCGCGGCGGTCGCGATCCGTTTTGACAAAGACACTGCTTATCAGGCTGACAAAAACAGTGCCGAAACCGGCAAATGGCGTAACCGCATCAAACAGAACATGGGCAAAGTAAAACAACGCGAAGCCGGCGCCGAACAGCAGGCTGCACAGAAAAGCAGCCAACAGCGTGGCGGTGCGCGGGCGCACGCCGGGTATCACCCAAATCAGGATCAACCCCCCGATGGTCAGCATCGCCAATTCCGCTTGCACCACCCAACGCGGCCGTTGCAGGAAATGCTGGTCAAACAGGCTTTCCAGCAATTGCGCCTGAATATCGATACCCGGCACAAAGTCGCCGCGTGCCGTGGTCTTGTAATCCATCATGCCGATGCCGGTAAGCCCCACCAACACCAGCTTTCCGGCGAGCATGTCGTCCGCCGCATTGCCGTTCAACACATCCTTCGCAGAAACAGAACGGCTATCGTTATGCCCGGAAAAATGGATCCAGATTTCACCGTTTGGCTGTGTCGGAATATGCAGCTTGCCAACGGTCAAGGCGCTAATGCCGGCAGAATCCATATCGACACCGATGCTCTTCTCGCCATAACCGATACGCAACATTTCCATTGCCAGCGCCGGAACCAATGCATCGTTGACGGCGAACAACAACGGGGCGCGCCGCACCACACCCTTTTCCAGATCATTCGACAGCAGCGCCTGCCCGGCGGCGGCGGCCTGCAATTCCGGAAGGCTGGCAAGAACATAGGGGAATTTGCGCAACGCGTTGCGCGCATTGCCGCTATTGCCGCCCGAGAACTGGTACTGCGCAATGATGCGCAGGCCGTCGCGGGTGTTGAATGTCTGGTTGTCCACACCGGCCGCGCCGAGCACCACATAGGGCACATCGCGCAGCATTTCTGCCAGTATTGCATCGTGAGCGGGAAGCGCGGCAAGCGACTGTTTCAACCCGGCGGCGTTTTCAGGCAGGCTCGCCGCCAGCGCCTCCGGTGAAGTCGGATCGGGCTCGGGCATGTAAATATCGAGCCCGATCGCGGCGGGATGGCGGCTGGCTATCGCCTTGACCAATGCCGCCAACCGGTCGCGCGGCCATGGCCAGGCGCCGAGCTCCTTGAGGCTATCTTCATCAATTGCGACAACTGTCGCCGGCCCTGTTTCGCGCAGGCGCGGAAACACTTTCTGGTATTCGTCATAGAGCGCCAGGCGCACCGGCTCAAATACGGATAACCATGGCGGAGACAACTGCAAGATGGAAAATACGACAAGTATTGCAGCGGCCGCCGGGCGGCCCCGCCCCATGATCCAGAGCTGCGATAGCCGGACAAGCGAGCGTGCTATCGGCATATGGGCACCTCTAAAAATCCAATTTTTGTCGCCATACCGTGTTGCTCACAAAAAATCACTCCTTACATATCGAATATATGCGGCGTCGCAATTTTTTGCTCGCGCCTTGTCTGGCTTAAAAACTTGAACTTTTACAGATGCCCATATACTCAGAGCACCAGTTCCAGCCCGTCATAGGCGGCGATAACCTCAAGAGGTTCGCCTGTACGGGTGATTTCTTCGAAGCGCCGGGTTTCGGCAAGCACCGACGCGATGGTCGCATCATCGTAAGCCGGCTCATGGTGGAACATGCAAAAACATTTCACGCCTGCCATCTGGCATAGCTCGACCCCATAAATATTGCTCGAATGCCCCCAGTCAGCCTTGATGGAAAAAGCGTCGATCAACGAATACATCGCATCGAAAATCACCACATCAGCCGCACGGAAAAACTCGATGAAACTCTCGCGCTCCACGTTGTCATCGAGCGCATGTTCGGAATCGGTTGAGTAAACGGCAATCTTGCCCGTGCCGGCAAGCTCTTCAAAACGGTAGCCGTAGGAATCGCCGGTATGCCTCTGCAATTTTGGCGTCACCCGCACCCCCGCGATGTCATAGCTGCGACCCGGTTCAAGGTAAACGAATTCGATGGTGGCATTGAGTTGCGAAAAATCCACAGGGAACGAAGGCTCGGCCTGCTGGCGGCGAAAAGCCTCTTCCAGTTCCGCGTGGCAACCGTAAATAACGATACGGTTACCGGGAATATAAGCTGGGGTAAAGAAAGGAAACCCCATGATATGGTCCCAATGCAGGTGGGACATGAACACGTGATAGGTTTGCGGCATATCCGGGCCAAAACGTGCCAGCATGGATTGCCCGAATGGGCGAGCGCCGCTACCCATATCGCAGACGATATGTTCAGCGCCCCCGGCTTCGATCTGCACGCAGGGACTATGTCCGCCATACGTGCCGGCAATTTCAAAACCAAGCTCGTTGTCAACGTAAGCGGCAATTTTTTCCGCGCTGTCAAGCTGCCGTCCAATAGCCGCAGTAAAAGCGGCGATCAGCTTATCCCGAACCTGCGAGGCCGAGAGCGAAACAGGAAGCGATCCGCGCGTGCCCCAGAAACGTATCTTCAAATTGAGCTTCCCAATTCTGCAAGGGCAGCATCCACGCTATGAAAAACCTGATAAACCAGATTGAAGCGGCTGATCTTGAATACCTCATCGACCAGAGGTTGCAGTGCGGCGATGACGATGCGCCCGCCTTGCGCCTTCACCTGCCGCGCCGCCAGCATCAACATGCGCAACCCGACGCTGCTCATATAACTGACATCGGCAAAATCGAGAATAATCCGGGTATCCCCGGATTTGCATTCACCCAGATGGTTATCGAGAGCGGCCTTGAAGGCGTCGGCATGGGCATGATCGATCCGCCCGTCGGGAGACAGAATCAGGATATTGCCGTGGCGGCGCAGAGAAACCTTCATGAAACTCCCAAAAAAGCAAGGCGCGGGTGCCTTAGAACTTGTCCGTATTATATTCTTCGCAGATTCATGTCGCCATATATCTTGCACCATGCGCCGCGCGCCCCTGCTTCGACATCTTATGCCCGTTTGCCATAGCCTGGCTCGGCTCTAATGAACAATCCGGGATAAATGAAAACAGCTTAAATGACGCCATTGAGAATGGAACTTTCAGGCTGAGTAATTGTCGTTATTTGAAATGTGTCTCAAACCAATCGCATCATGTCCGAAATTGACAGGTGAAGTTATACGGGGGAATGCAGCCAGAGCGACTAATCCGTAAATTGAGTGAGGTCAAACATGCCTTGCGGAATCGCGGAAAAGCGTTTAAATTACACTACGAATGGCTGTATCAATAACAGCCAACGAATTCTGACCGGAATGAGGAGAGGCGCTTGATTTATCTGAGCATGACCAGTTTGGCGGGAAAACGACGACTACTTGCTGCGATGCTGCTCTGCGGCGCGCTGCTCCCCGGCGTATCCGCCAGCGAAGAACAGCCCGCCGCCGCAACGGACGCTGCCAGCCAGACTCAGCCAGCCGCCGTATCGCCCAAACCGGAAGAACTGGTATGGCCTTCCCCGCCCGAACAGCCGCGCGTCCGCTACCTTGGCTCGATCAACAACCCCGATGATCTCGGGCGCAAAAAAGGCTTCTGGCGCAAGGTTTGGGAATTCTTCCGTGGCGACGAGTCGGAAGAAGACATCGTGCGCCCGATGTCCGTCGCCGTAGATAGCCAGGACCGGGTGATCGTCGCCGATTCCGCGCGCAACCGGGTACACATATTCGACCGCAAGACAGCCGAATATTCCAGCATTACCGGCACCGGAAATGAACTGCTCGTCCTGCCGATCGGGCTGACCGTCGATGCGAAAGACAACATCTATGTCGCAAGCGGCGCCAGCAGGATTTTCGTGTTCAAACCCGATGGAAGCTACGATCACGAGCTCGACGCGATGAAGTGGCTCGGTCGCCCTTCCGGGCTCGCGATCGACAAAAAGCGACAGATACTTTACATCGCGGACGCGCCTTCCCATGCGGTCAGGGTCTATGACCTCGTAGAACGCACTTTGCTGAAAACCTTGGGTACGCGCGGCGAAGGGAAAGGCGAGTTCAATTACCCCGCCTTCGTCGCCGTGGACAACGCCGGGCGGCTGTACGTGACCGACGCGATGAATAGCCGCATCCAGATATTCGACGCCAATGGCAATTTTCTGCGCGCTTTCGGCAAAAAAGGCGATGGCGCCGGCGATTTTGCCGCGCCGAAAGGAGTGGTTGTGGATAGCGAGGGGCATATTTATGTGGCCGACGCCGAGTTCGACAACATCCAGATCTTCAGCGGGAATGCGCCGCTGTTATTCATCGGCACATCCGGCCAAGCCGCCGGCATGTTCTGGATGCCGACTGGCCTGTTCATGGACGGTCAGGATCGTCTCTACGTGGCGGATTCCTATAACAACCGGGTGCAGATATTCCAGTATCTGAAAGATACCGCCAATACGGCGACAAAGATCAAAGTGGGGGTGGCAAAATGAACATACGGCACAAATGGCGTACAGGACTCTCGGCAATTGTGGCCGTAGCGCTGCTTGGCGCCAGCCTCGCGATGGCCGGCATCACGAATACCAAGCACAATCTTTCCGTAACCGGGCCGGGCACATACAAAGCGACCAGCGAAACCCAGATCTGCGTCTATTGCCATACCCCGCATAACGCCAATCCGGCATCGCTGCTATGGAACCATACGTTGTCCACGGTGACTTACCAGCCCTACAGCAGCAACACGATGAAAGCGGCCGCGCCGGGGCAGCCGTCCGGCGCCTCAAAGCTGTGCCTGACCTGCCACGACGGCACGGTGGCGCTGGGCAGCGTACAAAATCTTCCGCGCCAGATCGGGACAAGCGGCACGATCTCCGGGCTGGCTTCGGCGCTTCTCGGCACCGCGTCCACCAATCTGAGCACCGACCTGCGCAACGACCACCCGGTCTCGTTCACCTACGACAGCACGCTCGCGTCGCAAAATACCGAGCTTAAAGACCCCGCCACGATAACCGGCAAAATCAAACCGGGAATCAGCAACCTGATGCAGTGCAACAACTGCCACGACCCGCACAGCGACGCCAACCCCAAGTTCCTGCTCGCCCCCTACCAGGACGCCAGCGGCTACGGTTCGCCGCTGTGCCGCACCTGCCACAACAAGGAATACTACAGCACCCTCCCCAACATGACGCACCGCGAATCCACCAAGCAATGGAACGGCGTCGGCGCCAACCCGTGGTATATCCCGGGGCAGAATCTGCCGCTTAACGCCAACTCGACGATCAAGACCAACGGCTGCGAAAACTGCCACCAGCCGCACAATTCGCCTTCTACCCAACAGCTTCTGAAATCGGGCGGCGGAGCGGCAACCTGCCTGACCTGCCACAACGGCAACGTCGTGGCTGACCCGGCCAAGAATATCGACTTGGCGCTCAGCAGGCCGTACGTCCATCCGATCAAGGATGCTACCAGGGCCGGCCGGCATAAACCCAAGCGCCAGGCGGACGGCAAGGTGCGCGAGGATCCGGCCGACCTCGCCAACCGCCACGCCGAATGCGAGGATTGCCACAACCCGCACGCGGTATCGCCCGGCGTATCGCCGAACGCGGCGGTCGGCGTCACCACCAACAACCTGACGGCTCCCGTGAACAAGGGGGTGTGGGGCGTCACCCCGACCTGGCCGGCCAACTGGACCGATGTCACCACCTACACCACCGTCCAGGACACCACGTACCAGTACCAGATTTGCCTGAAATGCCATTCCTACTACGCGTATGGCCTGACCCCGCCGATCGATCCGTACAACAAGGTGCCGTCCGCGACCCATCAGCTCACCGACCAGGCCAAGGAATTCAACCCGAACAACGCGTCGATCCATCCGGTCACGGGGCCGGGCAAGAACCCGTTCACGATGGTCGTCGGCGGCATAACCTATAACTATGCGTCGTCGCTGATCAACGGCATGACGCCCACCTCGACGTACGGCTGCTCGGAGTGCCACTCCGATGGCGACTCCGGGACGGGAATCGGCCCGAAAGGCCCGCACGGCAGCAACACCTGGCCGATCGCATGGGGTCTCTACAACGACCAGACCGGGCGGGTCGGCACGACCACCGGTCCGACCGCCCACATCTGCTTCAAGTGCCACGACGCCAACATTTACGCAAACATGACCGCCAGAACCAATTGGAAGGCGACCGGCTTCAGCAACGGCGCCATCAATATCCATGTTTACCATGTGGTCACGAAAAACGTCGCCTGCAACGCGTGCCATTCGGGCATACCGCACGGCTGGAAGCGCAAGCGCATGCTGGTGTTCGGCGCCACCAACCTCACCCGCGACCCGGGCGCCGATGTGGCGCCGTACAATGCCCATCTCTACTACCCGTGGGATACTATAACGGATTATGGCATTCCGTCCAACGTGGGCTCTTTCCGCGGCAAGACGCTCGACACCATCACCAGCGGCAACTGGCAACAGGATGATTGCCACAATGGCGTTCCACTCATCAGCGTGGGCAGTTGCGGATGAGCCGGGGCAGGATCGACGGGCGGGCGGCGCTGCTGCTGGCATTATGCATGCCGGAGCTGGCGCTTGCGGAACTGAACGACACCGGCATCGTCTATTTCGGCGACCCGACCAGCTACGAACTGACCAGCGAACCGGCCGACCACCCCGGGCAGGACGCCCGCTTCGGGCGCGACGCCGCGGCAATGGCCGGCAAGCTGGCAAAAACCGGCGGCGGCGCCAAGGGCTTCGATTTCACCAAGCTCGACGAGAACGGCAAGCCGATGCCGGCCGACGCGAAGAGCTGGGCCTGTGTGCGCGACAACGTCACCGGCCTGATCTGGGAGGTGAAAACTGACGATGGCGGCCTGCGCGACTGGAGCAACCACTACACCTGGTACAACCCCGATCCAAAAACCAACGGCGGCTTTTCCGGCGCGGATACCGGCGTGGAGTGCCAAGGGGGCATCAAGTGCAATACCGATGCCTATACCCAAGCGGTGAACGCGACCCGGCTGTGCGGCTTCGGCGACTGGCGCCTGCCGCAGCGCTGGGAGCTGCGCTCGCTGGTGGACTACAGCAAAGCCGGCACATACCGCCCGACCATCGACGCGGATTATTTCCCGAACACCCCCCCCAAGTGGCATTGGTCCGCCTCGCCCTACGCTCTCGACCGCGAGTACGCCTGGGGGGTAAGCTTCTACGACGGCGGCGACGGCATCAACGTCATGCGCGGCCAGAACGACCGCTTCAGCCATATCCGCCTGGTGCGCGGCGCCGCTACAAGAACCGGGGATTGACGCAATGAAACTCCATCATGGGCTATGGGCCGCCACGGCGGCATTTTTGTTGGCGCCGCCGGCGCTCGCCGAGACGCAAATCTGCAAGCCGGAAAGCATTCCGGCTTCCACTCCGAGCGCCGATTTCACCCTGCACCGGGACGGCACGGCCACCCACAAGCCGACCGGACTGATCTGGATGCGCTGCGCGCTGGGACAGCAATGGGACGGCAACACCTGCACCGGCGCCGCCGCGACATACACATGGCAGCCCGCCCTGCAAGCCGCCGCCGCGTTCAACGCGGGCGGCGGCTACGCCGGGCACACCGACTGGCGGCTGCCGAACATCAAGGAGCTGGATTCCATCGTCGAAATCCAGTGCTATTTGCCGTCCATCAACCTCGAAGTGTTTCCCGGGACGCCCATCAATCGCTTCTGGTCGGGCTCCTTCGACAGCCGCCACCCGAAATCCTACGCCCTGTTCATGGATTTTTACCACGGCTACGGCGACGACGGGCGCGCCATGTTCGACTATCCGGTGCGCCTGGTGCGCGGCGGGCAGCCTTACGCCGCGTTCGACCGGGGGCGCTGATTGTCTCACCCTCTCCCGCAGGAATTAACGATTGTTCTTCTCGTTTGCCTCCTCTCCCGCTTGCGGGAGAGGATTGAGGAGAGGGTATTGCCGGGAGAGGGTTGGAGAGAGGGAGAGGGCAAATGCCGGAAATGCTGGATAACGCCAAAGCCTTGCGCAGCAACCAGACTGATGCCGAGCAACGGCTGTGGTATCACCTCCGGGCGCATCGCTTCATGGGTTTGAAATTCAAGCGGCAAAAGCCACTGGGGCGGTACATCGTGGATTTCGTGTGTCTGGAGCGGCGGTTGATTATCGA
>JAIELH010000014.1 GCA_019753125.1 Gallionellaceae bacterium | reverse complement strand
CGACGGGTAGTTTCTGCAGGGCAACTAAGCCGATGACGACAATGATAATGGACAGGACTGAGGCAAAAATGGGCCGGTCAATGAAGAAATGAGAATTCATGGCGTACTTTGCAGATTGGGTTCATCGGTGCTATGGGTCGATGAGGTTGTTTCCTTCTGACTGGTTACAGGATCGACCTTGGCACCCGGAAGAATGCGGAAGAAACCTTCCACCACCACCCGCTCTCCAGGACGCAGACCCTCTTCGATCAGCCATTCCTTTCCACGCCACATGCTGGCGCGGATAGCTCTGAGCTCCGCTTTATCCTCCTTGTCGACGACATACACAAACGAACCGCTGGGTCCTTGTTGCACAGCACGTTGCGGAATCAGGATGGCTTCGGTGCGCGTATAGCCTTTAATACGGATCTTGACGAACTGGCCGGGATAAAAATAGGATTGTCCTGGAGCAAAAGCGCCTTCAGGGTTGGGAAATACAAATCGCCCCTGCAAGGTGCCCGTTTCGGGCCGCAAGGCAACATCTGCAAAATCCAGCACGCCTTCCTGCGGATACACGCTGCCATCCGAGAAAGTCATAACGCCGCGCAACTGAAAAATATCCGGCCGCTGCACCTTATGCTCAGCGATCTCACGGCGGCGGCGCAGAAGATAGCTCTCGGGAACGCTGACATTGACATACATCGGATCCAACTGGTCGATGGTCGCGAGAAGCGTTTCCTGAGCGGAGATCAACCTTCCTTCATAAAATTGGCTGCGGCCAATGCGGCCGTTTACCGGCGCGGAAATCGCTGTATTATCCAGGTCAAATTTGGCTTTGATCAGATCATTTTGCGCGGCTTCCAGGGATGCTTTAGCCCCTCGAACCTCTGCTTGCGCGTCATCAACATTTTTTTTACTCACCGCTTGCTGTTCCAGCAGGGGAAGCACGCGCGCCAAATCCTGCTTGGCCAGATCGAGCCGCGCCTCAGCCTGAGCCACTTTGGCTTTGGCGCTGAGATAGATGGCCCGGAACGGAACCGGATCGATCAGGTATAACTGATCGCCCTTTTTAATATTGCGGCCTTCGGTAAAAAAAACCTTTTTGATGATTCCGCTGACTTGCGAACGGATCTCGACCGGACGAAAAGCTTCCGTTTGTCCGATGAATTCCGGCTCATCCTGAATCGCTTGCGTGGTTACCGTGATGACTTCGACCTGCGGCGCCGGGGCAGAAGCATCCGCAGGCGGTTTTTCAGCGCAGCCCGCCAGAAGAATCAGGCAAAACCCTATGCACAAGTAAATGTTATTCCTGTTTCGCCACATGGCTAACTCCATGGTTCCATATTCTTTATTAAGCATGATGTGTTCAATCAGTTGAATGATCCTATCCAAATTACAAAATCACGCACCCGCGACATGTTTTTCAACCCATGCAATATACCGATCCATCCAGTTTTGCAGGAATTTCCTGCTGTCTGCGCCGATATCCCCGTTTGCATCGAATAATCCCTCTTTCATTTGAATGAACGCTTCGGGCTGGCCCAGCGTGGGTACATCCAGATACGCCAGAATATTACGCAAGTGCTGCTGCGCCATCGCGGTGCCAATAGCGCCTACCGATACGCCGAGAACGCCGGCGGGCTTGCCCGCCCAGGCGCTTTGGCCGTATGGACGGGAGGCATGATCAATGGCATTTTTAAGTACGCCGGGGATTGAACGGTTGTATTCCGGCGTGACAAACAGCAGTCCATGTGCCGCGCCGATCTCGGCCTTTAACCGTTTTACCGGCTCTGCCGGGTTGCTGTCATCATCCTGATTATAAAGCGGCAAATCATCGATTTGAATCTGTTTGTAGGAGAACCCCGGAGGCGATAATTTGGCGATGGCGTGCGCCAGCTTTTGGTTAAATGAATCCTGCCGCAGACTGCCCACAACGACAGCGATTTGATAGTCATTCATGATGATTTCCTCCGTATGGATGCGTGTGAGTTCAGTATAGCTTTACCGAGTGTCATGATCGCGGCTGTTTTCCGGCGCCCATCCACCGCCCAAAGCATTGTATAGCTGGACAACGGATACGAGATGAAAGCGCTGGGCCGCACTCAGGGAAAATTCAGCGTCAAACAGGTTGCGTTTGGCGAGCAACACATCGACATAGCTGGTAATACCCCCCTGATAGCGCAGATCCGCAACACGCAAAGCCGAGTGCAGCGCTTCAACCTGCTGCCGCTGTGCCTTGAGTTGTTCGCCGATGGTGCGGATCGCCACTAATGCGTCTTCCACTTCCTTGAATGCGATCAGGATCGTTTGCTCATATTGCGCTAACGCCTGTTTTGCTTGCGCTTCCGCGGCCCGTTGCTCAAAGCCCAGGCTCTGCGCATTGAGCAATGGACCCGCTAAACCCAGCCCCCCGACGCCAAACTCGCTGCCGGAAAGGAGCAGATTGGATAAAGCCGGACTGGCCACACCTAAAAAACCGGTAATCGACAATTTGGGAAACCGCGCTGCTTTAGCCGCGCCGATCCGGGCGGTGGCGGCTGCCAAAGCTTGTTCGGCCTGAAGAATATCGGGTCGCCGTTGCAGCAATTCGGACGGCAGCCCGGCGGGCACTTCGGGCGGAATCACCTGTTCTGTCAGAAGATGCCTGCGCGCTACCGCTACCGGGTTTCTGCCCAGCAACACGCTGAGTTCATTCTCTTTTTGTACCACACGGCGCTCAATTTCGGCCACCCGGGAAGCTGCATTCGCCCGCTCCGCCTCGAACTGATCCAGATCGAGGCGCGAAATAATGCCGCCTTGCAGCTGCGCGCGCGAAATAGCAACGGATTCTTCCCATGAAGACAATGCGCGGTGCGCAATATCCAGTTGGATATCAAACTGCAACAGATCGAAATAGGATTGGGCGACCGCGCTGATTAGCGCCAGGATGATGGCGCGGCGGTTTTCCTCCCGTGCCATCAGTTCGGCGCGGGCCGCTTCGTTGGAACGGCGAATCCTGCCCCAGATATCGATTTCCCAATTTAATGTGGTGCGCCCGAAATAGTTGAAAGGCGTTGGGAAACCGGGAATCCCGAATCCCCCCAATGTGCCGAATACCGGTGCGCTCGCGTCGTAATCGACATTAGGTACAAAACCCATAAACGCAATGCGCGATCGCGCCTCAAATTCCTCAACACTGGCGATAGCCCGTTTAAGATCTTTGTTTTCCTGCAAAGCTTGCCGGATCAGATGCTGCAGCGTTTCATCCTGTAACAATTCCCACCAGCGCATATTGGCAATCGATTCCCCCTCCATTTCCGACAATCGGAATTTCTCGGCGGTCTCCACTTGCGGGCGAATAAAGTCCGGCCCCATTGCGCAAGCGGTAAGCAGCAGGACGGGTAAGATTGATAGTTGGCGAATCCAGCGTTGCATTTTTTTATGTGAACATTAAAGATAGCGGCTTGTTACAGTATATATAATGATGATCAGAATCACATAAACTTTTGTGTTGATGTCAACACGGATTAAAAGCTTCACTGTCGTGAGATTGCGCTTCCCGCTTAGGATTTTGTTTTTTGCAACAGTGAAGAGTGTCAGCGTTTTCACGCTCCGGCTTCCTTCTCTGTCAAATTTTCATGGCTGACGGGAAACAGTCAAAACCTGTAGAATTAATAGGTTGAACTTTCTGAATCACTCCAATGACCACAACCGAAAGCCAAATCGAACACGATCTGATCAAAAAGCTCGATGACCTTAAGTACACTGGCCGCCCGGACATCCGTGATCGAGAGGCGCTGGAGAAAAACTTCCGGGAAAAATTCGAAGCGCTTAATTGCGTCAAGCTAACGGATTCAGAATTTTCCAGGCTGAGAGATGAGATTGTTAACGCCGATGTGTTCGCCGCTGCCCGCCACCTGCGTGAAAAGAACAGCTTTGAGCGCGATGACGGGACGCCGCTCTATTACACCCTGGTCAACATCAAGGACTGGTGCAAGAACAGTTTCGAGGTGGTCAGCCAACTGCGTATCAACACCGACAACAGTCACCATCGTTATGATGTGCTCCTGCTCATCAACGGCGTGCCGGTGGTACAGATCGAGCTGAAAACCCTCGCCATCAGCCCGCGCCGGGCCATGCAGCAGATCGTCGATTACAAGAACGATCCCGGCAATGGCTACAGCAAAACCCTGTTGTGTTTCCTGCAGTTGTTCATCGTCAGCAACCGCTCAGACACCTGGTACTTCGCCAACAACAACAGCCGCCACTTCAGTTTCAACGCCGACGAACGCTTCCTGCCGCTTTACCAATTCGCAGGCGAAGATAACTCCAAGATCACCCATCTGGACAGTTTCGCCGATGCCTTCCTCGCCAAATGCACGCTGGGCGAGATGATCAGCCGTTACATGGTGCTGGTGGCTAACGAGCGGAAATTGCTGATGATGCGCCCCTACCAGATCTATGCCGTCAAGGCCATCGTCGAATGCATCCACCGGCACTGCGGCAACGGCTACATCTGGCACACCACCGGCAGCGGCAAAACGCTCACCTCGTTCAAGGCCTCGACCCTGCTCAAGGACAATCCGGACATCGATAAATGCCTGTTCGTGGTGGACCGCAAAGATCTCGATCGGCAGACACGGGAAGAATTCAACAAGTTTCAGGAAAAGTGCGTCGAAGAAAACACCCATACCGAAACGCTGGTAAGGCGTCTGCTCTCCGACGACTACGCCGACAAGGTGATCGTCACCACCATTCAGAAACTCGGCTTGGCGCTCGACGGCAGCAACAAGCGCAACTATCTGGTCCGTCTGGAACCATTGCGCAAGCGGCGCATGGTGTTCATTTTCGACGAATGCCACCGTTCGCAATTCGGCGAGAACCACAAGGCGATCAAGGAATTTTTTCCCAACGCGCAGTTGTTCGGCTTCACCGGCACGCCGATCTTCGATGACAACGCCAGCTATCAACAGATCGAAGGCCAGCAGGCGTCTTATAAAACCACTCAGGACATCTTTCAGCAGCAATTGCACGCCTACACTATCACCCATGCCATCGAGGATCGCAATGTGCTGCGCTTCCATGTCGATTACTACAAAGTAGCCGGAGCTTCCAGCTCCCAATCTTTGCAAATAAAAGAGCAGGATGCTCCCGCTACGTGGGAATACTTCAATCCATTGACCGAGATCGATATCCACTCCAGCGATAATCTTCCCCACTGGGAGCAGGGTTCGGTTTGGTATTTCGTGACCTTCCGGCTTGCCGATGCTTTGCCCCTGGCTGTCGTAGCAGAACTCAAAGAAGAACGCGAACACTGGAAGCAAACCCATGACCTTGACAAACTCAGTTCCGCAGAACTCGCCGAGTATCACCGTCTCTTCTCCGATCGCTACGAAGCTCTGCTAAATGCGGGCAATGGCTCATGTGTCCTGCGTGATGAAGTTAACGCCAAAATTGTTCGTGATGCGCTTCAGCACTTTGAGGGACAACGATATGTCTTGGACGAGTTCGTCATCATGCCCAATCACGTACATGTTTTGGTCAAGCCGATGAATGGTCATGGATTGCCTGACATCACGCATTCTTGGAAATCATTCACCGCCAATCAAATCAACAAGCGCTTGGGAAAAACGGGACAGTTTTGGCAACACGAATCCTATGATCACATCGTGCGCCACGAGCGAGCCATGGAGGCTATTCGTCGCTACATCCGGGAGAATCCCAAAGTAACCGGAGCTTCCAGTTCCAAAGTCCGGTCAAGAAGGGAGCTGGAAGCTCCCGCCACTGTGGCTAAGCGCGCTATCGTCGAGGCGATTCTATCCAAGCACGATGCCGCCACCAACGGGCGCAAGTTTAATGCGATTCTGGCCACGGCCTCGATCAATGACGCCATCGAATACCATGCTCTGTTCCAGACCGTCCACGCGGAAAAGCAGGCCGCCGACCCTGATTTCCAGCCGCTGAACATTGCCTGCGTGTTCTCGCCGCCCGCCGAAGGCAACAAGGATGTGCAGCAGATTCAGGAAGACCTGCCGCAGGAAAAAGCCGATAACGAACAAGCGCCGGATGAAAAGAAAGCAGCCCTCAAGGCCATCATCGCCGACTACAACGCCCGGTACGGCAGCAATCACAGCGTGCGCGAGTTCGATCTTTACTATCAGGATGTGCAAAAACGCATCAAGGATCAGCAATATCCCAACAAGGACTTGCCCCACGCGCAGAAGATCGATATCGTCATCGTGGTGGATATGCTCCTCACCGGCTTCGATTCCAAATATCTGAACACCCTCTATGTCGATAAGAACCTCAAGTACCACGGCTTGATTCAGGCGTTTTCGCGCACCAACCGCGTGCTCAACGACACCAAGCCCTACGGCAACATCCTCGATTTCCGCCAGCAGCAAGAGGCGGTGGATACCGCCATCGGGCTGTTTTCCGGCCAAACTACCAAACCCGCCAAGGAAATCTGGCTGGTGGACAAGGCCCCGGTGGTCATCGACAAGCTGCAAACGGCTGTGCAGCAGCTGGATGCGTTCATGCAATCGCAAGGGCTGCCGAACAAGCCCGAAGCCGTGCCCAACCTCAAAGGCGACGCCGCCCGCGGCCAGTTCATCAACCTGTTCAAGGAGGTGCAGCGCCTGAACACCCAGCTCGATCAGTACACCGATCTGACGCCTGAAAATAAGGCCACCATCGAGCAGGTACTGCCCAGGGAACAGTTGCAGGGTTTCAAAGGCGTGTACCTCGACACCGCTCAGCGTTTAAAGGAAAAGCAGGATAAAGACGGCGACAGTATTCTGCCCGAGGTGCAGCAGCTTGATTTCGAGTTCGTGCTGTTTGCAAGTAGCGTGATCGATTACGACTACATCATGGCGCTGATTGCCCGCTACGCCAGCCAAACGCCGGGCAAGCAGAAGATGAGCCGCGCCGCGTTGATTGGCTTGATCCAATCCGATGCCAAATTCATCGACGACCGGGATGCCCTTACCGAATACATCGACAGCCTCGACGCCAGCACACCCCATACCGTGCAAGGCGTTCGAGAGGAATACGCACAATATAAGGTCGCCAAAACCAACCAAGCCGTCGCCGATGTGGCCGCCAAACATGGCCTCGTCACCGCCGCCCTGCAAGGTTTTGTGGACGGCATCCTGCGCCGCATGATCTTCGACGGCGAAGCCTTGAGCGAACTCTTCGCCGCGCAGGAGCTGGGCTGGAAGGCGCGCACGCAAAAGGAGCTGGCGCTGATGGAAGACCTGATCCCGCTGTTGCATAAACTTGCCCAGGGTCGGGAGATTTCAGGGCTGAAAGCGTATGAGTAGTCAGCCGTACACACAGATCGGGAGCGCATAATCATGGTGTTACAAAACAAATTGAATATCACCGACCAGGTTGAATTGAACAAAGCCGAAGAAAGGATCAGCAAGCAAAAAGCCAAGCAGCTGTTTGAAAGTGGCGACATCCACCGCCTGGAGATTGGCACCTTCAAAGGGCTTGCACAAATTCATGCGTACTTGTTTAGTGATATTTATGAATTTGCAGGAAAAATCCGTGATGTAAACATCGCCAAAAGCAACTTTCGTTTTGCGCCGCTGATGTACTTGCCGCAATCGCTAGCGCACATTAGTGCCATGCCGCAACAAACGTTTGAGGAAATTATTGAAAAATATGTCGAGATGAATATCGCCCACCCCTTTCGCGAGGGAAATGGCCGCGCGACGCGCATTTGGCTGGATCTGATGCTCAAAAACCAAATCAACCGTGTGATCGATTGGAACGCGGTGGATAAGGCCGACTATCTTTCCGCCATGGAGCGCAGCGTGGTGAAAGACGTGGAAATCAAGCACCTGCTAAAAGCCGCCTTGACCGAAAAAATTAACGACCGCGAATTATTTATGAAAGGCATAGACATCAGCTATTACTACGAAGGCTATAGCGAATTTAGAGTTGAGGATTTGTAAGCATGTCCACGTCAGCGGAAAAACGAGCACGGGCGCCCAAACTGCGCTTTCCTGAGTTTCGAGAGGCGGGAGAGTGGAAGGAGGCCAAACTTGGATTAATTGGTATATTTACTGGTGGTGGAACGCCCAGCAAAGGCAAGGCGAGCTATTGGGCGGGGACAAATCCTTGGATATCAAGCTCCGATATTTCCGATGACAATATTCAAGACATCTGCATTAGCAGATTTATCTCCGATGAGGCTATTCAAGAAACCGCCACAAAAATAGTTCCGGCGAATAGTATCCTGCTTGTTTCTAGAGTCGGTGTAGGCAAACTTGCGATCACAAGAAAACCCCTCTGCACAAGCCAAGATTTCATGAATTTCACGCCCGCTCAAGACGATTTGGTTTTTTTGGCTTATTGCCTTAAGTCTCTGAAAGATACGTTTCTTGCATTTAATCAGGGCATGGCCATTAAGGGCTTCACGAAAGATGATGCTTTCAATCTAAGAATTCCTTTACCGACACAGGATGAACAACAAAAAATTGCCGACTGCCTCATTTCCCTCGACGAACGTATCACCTTGGAGGTACAAAAGCTCGATACACTCAAAACCCATAAAAAAGGGCTGATGCAGCAGCTTTTCCCCGCCGAAGGCGAAACCCTGCCCAAACTGCGCTTTCCCGAGTTTCGGGATGCGGGGGAGTGGAATTTGAAGCTACTCGGAGCGGTGTGTGATATGCAGGCTGGAAAGTTTGTAGCCGCCACTGAGATATCGGAGCAGAACAGAAATGACCTGTACTCATGCTTTGGCGGGAATGGGCTGCGCGGCTACACAAAAACCTACACGCATTCAGGGCGCTACTCGCTTATCGGTCGTCAAGGTGCCCTTTGTGGAAATGTGAATCTTGTAGATGGATTCTTCCACGCAACTGAACATGCTGTTGTGACCACTCCGAAAGCAGGCATTCACACTGACTGGCTTTTCTACACGCTTACCCTCCTAAATCTGAACAGGTTTGCTACAGGACAGGCTCAGCCGGGTTTATCTGTTGACGTGCTTAATAAGATTGAATGCGCAGTTCCAAAGGATGAACAAGAGCAAAGAAAAATCGCTAACTGTCTCACTTCCATTGACGACCTCATTACCGCCCAAACCCAGAAACTCGCCGCGCTCAAAACTCATAAACAAGGGTTGATGCAGCAACTATTCCCCTCCTTTGGAGGGGTGGACGACGAAACCGAACGGGGTGGTCACCCCGTAGGGGACGAGGCGCAAGGATGAGCGCATTGACCGCATTTCACACGGATATCAAAAACATCCTCGAACAGGCACGCGGCAAGGCACGTGCGGCGGTGAATGCCGCTATGGTGGAGGCCTACTGGCTGATCGGTCAACGGATTGTGGAAGAAGAGCAGCGCGGGCAGCACAAAGCCCAATACGGTACACGCCTGATTGAAGACCTGTCGACGGCGTTAACGGCGGATTTCGGCAAGGGTTTTTCGTATGCCAACCTGTACAACTGCCGTCAGTTTTACCTGATCTTTCCCGATCAGGAAATTCTCTACACGCTGTGTAGAGAATTGAGTTGGAGCCACCTGCGCTTGATCATGCGGGTCGATTCGCCGCAGGCTATTGAATATTATTGCCGCGAAGCCAGAGAGCAGAACTGGACGGTACGCCAACTGGAGCGCAATATCAAAAGCCAGAGTTTTCAACGTCTGCTGTCAACCCAGACCCCACCATCGCCAACACAGGGCACATCTGCCCACCTGGAATTTATCAAAGACCCTTATGTGCTGGAATTCTTGCAATTGCCGGAGACTGGCGAGGTAAAAGAGAGCCGGCTGGAGCAGGCGATTATTGATGAGTTGCAAAAGTTTCTGCTGGAACTGGGCAAGGGTTTCTCGTTCGTTGCGCGGCAGATGCGTATCAGCACCGAAACCAGTCATTTTTATCTCGACCTGGTGTTCTACAACTACTTACTCAAGTGTTTTGTCATCGTCGACCTGAAAACCGGCAAGCTCAGTCATCAAGATATCGGCCAAATGGATATGTATGTGCGCATGTTCGACGATCTTAAGCGGGGCGAAGACGACAACCCCACTATTGGTATTATTTTGTGCGACAGCAAGGATGAAACCATCGTTAAATACTCGGTGATCAAGGAGAGCCAGCAACTTTTCGCCTCCAAGTATCAGCGGATACTGCCGACCGAAGCGGAATTGATTGCCGAGATTGAACGGGAGAAGCGGTTGATTGAGGGAGGAGCGTGATGGATAAGCAATTTCAAGCCCTGCAACTAAACCTTGAAGCCGCTGTGCAGCGCGCCGATGCCGAAGGCATTGAATTCTGGTTGGCTCGCGATCTGCAAGCGCCTCTGGTCATGTGGTTTCGGATCATTTTCGTGGCGTCACGAAATTGATCGAGCTGGGTAATGACCGGAGAGCAGCGCCATGACAAACAAAAATACATCGCAGTTTGTAATCTACCAAAGCGAAGACGGGCAAATCAAGTTGGATGTGCGGTTTGTGGATGAAACTGTTTGGCTGACACAGCAGCAAGTGGCCGAATTGTTTCAGACCTCACGCACCAATGTAGTGGAACATATTCAGCATATCGACGAAGAAGGCGAGCTGGAGGCAGCGGCAACCTGTCGGGATTTCCGACAGGTTCACACCGAGGGGGCGCGCAGCATCGCGTTTTTCCAAACGGTACAAAACAAGATGCATTGGGCCTTTGCCGAAGCCGGGTACGAGCAGTTCAACGCGGCCCGTATTGCCCGCACTGATCGACTGGACAGTGATTTCGACCGGGCCGTGAAACAGTTGCCCGCAACACCGGGCAAATTAAAAAAGCAGGACACATGACCGAACAAGACCAAAAACAACTGGGCAATACCCTGTGGAGCATAGCCGACCAACTGCGCGGGGCAATGAATGCGGACGATTTCCGCGATTATATGCTGTCGTTCCTGTTCCTGCGCTATCTGTCGGACAACTACGAGACGGCGGCGCAAAAGGAACTGGGGCCGGATTATCCGAGGTTGGAAGTTGGCGACCGCCGCGCGCCTTTGGCGGTGTGGTATGCGCAGAACCCGGGCGATACC
>JAIELH010000008.1 GCA_019753125.1 Gallionellaceae bacterium | reverse complement strand
CCCGCGCAACCGACTGGAACAGGAAATGCAAGGAATCAGCGGTAATGCCGAAAAGAAAATTCGGCCACACGTTCAACATCCCGATCACTGACAACCCGGCCAAGCCGGAAGCCACCGGAATCGAGAACATATCAATGGCGGCAAACAGGATGAAACACATGCCAAAATAAATAATGGGAAAGAAATAGCCGAAGAGAGCCCACCCCTGACCGAATATCGACCCGGTCCTGAATCCCCCGAGTGGCGCACCCGCCGCAAGATTTGCCAGCATGTCCCCCATGGAGAATTGCAGCTTTTCTTTGTTCACATCCACTTTCATCGCATCAAGCCAGGGCTGCGGCAACGTCGCCCAAAGAAAATCGCCGCTGACTTTCATCAAATCATCCTTGCCTTTGTCTGTAATCTTTCCGGCGAAATAAATGGCATTGTCATGAAATTTGGTAATGACAAAACGCGCCGCCATGGGATTTTCGATGTATTTTTCTTCATAGGACGAATGCAGCTGAATGGAAGCTTGCAGCTTGTTGTACCTCTCCAGCTTGCCGTGGTCCTGAAAATTTTCCAGCGTCTTCTGCACCATTTCGGTTCCAGTCAGCTTGTTTCGCTCGCTTCGAGCCACGACCATGGCTACTACCAAGTTGGATGCAGGCCAGGACAAAGCAGCGCCAAGCAAGCCCACCATGCCCAGTTTCAACAGCATGGGATACGTAACCGGTTGGCTGCTGCGCATCCCGGTCAATAGCAACAGCAGGCCAACCGTCACGGCGCCGGACAACATCGCTCCACGGGTATTAAACGCCATCGCGATCAACGCAATCAGCATGGCAAAAACCAGCAGTGCGGGATAATTCCGTTTGATATTGCAATAGCTCGCCCCAAGCTGCTGCACATAAATGATTATCAGGAATGGCGCCCACGCAAGAAACACCATGCCGTGAGCCACAGCGCTCACATTGGAGAGCAGCATGCTGAATAAACCAATTACGCCGATGATCCAGAGATTAAGTGCGGATGGAGTCGCATAAATCCCCAGCTTTCCAAATGCATGACGCAACAACCCGGACGTGCCGGGCGACGCCTTGAACATGATGCGGTACAGAGCGTGCGCAGCAATCGCCAGAACTTGATACAAGGCCATCATGGAAAAAGTCGTCAGGGGTTGCCGCAGGTTGGCGCCTACGGCCAGCCAGGAAGCTGACTGCACAAGCAACGCGCCGAGTTGCGAGGTCACGCAAAACCCGAAAATGGTGAAGCCGGACAGGGGATGAGTGTCCAATGCCTTGCTCCACCGTAGATACAGCAAGGTTAACAATGCGGAAGCCAGAATGATGCAGCTCGCGGCGATGTTGCCCGTAGAAAAATCAATGAAGAACTGCACTGAAAAAGCGAGCAGCGTCAAAACCAACAACAGTGTGTTGATGAATCTGGCGATCGTCATTTCCGTGTGACCTCGCCATATATCGCCATCGCGTTATCGCCATAGTCACGCCAGCCGCCGATACCATGCACCCGCTGCACGGCCCGCTGCGCCATATCTGCCCTTTCCGCCGGATGATCGGCCAAATGCTGCAGGCGCGCAGCAAGCGCATCGGCATCGCGGATAGGCACGATGTAGCCCTCACATCCATCGTTGAACAGATCTTCGCTGCCCGTGTTGCGGCTGGCGATCACCGGGCAGGCGCAGGCCATGGCCTGCGCCTGTACCATCGCCAGGCCTTCTTCGATGCTGGGTAACACCAGCACATGGCTGCGGCTCATCAGGCTCTTGAGTTCAGACTGCGGCATGTGGCCCAATACTCGAATATCGGACGTCCACCAGCCATATGCGGCCAGCAACACGATCAATTCCTGCGATGGCGCCCCGACGAACGTCAGCGATTTGGCAGGGTGGCTGATTCTCTGGTAGGCCTGCACAAGGTACTGCACACCTTTACGCAAACTCATGCCGCCGGCAAACAGGATATCGAAGCGACCGTCGGCTGGCTGCCCTACCGGATGAAAGCGCGAAAGATTGACGCCGTAAGGCAGCAAGCGCATTTTTTCAGCAGGAATTCCCTGTCCGATAAAAGAATCACGCACAAACCCGGAAGGCACAGTTATGCAGTCTGCTTCCTCATATTCCGCCTCTTCGCGCGCAATGGTGCGCGAGTCTATGCCGCAAAACGGCATGCCCCAGCGCTCATGCTCCTCACGCAACAACTGGTCCTGGTAGCGGATATGAGAAGAGCCACGATCGCAAACGTAGCGGGCGCCGTTCTGTTTTGCTCTTTTCCCGGCAGACAGGGCGGAACCTGACAGCCCGACATAAAGATCGCATTCCGGGAGGCTGCGTGCCACCCAATCTCCAAACGAAACGGCGGATAAATATTCCCATTGCTGCAAAACCGGGTATGGCAAGTGTTGCTTCCACGGAAATGCCATATAGGAGCCATGCAACCATGGAAAGGTATGAATCAGATTCTGCGACAGCCCTTCACCTCGCAGCTTGAAGCGCGGATACCCGGTGAATATACCCGCCAGCGCGTCTCGTACAACAAGCTCGCGCGCCAGGTCGAAAGTATGGAATTTTCCTATCGTCGAAAGGGCGATCTTCATGCCGGCATCGCCTTTCTGTTAAGGTCGACCGCAAGCGCACTGTAAGCAAGCCATGTGCAGGCGATGGCAATAAAGAGTTCGCTCAGCAACATGGCAGCCGCGACGCCGTTCAAATGCGAAATAGTGCTCAACATCCACGCAAGTCCAACGGAAAGCGCACCCGCCACAATGGACCAGTAAGCCAGCCCGATATGCTGATTGGTTGCCATCAACAGCACACGAGGAACGTGCCAGATGCCGCCAACAGCTGCATAGAGCAACATCAGCAGCATGAGCGGCGGAACGAATTCGATAGCCCCGTGCGTCCATATCTTCAACAGCCAAGGCGACAGCAAATAGAGCGCGAAACTTATGCATATCGCCTGAGCGGCCCCAAGCAATGCCGCGCGGCGAAACAATCTGGCGATAGCAGCCATTGCGCCCTGCCCGAATAGACGAGAAAACTCCGGCCACAAGGTGTGGCCGAATATTGCAGTAACTTGCACCGCCACGCGCGCGATGGTGCGATAGGCATTAAGAACTGCAACGGATGACGGCCCTAAAATAATGCCCACCAGCAGGGTCACTCCCTGAAAGCTCATGGCATTGGCTAGCGGAAACGCCATGAAGCAAACTGCAGGTTTCATCATCACACGAATTTCCGTACGATCTGCCGCGCCTAGCCCCCATTTCAGTCCATGCCCTCCCTTGCTTGCCATCACCATACCGGCGAGAGACATGAATAGACGAACCGCCAAGCCGGACAAAGCAACAGCGGTGAAACTACCTATTGCCGCAAGCCCGATCATGTACCCGAACCATTCCCCCAAGCGTATGTAATTTCCCAGCATCGCACCCATTGCATAACGCTGAGTAGATTTGAACACCGCTTCAGTCAAACCGCCGAGCAATGACAACAACACCGCAACAACCAGCGCAATCAGTGCAAATCGGCAGTCCATGCTTCCCAGGCCCGGAATTGGCGCCCAGGCCACCAGCGGTGCCACCAGCAGGAAAATTGCGCCACAAACAATACCCATATACATCTGCGCGCTTTGGAACACCCTGTTGGCTTCACATTCGTCGCCTTTCCCCATTGCCATCGTCATTTTGTTTCCCGCAGCAGTGACCATACCAACATCTGCGATGGAAAAATAGGCAGGAATCGCCGACAGCATCAGCCATATGCCGTAGGTTGACATCCCCCAGTAGTGCAGAAACAGCGGAAGGGAAAGGATTTGGATAACGATGGTGATCGCCATGCCGAACGAATTAACGCTCATGCCTGCAATAATTCTGCGCTTCATGTCACTATGCCGGCAGTTGCCAGGATGGAGGTGAGTATCATTTCGTTATAGTGCCCGTTTTTTATTACGCGCCGATGACCGGCCACAGCAATCGCCTGGCGGCGGTTTTCATTATCAAGCGCAAAATGGCACATGGCAGCGCATTCCTCTGCATTCTTCCAGAACAACGCCTCTTTCCCTTCGCTGTACATGGTCATATGCTCCCCCGTGCGCTCCGCACACAGCAGGCTGGCCAAGGCAGGAATTTCAAGCGAGCGCGTGGTATGCAAATCGCGATTTTCCTTCGATAGCAATCCCAGATTGACCTTGGCGCATTGGATAGCCTTGGCGTAATCGTCACCAGCAATGGCTCCGCCTTTCCAGTGATTTTTGAGTTGCGGCCATTCGGGCGCCTTGTGCCAGTTGGGGCCGCGGATAGTCAACGGCACGCCGCGCCGGATCAAATCAAGCAGAAATGATCCACGCTCCGGGAACCATGTCCCCAGAAACAAAACTTCGGAATCCCATGTTTGATGATCTTCTGCTGTCAGTGGTCTTGGTGCATGGGAAATTTCATCGGCGCTTCTGTAAACACGCATGACATTTTTTGCGCCCAGCGCATCTGCCTCGGCGACGTTTTCTTGTCGCACGACCGCGTTGAGATCGTAATATGGCAAGCTGCGGCGATATGCCTTGAAACGGGCGCCATCACGTGGCCCAAGCGGATCATCGATGTTGTAGTTGATGATTTTTGCGGCATGCTTGCGCAGCAAGGAAATTACCTTGGGTGTCACCCATTCGCCGCCGTCCACGTAACATAAATCGACGCGCAGACCACGCAGCCTCGCAGCCAGGCCCCGCATAATCCATGGTGTAAACAAGCCGCCATCGATACGCCAGGTGACGCGATCCACCCAGGGCGTTTTAGGAAGCATATCCCGCAAATCCATATGCTCTACCCGATGGCCAAGACGCCTTAGCGCATTGGCGCGATCCAGGCATGTGCCGCTGACGGGGCCAAAATACAGAATTGAGAGAGGGCGAGTCATAATCAATTTTCAGTGCTGGAATGATTGCCCGATCAGCATTGCCTGTTGTGCCGGGCTGAGCGCATGTAACAGGTCATTGATGAATTGATCGTGAAGCGTGTCCGATGATTTCGTATCGCCGGCAAGTTCCGAAACCCGAAACAGCAGGCCGTCTGAAACGAACCCCTTGACCCCCATGGCCATGCGCGCAATGTTCAGTTCGCGCGGAGGGCCGCTGATCACCTTGTCGCCGATACGTATCCAGTATGTCACCTGTTCGAGCCGTTCACCGGCAGCCGCCGTCATGCGGTTCACACTGATCGGATGGCCGGCGGCTTGCAGCTGTTCCTGACGCAGGTTTTCTATCTTGAACCCCTGAGAGGAATAACATGACTCGGGGCGGTGCAACTGTTTGGAGTATGTCTGATTATCTCCGTAGGCGAGCGAAAGCATGATGCGTCTTCCGCTCGGCCGGTGCAGATAGGTGCGGCTGACAACCTGGGTATAGAGGTTGTCGACTGCTTGCTTCTGCTGCGGGTCGATGATGAAGCTGGCTGTTGTATCCTCGCTTTCAGCCCAATCGCCAAATTGCGTGGGCACAAGCTTCTCAAACTGCGGCCTGCCAAGTTGTTCGAACCAGGTCTTATGCGGTGTCACCCACCATGCCGCTGCCATGCAGGCCGCCATGAATAGCGCTGCCAGCCAGTGATGCAGGGCGGGTTGCCGGATTGCCCGGATGCTCATTTCATTTTGCATGGAATTCCCTGCTCAGCAGACGCAACAGGTAGTCAGTGCCTATCATCATGAGGAGACCGGCCACAAACAGCACAATCCCGGCAAAGCCATGCAGAAACCCCTGTCCGGCTTCATCCCCGAAATAATAAGTAACCAGCGCCAGCACGATCACCCGGATTACGTTAGCCGTAAACGAAATGGGGATGATGAGGATGGGCAGCGTGATGTTGCGCAGCATGGATTTGTAGTGCACAAGGTTGAGATAAAGAACCCCGAACGCCTCCAGCATGAACAAGGTGCGCATGCCGGCACAGGCATCGGCAACCAGCAATTTATACTGTCCCAGGCTGATCACGACCCCTGCCTGAGCAACAGGCAATCCTGCCCAGCCAAGCATATCCACGGTGACTGAGGACACGGTCAGCTTCATCCATCCGGTGAGCGGGCTGACCAGCGAGTTAGGCAGCGGAATCATGAATATCATGAAGATCAGCGGAAATTTCACTGCATTGAGCAGGCCGACTCCCCCTGCCATCAGGACGATACCCGCCAATGCCCAGACGAAAGCGCCAGCCTCAAAGTAAATAATATCGAGCGCCCTGCCTGGCACATATAGGCCGGCCGCAACGAGAAAACATATCCATGCCAGCGCTGGAGCCGGTTTGAAACCCGAAAGGCCAGGAGCCTCACGCCAGCGCTTCCACAACAGCCAGATCGAGATTGCCAGGATGATGGGGCCGTGCGCATGTATGTCATCCACCCACAACCCGGTAGTGACGATGAGATTCCACAAAGTGGGGATGAACATTACTGCCAGTCCGGCAAACATCACCCAAAGGCCGGCATTTTCCGCATAGTGCGCATGAACACCGCGAACGGATGCCTGCCAACTCCGGCATGACAACCCGATCAGTATTTCATTAGATTTTTGCATTAACGTAACCCGCCACAAAATCCCGATAGGCCATATTCACACCGTCGGAAAGCTGCGTGGATGCCTGCCAACCCATGGCATGCAGACGCTCCACATCCAGCAACTTGCGCATGGCGCCATCCGGCTTGGCCGTGTCGAACACGATCTCACCCTGATAACCGGTGGTTTGTTTAACAAGCTGTGCCAGCTCCTTGATGCTGATATCCGTTCCCGCTCCAACATTAATTAGCGGCGGCTCAAAATTTCCGTTTATTGATTTATCGCTACCAAGCAGGCGGTTAAACTTGATGAGCGGCGCTTCAGACTTGCCGTTTTTTGAATCATCACTGCCGAGCAGGCAGTTGAATTTCTCGTCCGGCAGATTCATCAAAAAGACGCAGGCATCGGCCATATCATCACTGCAGAGAAATTCCCGCTTCGGCATGCCGCTACCCCAGACGCTGACGGTGGGACTGTTGTTGATTTTGGCTTCATGGAACTTGCGAATCAACGCCGGTAACACATGGCTGTTGGCAAGGTCGTAATTGTCGCCGGGACCGTACAGGTTGGTCGGCATCGCGGCCAGGTAGCGGGTGCCATATTGGCGGTTGTAGCTCCAGCACATTTCGATGCCGGCAATCTTCGCCAGCGCGTAAGGCCGGTTGGTCGCTTCCAGCGAACCAGTCAGCAGATATCCCTCTTTGATCGGCTGCGGACAATCGCGCGGATAGATGCAGGATGAGCCGAGGAACAACAGCCGTTCCACGTTCGCTTTGCACGCTGCATGAATAATGTTGGTATGAATGGCGAGGTTGGTGTAGATGAATTCCGCCGGGTAGGTGTTGTTGGCGTGGATGCCACCCACTTTGGCGGCGGCGAGAAATACATAGTCCGGCGTTTCTTTCTGCATGAAGGCATGCACCGCCGCTTGGTCAGTCAAATCGAGTTCGGCGTGGGTGCGGGTGACGATATTGCTGTACCCCTTGGCCTCAAGGTTGCGCATCAGCGCGGACCCAACGAGGCCGCGATGCCCTGCAACATAAATTTTTTCGTTTGGTTGCATAAGGATGTCTCAAAAGGTTTCTGCTATGGGAAGCTACGCATCGCTTGATTGGAACGCTTCGCGAATAACGCCAAGACATTCATGCGCCAGCAAGTCTGCCCGCTCCCGCGTGGCTGCCTCGGTGTAGCAACGCAGCTCCGGTGCATTGCCGGAGGGGCGGAAATGCACGATCTCATCATTATCAAAATGGATGCGCAACCCATCGGTTTGATCCATGCCAACGGTGTGCCCACATAAGCTGCCCAGCAAATCGGCGATTGCCGCTTCGGATGCCGCCAGACTGAGCAATATCTGTTGGCTAGTCTCTGTTGGAAAATCCTTGAGCCGATCGCTGGCGGTAAAGCGTGCAGGCAAATCATGGGATAGCTGAGAAAGACTGCAACCCTTTTCTCTTGTCATTGCAAGAATAGACAAGATCGGGATGACTGCGTCCCTGGTCAACAGGGGCGTCAGAGTTCGCCCATATTTCTCCAGGCTCGATCCAACCAGAAACCCGCCATTGGGCTCGAAACCCGCTACGTTCTGTAAGCCAGATTCAAGCATGCACTTCATTTCACCGATCACATACGGCGACCCGATCCGCGCTCGAACCACCTTGGCAAATGCGCCACATTTTTCAATGGCCGTGTTGCAGCTAACGGTTGTTGCAACGGCCTGCGCGCCTAAGTGCTGAGCGCACAAGGTTCCAACAATATCGCCTCGCAACCAGTGTCCATGCTCGTCACCAATCAACGGGCGGTCTGCATCGCCATCTGTGGAGAGAAGTGCATCAAAACCATGTTCCGCAGCCCACCGGCGTGCTTGCTGAATATCAGCATCACTGACGGCTTCGGTGTCGATAGGTACGAACTCGTTCGTCCGCCCGAGAGAAATGACCTCAGCGCCGAGCGACTGGAGAATTTCACGCAGCAAATCTCTAGCAACACTGGAATGTTCATAGAACCCCAGCTTCATGCCCGCCAGGCAATTTGACGGAAAAAAACGAATGTACCTGCCGATGTACATCTGGCGTGCAACCGGATTAATTTCCGGCAAATTGATGGCTTGGCAACGCTCGGGCAAGGTAACAACGGCGCCGCTAATACTGATCTCGTCTGTCTTGGTGATCTCACCCATCGGCCCATAGAACTTGATGCCATTCCGGTCAAAAGGAATGTGGCTGCCGGTTACCATGAGAGCAGGAATGCCATGCTCCTGAGCATATAAAGCCAGTGCTGGCGTGGGAACTTCTCCGCAGAAATCCGCCTTCGACCCGGCATATCGGATAGCCGCAGCACAGGCGCCGGCAATGTCAATACTGCTTGGGCGCAAATCCATACCAATTGCCACACGGCTTCCGGGAACTGCGGAAATGAGACGTAGAAACGCCAGCGTATAGGCAAAGCAAACCTCATTCGTCATATTTGAAACCAGGCCACGCACTCCGCTGGTGCCAAAGCGCACGCAGCTAGAGCTCATCAGATCATCGATGGATATGGATTTTTCCGGCAACGTCATGAGTAGAATTTCCGATCAGATAAGGTTGCGAACTACTCGTGATAGCCCATGGCTTTGTAGCCGTGTTTCTTGACCAGCTCGTCCCGCTCAGCGCTTCTGAGATCCTCGCGCACCATCTCGGAAACGAGTTGCTCAAAGGTGGTTTTCGGACTCCAGCCGAGCTTCTCTTTGGCCTTGGCCGGATCGCCAAGTAGCGTATCGACTTCGGTGGGCCGAAAATAGCGGGGATCGACTTTAACGATAGTCTTGCCGCTCCGGTCGATTCCCCTTTCTTCAACACCCTGCCCTTGCCAGGTGATTTGAATACCCAGCTCCTTTGCGGCCGCATCGACAAACTGGCGCACGCTGTATTGCACACCGGTAGCAATGACAAAGTCTTCCGGCTGTTCCTGTTGCAGCATCAGCCACTGCATTTCGACGTAGTCACGGGCATGCCCCCAGTCGCGCAGGGAATCCAAATTGCCGAGGTAGAGGCAGTCTTGCAGGCCGAGCTTGATGCGGGCTAAGGCTCTGGTGATTTTACGGGTGACGAAGGTCTCGCCGCGAATCGGGGATTCGTGGTTGAACAGGATGCCGTTGCAGGCGTATATGCCATAAGCCTCACGGTAGTTGACGGTGATCCAGTATGCGTACATCTTGGCCACGGCGTAAGGGCTGCGCGGATAGAACGGAGTGGTTTCCTTCTGCGGTATCTCCTGTACCATGCCGTACAGTTCGGAGGTGCTCGCCTGATAGAAGCGCGTCTTTTTTTCCAGGCCGAGGATGCGGATGGCTTCAAGGATGCGCAGCGTGCCGATGCCGTCGGCATTGGCAGTGTATTCTGGAGTTTCAAACGAAACTGCAACATGGCTCATTGCCGCGAGGTTGTATATCTCATCCGGCTGCACCTGCTGGATGATGCGAATGAGGTTGGTGGAATCCGTCAGGTCGCCATAATGCAGGACAAAATTGCGATTGGATACGTGCGTATCTTGATAAAGATGGTCGATACGGTCGGTGTTGAAAAGAGAGGCTCGACGTTTGACGCCATGCACGATGTAACCTTTATTGAGCAACAGCTCGGCAAGGTAAGCGCCGTCCTGTCCAGTGATGCCGGTGATTAGAGCAACTTTAGTCATAAACAACCATCCAATAATTATTTAATATTTTCGAAATTATGCGGCAGTTGTGTTACACGCCTATTACGCTGTCGGCAGCAACAGAATAAATTTTCAGCTACTGCACAACCTCGTCCGGTGGTCTCTCGGCCAAGCTACTTCCTGTAGCTTGGCGTTAACCAATGACTTGTTGCTTCAGCGGCTTAATGAGATGGCGATACCTTGCGAAATAAAGCTGCTGCGCAACTTGGAGGCCAAGTGGTGCTCGCGACTTGTGACGTTGTATAAGTTATGCTCTTGCGGGTAACCCAACCTGCGAACGCTTAAGCCTGCCAATAAAATTTGCAGGCTGTAATGCCGGGGTTAGAAATCGTTGACGACTGCCCCGACGACACGGGCGCCCGAGCTAGTGATCTGGTCATGCACGCCGGACAATTCCGAGAGACGCGTATGGTTGAGGCGCGACACCAACAATGCGCCGCCACATCGCACGGCAATGGACAGTGCGTCAGTGAATTGCGCCACAGGCGGAGTATCCACGATGATGACATCGTAGTGATTCATGGCGTCGTTCATGAAATCAGCAAAAGAGGAATGCCCCGTTAACTCCTGCGGATTGGGGGGAATAGTGCCGGCGCCCAGAACCGAAAGGTCTACAAAAGATTCCACACGAGTCACCGCTTCCATGCCAGTGCGCCCAGCCAGAATATCGGAAAGGCCACGCGTGTCGCCCAGCTTGAAAATTTTGTGCTGGCGTGGCTCGCGCAAATTAGCATCGACCAGCAGGGTATGCTGTCCTAATTGCGAAAACACCACCGCAAGGTTAGCAGCCAGATGACTGCATCCCTCGCCGGAATTTGCGCTGACCAGCGCAAGCGATTTGCAGCCCTCATTAAACCATCGCAGCAACAAATGGCTGCGTAGGGCGCGCAATCCTT
>JAIELH010000084.1 GCA_019753125.1 Gallionellaceae bacterium | reverse complement strand
AAGCCGTCTCAGACTTAAAAACCGCCGCATGATACATCAAGCCGACACGCCCAGCATTTCGGCTGCGTGCTTGCGCGTAGTCTCGGTGATCTTCACGCCGCCCAGCATGCGCGCAATCTCTTCGATGCGCTGTTCGCCGTTCAATACGGCAATACGGCTCAGCGTGACGCCATTTTCCGCTACCTTGTTCACTTGCCACTGATGGTCTGCCGCGGCTGCGACCTGCGGCAAATGCGTCACGCACAATACCTGATAGCTCTTGCCCAGTTGCTTGAGCAGATGCCCGACGATCTCCGCGACGCGTCCGCCTATGCCGCTGTCCACCTCATCGAAAATCAGCGTCGGTACGCTGGCGATCTGGCTGGCGGCAACCTGGATTGCCAGGCTGATGCGCGACAACTCACCACCCGAAGCCACTTTTGCCAAGCTGCGCAACGGCGCACCGGGATTGGCGGCAACCTGGAACTCTATCGTCTCCAGGCCGTAAGCGTTCCCTTCGTCCAACGGCAGCAATGCCACGGCGAAGCTGCCGCCCTGCATCGCCAGCGTCTGCATCGCCGCAGTGATTTCACGCGCCAGCTTGGCGGCAGATTTTTTGCGCGATGCCGTCAATTTTTGCGCCGCCGCCAGATAGCTCTGTTGGGCGGATTTTTCCTGCTGTTCCAGTGCGGCCAGATCGGCATCACCACTCAATTCGGCCAGGCGTGTGATGATGCGCTGCAAGACCTCATCCAGTTGTTCCGGCGCGATACGATGCTTGCGCGCAGCATCCAGCACGTGCTGGATACGCTGCTCCTGTTCGCGCAAGCGTTGCGGATCGGTATCCAGATGCTGCTGATAGTGCCGCAGCGCATAAACCGCTTCCTGCAATTCCGCCTGCGCGCTTTCCAGCATCTGTAGTGTTTCGCCGAGGCTGGCATCATGCGTCATAGCCTCACGCAGCCGTGATGTCAGCGTGTTGAGCTGCACCAGACATGCGTTATCCGCCTCACTCAGGAGGTCGATGCCGAATGCGGCAGTCTCCAGCAAACCTGCCGCATGGGCGAGGCGCGCATAATCCGCCTGCGTCTCATTCCATTCTTCCGCATTGAAACACAGCCCTTGCAATTCATCGCGCTGAAACTGCAACAGATCACGCTCGGCGGCCAGCGCTTCGGCATTCTCGCTGAGAACGATGCGGCGGCGGCGCAATGCCTGCCAATCACGATATAAAGCCGTGAGTTTTTCCGTGTCGGCCGCTACGCCACCATAGCCGTCCAGCAACATACGTTGCGCTTCGGGGCGCAACAACGATTGATGCTCATGCTGCCCGTGAATATCGAGCAATTGCTCGCCCGCTTCACGCAATTGCTGCAAAGTGACGCTGCGCCCATTGATGAAACCGCGCGAACGCCCTCCGGCATCCAGCACGCGGCGCAACAAACACACGCCCTCGTCGCCCGCCATATCCTGTTCAAACAACCATGCCTGCAAATGCGGCAACGCCGTGATATCGAACTCGGCGGCAATTTCGGCGCGCTCACAGCCATGGCGCACCACAGACGCATCGCCGCGCTCGCCGAGCGCCAGCGACAAGGCATCTATCAGGATGGACTTGCCCGCGCCGGTCTCGCCGGTCAGCGCGGTGAAGCCGGAAGAAAAATCCAGCTCAAGCGAAGAGACGATGACGAAGTCGCGAATGCTCAGGAATTTCAGCATTTACAGAGTCTGATTCCAGAGCAGCTTCTCGCGCAACGTGTGATAGTAACTGTGTCCCACCGGATGCAGCAGACAGGCAGGCTCAGGGTGGCGTGTGACAACAATCTTGTCGTGCAGCTGCAAATCATAGTTGGTGTGGCTATCGAAGCGCACACGAATATCATTGGTGCGGTGCGTCAAAATTTCCAGCACCGATGAGCTGTTCACCACGATAGGGCGGTTACTCAACGTATGCGGACACACCGGTACCAGCTCGAGCACATCGAGGCTGGGATGCAATATCGGACCACCCGCAGACATCGCATAGGCGGTCGAACCGGTGGGTGTCGCAACAATCAAGCCATCGGCGCGCTGATTGTAGAGATATTCGCCATCGATGCGCACCTCGAATTCGATCATGCTGCTGATGCTGTTGCGATGCACCACCACCTCATTGAACGCCAACCCGCTGAACACTTCGGTATCGTCGCGCAGCACACGCGCCGATAGCAACAAACGCTGCTCGGTGACAAACTTGCCATCGAGCATCGCTGCGATACTGTCCTGCATGTTTTCCAGCGTAAGGTCGGTAAGAAACCCCAGCCGCCCCTGGTTCACTCCGACCAACGGAATATGATACGGAGACAAGGTGCGCGCAATGTTCAGCATGGTGCCGTCGCCGCCAAACACAATAGCCAGGTCCATCGCATCGGCCATTTCGTGCAGGTTCATCGCCGGATAAGGACTGTGTTCGATATGCTCGGCAGTCAGACTATCCACCGCCACATTCAGCCCTCTGGACGACAAAAATGCAGCCAGGCGCAATAACGGCCCGGCAATTTCCGGAGCCTTGTGCTTGCCGATCAACGCGATATTCTGGAAGGGTAATTTCATGAGCGCGATTAAACCACATTGCCCATGCAATGACAAAGCCAGCTGGCTATTTCTAACGATGGAACCGGAGCAGCAACAATTACTTCAGAGCCTTGGCCGTTCTATCCCACTGGATGTTACCTTGAGCAAGACTCCATGACCAGAACACCTTGGTGACTTTTCCGACAACCCTGTTCTTGTCGATAAAGCCGAGAACACGGCTATCCATGCTAAAGTTCCGGTTATCCCCCAGCACAAAGTAGTTATCTGCCGGAATCTGCTTGGGGCCAAACTTGTTCATTTCATCGCCTATGTTGGTCAAGTTCACCTCGTTGCTGTAATAAGCATAGGGTTCCACCAGCTTTTCGCCATTCACGATTACCTCCTTGCCGCGAATTTCAAGGGTATCGCCCGGCCCGGCGATAATTCTGCTGACCAACTGCTTTTCGATGAGGCTCGTCAACTGGTTGGACTTTTCGGTCGGTTTGCTGAATTCGATCATCGCAATATCCCCTTTTTTCGGAGAGGCCAGTTTATTGATAACCAGGATGTCATTAACCAATATGGTCGGAGTCATGCCGGCGGTAGTGACGTAAAAAGCGCGGATCACGTTCTTGCCCACAACAAGATCCATAATGGGGTTTGCCGTCACGAGCAGAAACATAAAAACCCCTGCATAAGCCCACGGTTTATTGAACCATGCCAGCTGGTAATCCTGGGGCTGTTTTTTTGCGCACCGAAAAGCATCCAGAGCAATCAGCAGGGCGCCTACGAACGGAACGGACAACAAGAGAAAGCCTGCAATCCGGTTATCTACGTACATGAACGCAATAGCGGCGAGCCACGAGGCAACAATGAGCGTAACGTAAAGAATAATGCCTCTGACAATGTAGCCCGCGTACATCTGGCCTAATCCGGGGCAAATCGACATCAGCAAGGCTGCTCGCGGCTTACGCGTTTCGGTTTTGGTGATTTCTTTGCCGGTTTGCGCGTTATTTTCCATTATGCCTTCCACAATAATTCCCCCTAGATAGCAAAGCGATTTACACATCGCAACAGTTGTGCTGCAGGAACGTTTCTTTGAAAACGACGGCAAGATGCGCCGAAGTATGCCAAAGAACTTGTATTTTCAACCAGATGGCTACTGATTGCAACCATATTTGCCTTGCAAATTCAGCAAGCGGTGACAAACCGTAGCCAGTTACTCCTTGCTGGTATCGCACGTTACGCTAGCCCACCTGCTTTAGCAGGTGGCAGTTAAATCGACAAGCGAGTAAATCCGCGAAACAAATACCGCATTACATAACGATCACGCTACGCGCTTCGTAATTCAAACTTACTTCGGGCTCCGCAATCTTCTTGATTTCGGCCTCGCTCTTGCCTGCATCCTGCGCATAATGCCGCAGTTCGGCCACGCTGGTGGCGCTGCTGTAAACATAACCATCCAGCACCACCGTTTTTCCGGAGATGTTTTTCGGGACGAAAAAGGCATGATCCTTAAATCTCACGCGCATCATTTTTCCGTCACCGATATCGACCTGCAGCCAGCAGCCCTGCTTCTGGCAAACATTGACGACCGTACCGATCACTTTGACCTCAAGAGAATCCAGGCCTTTCATTTTCGCGGCAATCGAGCTGGCAGGAATCGCGCCATCCGCAGTGGCTTTATCGCCGTAGGTGGTTTGTCCGAAGGCGGCGCCTGCCGTGATGAGGGCAAGAAGGAAGAGGAAGTTTTTCATATTTTTTCCGTTGCGTGATGTTTTCGGGCGCAAACATACGTCACGGCAAGCCTGTCAGTCAAGACTGAAAACATAGCGCGTAAAAACACGTGGCAATGCATGTGTCACAAGTGTACAATACGTGACACATGCAGATCAGGAGGTTAAACACATGAAAACCCTTACCATCCGTGAAGCCCGCGAAGGCTTGAGCCATCCCGAGCAAATGTTTGCCAACAACGATGAAGTGCTGGTCGTATGCCGTGGCGAACCGGTGGCGCGCATCCTGCCTGTTACGCCCAAGCGCAAGACCCGCTCCATGGCAGCTTGCATAGGCATGGTGACCGCCCCTTCGACGGGCAAGGCGCGCAACCTTGCCGATTTTGACCCTGCTACACTGTTGAACAAGAAAAAATGAATGCGGTCGATACCAATGTGCTGGCGCGCTTCTTCATCAACGATGCTGATGATCCTGAAGCTGCGCGGCAACGCCCTGCCGCAATCACCGCGCTATCCGGCACAGTATTCGTATCAATCTCTGTGATACTTGAATTTGAATGGGTGATGCGTGGTTTTTACGAGCTTTCGCGCAAGGACATCCAGCATGTATTCGAGTCGCTGTGCGACCTGGAGAACGTGCAGATCGAAGACCGTAATATTATGCTCGCAGCGTTAAGCGCATACAAACAAGGGTTGGATTTTGCCGATGCCTTGCACCTTGCGCGCGCCAATTTTTGCGGCGCTTTCTTGAGCTTCGATCAACGCCTCAAGAAACGTGCAAAAGCAGCCGGATTATCACCCGCAGTAGATACACCCAAGGCCTAACCCTTCATACCCACACATTCGATTAACTTTTTAAGCATCCATCATGACCACCGAACAGACCACACCCCACCAAGATGAAAACCAGATCATCACCGAACGCCGTGCCAAGCTTGCGGAGATACGCAAGGCAGGCGCCGCCTTCCCGAACGACTTCGAACGCAAGCACTTGGCGGGCGATCTGCATGCCGGGTTCGGCGAGAAAACGCATGACGAACTGGAAGCCGCGCAGATACATGTCGCGGTTGCCGGGCGCATGATGCTGAAGCGCGTGATGGGCAAGGCCAGTTTCGCGACGATTCAGGACATGAGCGGCAAAATCCAGTTGTTCATCAGCAACAACGACGCCGGCGAGGAAGCGCACAACGCGTTCAAGCATCACGACCTCGGCGATATCCTCGGCGCGGTCGGCGTGCTGTTCAAAACCAAGACCGGCGAACTTTCGGTGCGCGTTTCGCAGGTGCGTCTGCTGACCAAGGCGCTGCGCCCGCTGCCGGAAAAATTCCACGGCCTGACCGATCAGGAGCAAAAATACCGCCAGCGCTACTTGGATCTAATCACAAACGAAGACGCGCGCAAGGTGTTCATGACGCGCACCAAGATCATCCAGGCGATCCGCGAATTCTTCATCCGCCACGGCTACATGGAGGTGGAAACGCCGATGATGCACCCGATCCCCGGCGGCGCGGCGGCCAAGCCGTTCGTTACGCATCACAATGCGCTGGATATGCAGATGTTCCTGCGCATCGCGCCGGAGCTGTACCTGAAGCGCCTGGTGGTGGGCGGCTTCGAGAAGGTGTTCGAGGTCAACCGCAATTTCCGCAACGAGGGGCTGTCCACGCGGCACAACCCGGAATTCACGATGCTGGAATTCTACGAGGCGTACCGCGACTACAAATACCTGATGGATTTCACCGAGAGCCTGTTCCGTGAAGTGGCGCAGAAAGTGTTGGGCACAACGCTGATCAGCTACCAGGGCAACCCGCTCGATCTGGGCAAGCCGTTCCACCGCCTGACGATGGTGCAGGCGATCCGGAAATACCATCCGCAATTCACCGATGCGCAACTCGACGACCGCGACTTCCTGGTCAACGAACTGCAAGACCTGAAGGCGAAATACAAACCGGCGGACGGCATCGGCGGGCTGCAACTGTCGCTGTTCGAGGAGCTGGCCGAGGCGCATCTGTTCGAGCCAACCTTCATCGTCGATTACCCGGTGGAAGTCTCGCCGCTGGCGCGCAGCAGCGACAAAAATCCGGCGATCACCGAACGCTTCGAGCTGTTCATCGTCGGACGCGAGATCGCGAACGGCTTCTCCGAATTGAACGATGCGGAAGACCAGGCCGCGCGTTTCGATGCGCAAGTCGCGGCGAAAGAAGCCGGCGACGAGGAGGCGATGTTCAAGGACAACGACTTCGTGCGCGCGCTGGAATACGGCCTGCCGCCGACCGCCGGCGAAGGCATCGGCATCGACCGCCTGGTGATGCTGCTGACCGATAGCGCCAGCATACGGGATGTGATCCTGTTCCCGCACATGCGCCCGGAAGTTTAATAAACTGTTCACGAAGAGTGAAATATCGTAGGGTGCGTTCCACGCACCCTACATAATTTTTGCGGTTTTGAAATAGAGAGCAGGATGATAAATAGCGCCACACAATCCCGCCTGTTGCAGCAATACCCGATGCTGCGCGAGATGCCTGCCGCAGAACGCGATTCCCTGCTGGCGTCGGCAAGCGTGATGCAGGTTCCGGCAGGGACGGTGGTATTCGACGAGAACCAGTCCTGCCAGGGCTTTCCGCTGCTGCTGTCCGGCAGCATCCGCGTCATCAAGGCTGCGCCGAACGGGCGCGAGTTGCAGCTGTACCGCGTCGTGCCGGGCGAGAGCTGCATACTCACCAGCAGCTGCCTGCTCGGCCATACCCGCTATCAGGCGCGCGGTGTCAGCGAAACGGAACTGGAAATGATATTGCTGCCCGCCGCCTCCTTCCAGACCCTGTTCAGCAAACACGAGGCGTTCCGCGACTATGTGTTCCATCTGTTTTCCGAGCGGCTCACCGACCTGATGCAACTGGTTTCCGCCGTGGCCTTCCAGAAGCTCGACCAGCGCCTCGCCAGACTGCTCACCGGCAAGCCCAGGCCGATACACACCACCCATCAAGCGCTCGCCGACGAACTCGGCTGCGCGCGCGAGATTGTCAGCCGTTTGCTCAAGGGTTTTTCCGAGCAAGGCTGGATAAGGCTGGGGCGCGAACAGATCGAGATTACCGACGCGCCATCCCTGAAGAAGTTTGCCGAGCTTTAAACCATGTAGCGATAATAGAGATGCAGCCCGTATATGTGGTTGCAGACAAGATGCGGACGGGATTCAGATAGAACCAAAATCGAATCCCGACAAATGCCAGATGAGTGCATCTGTGGACAATGAAATGCGGTAGCGCCAAGAAAAACACCGTCACTGGGACGGCGTTGGAACCCTTTGGGGGTATTATTGGTGGGGCGGCGGGAATTGAACAGCCGCGCAGATATTTGCTTTATGTGTAATTGGTACAACCAATACCCCCAGCGATACCCCCACGTATCCGATGTGAACGCGGAATCGAACCCAAATCCGCTAGCTAGACTGGCTCTGTAATTTGCCTCCGAAAGTTCGCCATAGTTTTTTATAACCCTGTGCAACGCCAATACCACTGCGGTCATGTGATCGTGTGCGGGGCGGGCGGCGTTGGACACTCCACCTGTGATGACATCAAAAAAGACCTTCTATTGCCACGCCTGTATTGTTTAGAGTATTGATTAAATTAATAAAAATAGATTAAAAACAATTGACGCCAGTGATGTTTTAATTACAATAGCGTTGTCCATCGCCGCTCATTTTCGAGGAAGAAATGAAAATGAGCGAACAACTGCGTTTTATTGCGCTATCTGAGGTCATCCATAAAACAGGCCTGTCAAAAAGCGGAATTTATTCCACTTCTGATTTTCCCAAGCCAATCAAACTTCGAGGCTCTGCTTCAACTGATCGGGGTAGATCTCGCTGGGTTGAATCGGAAGTAGATGCCTGGATGGCATCGCGAATTCAGCAACGTGATGCGCAACAGGAAATAGCCAAAGCCAATAAGCCCTCGGGATTCCCCTATCTTCGGGGCAAGCAGAGTTCGGCCCGTAACCATAAATCTGTTTCGTGAGGTCGAACCCCATGAGACAACTTACCTCAACGGTGCCCGATCGCAAATCAGATCCATTTGCATTCATCAAACGGTTGGAGTTGGAAGCGCAGGGGCGTGTCGCCGAAAAGGCGAGGCAAAATGCGTCCACGCCGATTCAGATGTTTCTACCTGGTATGGACGAATTCATGCGCGCTATGCCGAATCAGGTGGCTCGATCTTCGCTGTTTGCTCCAATCGTCAACGGTGGCAGAAAAATGCATTGCGGGACGGAGCTGGTATCCAGGAAGGATGCCGTCCTTGAATATTGGGGAGAACAGTTAGACGAGGCTGACGCAGATATTGTGCTTCAGCTCGTATTTGAGGCTCGCAATGAAGCACTTGGTCAGCCGGTAACAATCAATCGAGCCGCATTTTTGCGGGCTATGAAACGTAGCACCGGGAAGCATGACTATCTGTGGCTACACCGGCGCATGAAAGCGCTTACGGCTGCGACTCTGGTTGTCGAAGCGAAAGCTTCGGATGGCTCAACAAAATACCGGATAGGCGACACTAAGACATTCCATATTTTGGCTGGCTTCAGCTATGACTCTAAAAAAGAAGCGTATACCTACACTTTGGACCCTCAGTGGCGTGTGTTGTTTGGGAACCGGGAGTTTGCCCTGATCGACTGGCCGCGGCGATTGATGATTCGGCGAGGGCAGAACATGGCCAAGACTCTTCAACGCCTTGTGGCCACGTCTTCCAATAGGGAGCAGCCGTATGCGCTAGATTGGCTCAAGGCCAAGATGCAATACACGGGACGAATGCGTGATTTCAGGATTGCCCTGGTTCGGGCCATGCGCGAACTCGAGCGTGTCAAAGTAATTGCCAAAAGCCGCATCGAACAAAGCACGAAAGGAAAGGAGCAGGCTGTATGGACGAAGCTATGATTATCGGGATAGCGTCGCCCCTCCATCGGGATAACATCGTTCCCCTTCGGAGCGGTATCGGGATAGCGTCGCTCCTCTGCTCCCATCGGGATAGCGTTGCTCCCCGTCAGAATGGTGTCGGGATAGCATCGCGCTACCATCGGGATAGTGTCGCGCTTCATCGGGATAGTGTCGCGCTTCATCGGGATAGCATCGCGCTTTTTCGGGATGGCGTCGCGCGCCCCACCACGAAACCCATGCTGGCTCTAGTGTTCGGCGGGGAGAAATGCCCTTTACCTTATTTTTACCTTTCTTTTACCGCCGGTCGCGGCTTGCAAGCACGGGGCACCCCCTTGGGGTTCCCCCTCCCCCATAAGGGCAAGCCGCCTGTGCGGCTTGAATCATTGGGCGGTATACCACGGACAGAGGTACACGAACCGCACCACCGGCAAGCCGGTGCGCGTCCCGTATCGGCCTTGCTTCGCAACGCGCGGACGGGTGTCGCTAGCGCTCCATTCGTGAGAACGATATCTGAAGCTCATGGGGTTTTGAAAACCAGCTTGCAGAGGGAAGGGCAGGAAGCGAACGCTTTAATGAACAAACACCGAGCTCAGGAGGCATTCAAGCTATGAGAATACCGATTACTAAGGCCGCCTGCATGAGCCATTTGTTGATGCTGGTTTCGACGGGATATTACTACTGGATCAGCGGCGAAATGCATTACAGCAAGGCCGCTGGCTTCGCTAGAAAGATGACCAGCCTATACCCAATTGACGCCACTGCCGACATGAGATCCTGGGCAAAAAAGACGGGGCGATATTCGTGCATGCTGATCATGTTTCCACACGACAAAGACCCATCCAAAATCATGTACTGGCTGCTGGCCACAAAGGGTAGTGCGCCCAAAGGCTATGTTGATATCCACGCCAGGGAAAAGCTATCCGATGCAGATAGCCATGCGCCAGGGTGGCGGGATCAATATGAGCTTATACAGGCCGTAAGAAATGGCAAAAAACCAACGTGGACCTGGGCAATGCGACGTGATTATTTTGCGCGTCTTGATGCAAGCGCTAAACAGGCTGCGGACGCCGGCAGAGATGCGCTCAAAACATTTTTCGGGATGCTATGCCATATGCCCATGTTTTCCGGGATACGTGGCCAGGTTATCGAATTGAACTCGATGGCAAAGAAGACTTGGATTAAACAGCGCAAGTCTTCTTTATATCCCGCCCCTTTGAAGCCTGATGGTTCGCCGACAGATGACCCTGCACGTCACCTTCCTAGGATGCCGAAAATCCAAGTATGGGGTGAACTGACGCTAGATACACTCATCGAGAGGATGATAGAGAACGAAAAAATAAAAAATGAGGTTGGCGCCACTCAAGCTGATGACGTAGTCTGCGCGGCCAAGCTTGGAGTCGATGCTTCGGCGCTATGTTAAATTGTAGTAGTCGCGACTTGATCTGACAGTTACCCGATTTGATCGAAGAGACTGTCAGTTCAGATTCAGCTATTCAATGTGGTGATTTTATCGTGCCACGCCTCCTTTCCGTCAATCAAAGTTTGCATCGGTGTACGGCCGCAGCACATTTTGCCCTGATGGGTGCGGTCGTTGTTGTAGTGCACCAGCCACTCATCCAGATCGACCTGTAGCTCTTCGAGAGAGCGGTAAATCTTGCGACGGAAGGCCACCTGATAGAACTCTTGCAGAATGGTCTTGTGGAACCGTTCGCAAATGCCATTCGTCTGCGGATGGTTGGCTTTGGTCTTGGTGTGCTCGATCTCGTTCAAGGCCAGATAGAGCTGATAATCGTGTGTTTCCGGCTTGCCGCAATACTCCGTGCCTCGATCGGTCAGGATGCGGATCATGCCCATGCCTTGCTCGGCGAAGAACGGCAATACACGGTCATTCAGTAGATCGGCTGCCGTGATCGGCGTCTTGGTGGTGTAGAGCTTGGCTGCCGCCCACTTCGAGTAGGTATCGACAAAGGTCTGCTGGTAAATACGGCCCACGCCCTTGATCGTGCCGACGTAGAAAGTATCCTGGCTGCCCAGATAACCGGGGTGCGCGGTCTCAATCTCACCGACGGCAATATCGTCTTCCTGCTTCCGTTCGAGTGCCTGTACTTGCGCCTCGGTCAGAACGGCACCGGTTTCAGCGACATGCCGTTCCAGCGCCAATAGGCGTTTCTTGAACGATTCAAGATTATGACGCAGCCAGACTGAACGAACGCCGGATGGAGAAATGAAGACACCGCGCTTGCGCAGTTCGTTGGAGACCCTTACCTGCCCGAAAGCCGGCTGCTCCAATGCAAAGGCTGCGATGGCCGCTTCCGTGGCTTCCTCGACCTGGTTCTTGGGGTTGGGCTTCCTGCGGTTAGCGTCGATCAGCGCTTCTACGCCGCCTTCGTCTCTGGCTGAATCGCCCCGGGAATCGTGGAGGCTCCTTTAACTTAGTAAAATGGAGCCGCTATGAACAAATCAAACAAATATTC
>JAIELH010000086.1 GCA_019753125.1 Gallionellaceae bacterium | reverse complement strand
CGGAGGTCGGGATAGAGGGACAGAAGAAACTGAAGAACGCGAGTGTGTTGTGCGTCGGCACCGGTGGCCTCGGTTCCCCATTGGCGCTTTATCTTGCAGCTGCTGGCGTGGGACGCATCGGACTGGTTGACAGCGATGTGGTTGATTTCAGCAATTTGCAGCGCCAAATATTGCATCACACTTCAGATGTCGGGCGTCCAAAGATTGTTTCTGCAAGCGAAAAGCTGCGTGACTTGAACCCGGAAATTGAAATCATCACGCACGATACGATGCTGTCGGCGGAAAACGCACTTGAGATATGCGCTCAATACGACATCATTGCGGATGGCACTGATAATTTTCCTACCCGGTATTTAACCAATGACGCATGCGTTCTGTTGGGTAAACCAAACGTCCATGCCAGCATCTTCAGATTTGAAGGGCAAGCCTCGGTCTTCTACGCAAAGGAAGGCCCTTGTTACCGTTGCCTGTATCCTGAACCGCCGCCCCCCGGAGAGATTCCCAGTTGTGCCGAAGGCGGGGTGCTCGGTATTCTCCCCGGCCTTCTTGGCATCATCCAGGCGACCGAAGTCATCAAACTCATCATCGGTATCGGAACGCCGCTTATTGGCCGTCTGATGATGTTCGATGCTTTGGATATGAGTATGCGTGAGCTGCAAATAAGCAAGAATCATAACTGTCCGATTTGCAGTGCATCGCCCACGCTCGATCGCTTGACAGATTACGGGATGTTTTGCGGTATGGGAGAGAGCTCGCATGCGCATAACGCCGAGATTGCAGCGGCTGATGCAGGGCGTCTGTTAAAAGAAGCGGAACGGCGAATTACCTTGTTAGATGTGCGCGAACCTCACGAGTGGGAAATTTGCCGGATCGAAGGCGCAAAACATATTCCGTTGGGCAATCTGGTTGAGCGCCTCCATGAACTGGATACTGCCGACGAAATTATTGTGTACTGCCTGATGGGCGGGCGCAGCCGAAAAGCAATCAACATCCTGAATGACGCAGGCTTTCGCAAATTGCACAATTTGTCCGGCGGCATTCGCGCCTGGGCAGATACGGTAGACCGGGAAATGCCGATCTATTGATACAGAATTTACCCCAAACAATTCGTTAGCCCGTTTGCGCCTTGCAGGAGCCGCCATGTGTGCGAATCGCGGCTATGCCGCTCCTGTAAGTGTGTTTCTAACGGGATATTTGGATTGGCGTTACATTCACAGAATAAATAAACAAAGGTTTGGCACTTAAAAGGGATGTCATGCAAAAAATAAATCATGCAATTGTGTTGTCATTTTTCTTGCTGTGTACTTGCCTGGCATTTAATAGTCAGGCAGAAGAGCAGTTGGTCGTGTCTGCGGCTTCAAGTCTTAAAGATGCATTTGCAGAGATTGGCAGAGCATTTGAACAGGATCATCCGGGAAAGAAAGTGTCCTTCAATTTTGCTGGCAGTAATCAGCTTGCCAACCAGATTGAGCAGGGAGCGCCAGTCGATGTATTCGCATCAGCCGATATGGCTTGTATAAAACGGTTGGTGAATAAAAATCTCACTTCCGAATATGCGGTGCTGGCGAAAAACAAAATGATCATGATTGTTTCGAAGAGCTCAAAAATGAAAATTGACGCTCTACCGGATATTGCGGGCAAGGGAGTGCGGTTGATCGTTCCGGTAAAACAAGTGCCCGCCGCCATTTATGCACGGCAAATATTGACGAATGCCGATCAGGCAGGTATGTATGGGGCTGACTTTAGCTCCCGTGTTATGAGCAATGCGGTGTCGGAAGAGCCGGACGTGCGAATGGTTGTAATGAAAGTTGCCATGGGCGAAGGCGACGCCGGCATTGTTTATGCCTCGGATGTAACCGGAGACATGCGAAATAAACTCAGAGTGATTGCCCTGCCGGGCCAATTGAATGCCGTTGCAGAATATGGTGTTGCAATCGTAAAGAACAGTTCACATCAAGACACTGCCAAGGCATTTTACAACTTGTTGCTGTCACCTAAAGGCGAGTCGATTCTAGTCAAAAGCGGGCTGTTGCCGGCGCAAACAAAATAACCGCCACGGCGTCATCATGGACCAATCAAACATCATGTCGCTGCCCCAGGACGATAGGGGGGGGTACAGGCAAGCAAGAGGGACAACGGCAGCCAAAAATCGGATGATGACTGTACCCGTCTTGTTCAAAGGAGGCACCGGACTCATTGCAGTATGCACCGCATTATTTCTGGTTGCCCCGCTGGTCGGCCTTTGTCTATGGTGCACGGTGCAGGAACTCATGGAAGCGACGTTGAGTCCGGTGTTGTGGAGTGCATTGAAAATCAGTTTTGTGACCTCTTCGATTTCGACACTGATTGTCATTATTTTTGGCGGCGTTCTCGCATTTGTATTGGCGCGGTACCAGTTTTGCGGAAAAATGATTATCGACACCTTGGTCGATTTGCCGATGGTATTGCCCCCCATGGTCACCGGCATTGCATTGCTCATACTGTTTGGGCGCAATGGTCCGGTTGGCGGATGGCTGGCCGAGCATGGCATGGCTCTTACTTTCACCGCAATCGCGGTCGTGATCGCGCAGGTTTTCGTTGCGCTGCCTTTTTTTATACGTGCGGCAAGAGCCGGATTCGAGAGCGTAGACCGGCGGCTTGAGACAGCATCGTTGTTGCTTGGCGCATCAAAGGCTCGTACTTTTATCAAAGTGACGGTGCCGCTGGTTTGGCCGACGCTGCTGGCAGGGGCAATTTTGGCGTGGGCCCGGTGCTTGGGGGAGTTCGGCGCGACGATCGTGTTTGCGGGGAATTTTCAGGGCGTTACGCAAACGATGCCTCTGGCAATTTTTAGCGCTTTGCAGGATAACCTCGGGGTGGCAATAGCGCTTTCCATCATGCTGTTGTTTACCTCTTTCGGCCTGGTGCTATTGCTTAAATTTGTGGTGGGGAGTGCCGATGTCTCCCGCCCTTAAGGTAACTGCGCGAAAAAAACTGCGTGATTTTACGGTTGATATCGATCTTCATATTGATAGCAATATCACCGTCATGCTCGGCCCCAGCGGGCACGGCAAAACGACAGTTTTGAACATGATTGCGGGAATCGCGCGGCCCGATTCAGGTGCGATAAGCGTCGGGGATTCCAAGCTTTTCGATTCCCGCCATGACATCAACGTCGAAATGGAAAAGCGAAGTATCGGCTATGTATTTCAGGATTACGCCCTGTTTCCGCATCTTTCGGTTTTTGAAAACGTGGCCTATGGTCTAAGAGCGCGCCGAGTGTCTGAAACCGATATCCGGACACGTGTAATGCACGAGTTGGAGCGCCTTGCTATTGCAAATTTCAAGGACGAAATCCCCATCCGTTTATCTGCCGGCCAGCGCCAGCGGGTTGCACTGGCGCGCGCGCTGGTGATCAAACCGTGCGTGCTTTTGATGGACGAGCCACTTAGCGCTTTGGACATGCAGCTCCGGGCACGTGTCAGAAGCGAGCTCAAGGCGTTGCTGCGGCAACTGGCAGTGCCGACCATTATCGTCACACATGATTCGCTGGATGCAGTCAGTTTGGGCGACGTCGTGATGGTAATGGAACATGGCCGCATCGTGCAGCATGGCACCTATGAGACATTGCTGGCAATCCCTTCATCGCAGTTTGTCGCCGAGTTTGTGGAGTCGAATGCCTATTCCGGAAATGTTAAGTCGGCCGACGCGCAAGGTGGCGCCATTGTCATCTTGAAAGGTGGTGTGGAAGTTTACGCTGCCCTTGAAGAGGTGCATGCCGATATCTTGCTCGTGGTCATACACCCCTGGGATGTGGCGCTGCTGAGGGCTCCGGAAATGGGGTCGGTTCGAAATGTCCTGAGAGGGACAATTTTGAGCATTTGCCCCTTGCGTGACCGGGTTCGGGTCATGGTCGATGCCGGCATCCAGATTACCGCCGAGATTACCCGTGCGTCACAGGATGTGCTGGACATAAAAGAAGGCGATGAAATTTATGCCGGATTCAAGACAACGGCGGTCCGCGTTTTCCCATTAGAGAATAATCATAGAAAGGAGCTTCAATGAGCTTGATAGCCGAGCGCGAAGAATTGCCGCAGTTATCGGAGTTCGAACTTAAATTATTTGCGCGCCAACTTCAACTTCCGGATTTCGGACTGGAGTCGCAGCAAAAACTGAAGGCCGCGACTGTGATGATTTCCCGCGTCGGTGGGCTTGGCGGCACAGTGGCGATGCTGCTGGCACGCGCTGGTATCGGCGGATTGGTTCTTGCGCATAACGGTGTTATTGAACACGAAAATCTTAACCGGATGCATTTGGCTTTCCGCGAGCACTTGGGGAAACCGCGCATCGAGGTGTTTCGCGAGACCCTGCTCAAGATCAATCCGGAGCTCAAGTTAGTGTGTGAACCCGACAACGTTACGGAAGAAAATGCATCGCGCCTGGTGGCGCAAGCGGATATCGTCGTGGATGGTTCACCATCATTCGAGGAGCGTTACCTGATGAACCGCGAAGCGGTGCGCCAGAATAAACCGTTGGTCATGGCGGCGATGTCCGGATTGGAAGGATATGCGACCACCATTCTGCCGGGGGCGACCCCGTGCCTCTCATGTATATATCCTGAGCCGCCGGAATACTGGACGGTATTGGGCTTTCCCGTGATTGCCACCAGCTCCGTTCTGGTGGCTACCATTGCGGCTATGGAAGCCATCAAACTGATCACCGGTTATGGCGAAACACTCGCAGGTCAATTGTTGTACTGCGATTTATCATCCAACATTTTTCAGCGTATGCAAATTGAACCACGGCCTGACTGCGCTGTATGCGGCCCGGCAGCTCAAACCGTTTGATTTATTAATGGAGAACATAATGGCAACCGTTTTTATCCCCACACCCCTGCGAAAATTTACCAATAACAAGTCCAGAATTTCATTGCCGTCCGGAACCGTTGCGGCGCTATTTTCCGAAGTTGAAAACAGCTGCCCCGGTTTCAAAAACCAACTCTATGATGCCGATGGCGCGATCAAGCGCTATATCAATGTGTTCGTCAATGGCAAAGATATTCGTAACCTTGCGGGCGAGCAGACCCTGGTCGAAGACAGGGACGATGTTTACATTGTTCCTGCAATGGCGGGCGGTTGAAACAGCGGGCGTATGTTTGGATTGTAAATATACCGCTTGTTGTCATGCAACAAGCGGTCATCAATAATGTTCTTCGGAGATAAACATGTCCGGCTCTACTTGGCAGCTCTTCATAAGTTTCATCAAAATCGGAGCGCTCAGTTTCGGCGGCGGTCCCTCTGCAATTTCGATGATGCAGAAAGAACTGACCGAAAATACGACGCTTACCGCCAAAGAGTTTTCTGAAGGTTTGGCATTAGGCAATGGCTTGCCGGGGCCGATAATTTCCAACATGGCCGTTTATGCTGGTTTAAAGTTGGGCGGTTTTGGCGCAGCGATGATCGCGGTAGCCGCTGCAATAGTACCGTCTGTTCTTATCATGGGTTTTTGCGTTGTGCTGTTTACGCATTACCACGAACTGCCAGCCATGCAGGCCGCGCTAAAAGCCATTAGGCCAACGGTTATTTCATTGCTTGCTTTTACAATATACAAGCTGGCTCCGGTGGGCATGTTTTCATTGGAACAAGTGGCTATCGGGATGGTAATGTTTTTGCTGATGACGCTGGCTAACATGCATCCTGCATTGGCCATTCTTCTATCCGGGCTAGTGGGAATATTAATATACCGATGACAGGGCTTTAAACGCTCGGCCCAGAAGGCAGTGCTGAATGTCCATTCTTGGCCGGTCTGTGCCGGCCATCTAGACAAAATTCAAGGACGCAAAACTGGCGCAGAATCTGACTGAAGCAACGAGGCGCGCGCTTCCGGCAAGCAAATGAGACGAGTACAAAAGGCATCAAGTGTTGATGCCGCCTGGCTTGTTCCGCATGCCTGCGAATTCAGCGCCGCTCTTCAACCACACCAACACCGACCTGAACTGTCGAACCGGGCTGATACGGCAAGGTGGTTGTTATGTCGCGGCCGTTGTAACGATAGATGACGTTGTAGCCCTTGATCACCTCGCGGCTGGTTTGCACCTCGCGGCAACGCTCGACCTGTTCGCTGTGCGGCTGATCCGGGTTGGCCACACGATCGCCCACCACGGCTCCGGCGATGCCGCCCGCCACGGTTGCCGCCTTGCTGCCGGAGCCGCCGCCAACCTGGCTGCCCAGCAACCCTCCAGCCACACCGCCAACCACCGCACCGGTTATCGGATGGTTGCTGTCCGGATTGGCCACGCGATCACCGATAATCGCGCCCGCAACCGCACCTGCGCCGGTTGCCACAGCGCTGCCATGGCCGCCGCCAATCTGGCTACCCAGCACCCCACCCGCAACGCCACCGACCACCGACCCGACAATGGAATGCTCCTTTGGCGCAACCTGCACAGTTTCCGTCGAGCATTCGCGCTTCGGTTCCGTCACGCGTTCATAAATCGGGGTGCTGGAGATTACCCGCGCAGTATCGGTGAAGTCCGCAGCATATGCGCTGACACACGGGGAAACCAAGCTCAATACTAACAGGCCTTTCTTCATTTTTTGCTCCTATCAAAATCCCGGTTAATCACGGGGCGGCATTATGACTTGGCAACCGCCCGAATGTTCCAAACAATTGTTCCAAATATTGCCCATATCCGCCGCTATATAACGATTGGTACTGGCATACTACCTTCACACTGCCCGTCTGCGGTGGCGGATGAATTCGCGGATGGTTGGCAGGAATGAAATGACAACGATAACGAGGATCATCAGCGTGAGGTTGTTCTTGATGACCGGGATATTGCCGAAGAAATAACCGGCCATGCTGAGGCTGCCGATCCACGCCAGACTACCCAGTGCACTGAATAATACAAACAGCCGGTAGCGCATCAGACCGATGCCGGCCACAAATGGCGCGAAGGTGCGCACGATCGGCAGGAAGCGCGCGAACAGGATGGTCTTGCCGCCGTGTTTTTCGTAAAAGGCATGGGTCTTGTCGAGGTGTTCGCGCTTGATCAGCCCATTGCTGCGTTTCAGCAAACGCATCCCGATCAACCTGCCGATCCAATAGTTGGTGTTGTCGCCGCTGAACGCCGCCAGCATCAACAGCGGCGCGAGCCATTCCAGCCGCAATGCGCCCAGGCCGCACAGCGCGCCGGCCACGAACAGCAGCGAATCACCGGGTAAAAACGGCGTGACGACCAGCCCGGTCTCGCAATAGATGATCAGGAACAGGATCGCATACACCCATATGCCGTACTGCTGCGTGAGCGCCAGCAAATGCGCGTCCAGATGCAGGACGATGTCGATGAATGCGGCGAGCAAATCCACGATATAAAGACCTCAGAAATCGTCATTCCCGCGAAGGCGGGAATCCAGTTAAATAAAAAACCTTCGCAACGCGAAGGGCAAACCCTGACTGCATTATTAACAAACCCGCTGGATTCCCGCCTTCGCGGGAATGACAAAATTCTGTTTTTCTACGGAAGAACTTCCTCGGCTTCGGTTTTCTCCGGTTTGATGAAATCCTCGCGCGACACGCCGAGCAGCATCAGCAGCGGGCTGGCGACCAGCACCGAGGAATAGATACTGAACAGGATGCCGATCGTCAATGCCATCGCGAAGTAATGCAGCGTCTCGCCGCCGAGGAACAGCATCGCGCCGACCATCATCTGGGTGCAGCCGTGGGTGATGATGGTGCGCGACATCGTGCGGGTGATCGCGTTGTCGATAATCTCGGCCACGCCGGCTTTACGCATCGAGCGGAAATTCTCGCGGATACGGTCAAACACCACTACCGACTCGTTCACCGAGTAACCCAGCACCGCCAGCACTGCCGCCAGCACCGATAGCGAAAACTCCCACTGAAAAAACGCAAAAAAGCCCAGGATAATGACCACGTCATGCAAGTTCGCGATGATCGCGGACAGGCCAAACTTCCATTCGAAGCGCATCCACAAATAGCCGACGATGCCCAGAGACACCAGCAACAACGCCATCGCGCCGTTCTCGACCAGATCCTTGCCGACTTGCGGGCCGACGAATTCCACACGGCGCATCTCCACGCCGCTATCGTGCTTGTGCAGCGCTTCCATCACCTGCTCGCTCAATTTTGCCCCGGCCAGATTCTGCTTCAGCGGTATCTGGATCAGCACGTCGTGGCTGGAGCCGAAATTCTGCACCATCGCATCATGCAAGCCTGCACCGGCAAGCTGCTCACGCACCTTGTGAAGGTCGGCAGGCTGCGCATAATGCACTTCCATCACTGTACCGCCGGTAAAATCCACGCCGAAATTCAGTCCCTTGGTGGCAAGAAAAAACACCGCCAGCAGAAACGTTACCAGCGAAATGCTGGTGGTGATTTTCCCGTAACTCATAAACGGGATGTCGTGCTTGATCTTGAAGAACTCCATGCCTTAACTCCTTTGGAAAGCGGCTAACCGATAGCCACTTTAGTCAGGCGTGCCTTGCGCCCGTAAATAAAATTCACGATCGAACGCGACACCAGCACCGCGCTGAACATCGACGTCAGGATACCCAGGCACAGCACCACCGCGAATCCCTTGATCGGCCCCGATCCGAACATGAACAGCGCGACACCGGCGATCAGCGTGGTGATATTGGAATCGAGAATCGTGCCGAATGCCCGGTCATATCCGGCATGTATCGCGGCCTGCGGCGTAACTCCGTTGCGCAGCTCCTCGCGGATACGCTCGTTGATCAACACGTTGGCGTCGATCGCCATACCCAGCGTCAGCGCGATGCCCGCCATGCCCGGCAGCGTCAGCGTGGCCTGCAACATCGACAACAACGCGACCAGCAATAGCAGGTTGGCGCCCAGCGCCAGCACTGAAATCGTGCCGAACATCAGGTAATAGGCGACCATGAAAACCGCGATCATGATGAACCCGATCTTCGTGGAGTTGAAACCGCGCGCGATGTTATCCGCACCGAGGCTGGGGCCGATGGTGCGCTCCTCGACGATCTCCATCGGCGCGGCCAGCGCGCCGGCGCGCAGCAGCAGCGACGTATCCTGCGCCTCTTCGGTATTCATCTTGCCGCTGATTTGCACGCGTCCGCCGCCGATTTCCTCGCGGATAACCGGCGCGGTGACGATCTCGCCCTTGCCCTTTTCAAACAGGATGATCGCCATGCGCTTGCCGACATTCTCGCGCGTCGCATCCTTGAACTTGCGCGCCCCGATGCCGTCGAGATTGATATGCACGGCAGGCTCGTTGTTGCGGTTGTCAAAACCGGGTTGCGCGTCATTGATGCGCTCGCCGGTCAGCAGCACCTGCTTCTTCACCAGCAGGGCATTGCCCTCGCGGTCCTTGAACATCTCGGTGCCGGGCGGTAGCGCCGCGCCCGCGCCGGCCTGGTGCTCATCATCCACCAGCCGCACTTCCAGTGTCGCGGTGCGCCCCAGGATATCCTTGGCGCGCGCGGTATCCTGCACGCCGGGCAACTGCACCACGACGCGATCCGCCCCCTGCTGCTGGATCACCGGCTCGGCCACCCCGAGCTCATTGACGCGGTTGCGCAACGTCAGCAAGTTCTGCTGCACGGCGGATTCCTGAATGCGATATTCGGCTTCCGGTTTGAGCGTTGCCTGCAACACGAATTCACCGCCTTCCTCCTTGCTGCCCAGCGTGTAATCGGGGAAACGCTGTTTGATTTCCGCCTCACCCTTGCCGCGCGATTCGGCATCGCGGAATTTCACCAGCGCTACTTTGCCATCGCGGCTCACGCCGGAATAGGCGATCTTCTGCTCGCGCAACGCGGTGCGGATATCGCCGGCAGTCGCTTCCATCGCCTTGTTGACCGCGGCCTTCATATCCACTTGCAGCATGAAATGCACCCCGCCGCGCAAATCCAGCCCCAGATACATCGGCAGCGCATGAAGGCTGGTCAGCCACTGTGGCGAGCGCGACAGCAAGTTGAGCGCGACCATGTAGTTCTCACCCAACTGGGCGAGCAACACATCCTTGGCCTTCAGCTGCATGTCGGTATCGGCAAAGCGCGCCTTGACGCTGTTGCCATCCAGCGCGACGATTTCGGGATTAAGATTGGCAGTTTTGAGAATGTCACCCACACGCCCCAGCAAGGCGGCATCCGCCTTCAGGCTGGCGCGTAACGGCGACACCTGCACGGCGGGGGACTCGCCGAAGAAATTCGGCAGCGTGTAAATCAATCCGGCCAGCAGCATGGCCAGGATCAGCAGATTTTTCCACAATGGATAATGGTTCATTGAAACCTCGATTGATAAGGGGCTAGAGGCTGGGGACTAGGGTGCTGCGCGAGGTTTTCCAGCCCCCAGCCCCTAGTCTCTAGTCCTTTACTTGATCGCTTTGATTGTGCCTTTGGGCAACACACTCTGAATCGCAGCTTTTTGCACCGTCACTTCGATACCTTCGGCAAATTCCACGCCGACAAATTGTTCGTAAACCTTGCTGATGCGTCCCACTTCGCCGCCCGCCGTTATTACTTCGTCGCCGCGTTGCAGCGCCTCGACCATGGCTTTTTGCTCCTTGGCACGCTTCTGTTGCGGGCGCAGCACCAGAAAATAAAACACCACAGCCAGTGCGATCAACGGCAGGAATTCCATGATACCGCCACCCTGCACCGGCGCAGCCGCCTCAGCATAAGCATTACTGATCAACATTATTCAATCTCCAGAGGTATAAATCAAAAGGCGCACATTCTAACATGAAGGCGAGGGTGTCTTCATGTTCCCCCGCCACGCGGGGTCAATCAAAAATGGCGGTCAAAAATCCGGAGCGCTGAAAAAACGAAAGAGAGATTTTCTGTGGGTGGACTTTGCCCACCATGCATGTCCTGACATTGCGATGCTGCCGCGCGGAAGTTCATGCTGTCCAGCATGCGCTTCATCAATTCCATGCCGCCCTATGCACTAACTTCACGCGAGGTAAATTTGATTTCAAAACCCGATGAAGCTTCGGATGGTTGCGCCATAAGTCTACCTTATCTCATTGCTGTCAAATGAATTCCTCTAATGGATTCCATTGGAAATATGCCAGTATCCAGTTCGCTCGGCATACTTCGATTCGGCTAATGGATTATCTGGGATAATGTGTGCCATTCAGAAGCTGCACCGTCATGCACACCAACAAGAATTATCACTGGCGCATCGCCGGGTTCTATTTTTTCTACTACGCCTTCATAGGGATGTTCGCGCCCTATTGGAGCCTGTATCTGCAATCCATCCACTTCGACGCGGTCGAGATCGCGATCCTGATGTCGGTGCAGCCGGTGATGCGCATGATTGCGCCGAATATCTGGGGCTGGCTGGCTGACCACACAGGTAAACGGCTGCTGGTGGTGCAGGCCGCCGCGATGCTGAGCGCGGTGTTCTATCTCGGTGTGTTCGCCACCACGAGCTTCTGGGGGATGTTGCTGGTGCTGGGGCTGATGAGCTTCTTCTGGAGCGCCTCGATGCCGCTGGTGGAGGCGACCACGCTGACTTATCTCGGCCAGCATACCTCACGCTACGGGCGCATCCGCTCGTGGGGCTCGATCGGCTTCATCGTGTCGGTGGTGGGGCTGGGCTATGCATTTGATTACATCGCGATTGCCTGGTTGCTATGGGCGGGGTTGGTGTGCGAGTTCGGCATCCTGATTTTTTCGCGGCAGATCCCGCATACCGAAGTGCTGGCGCACCACACCGATCACCAGCCGATCAAACGGATCGTGTTGCAGCCGCGCGTGCTGGCCCTGTTCGGCGCATGTTTTCTGATGTCTGTCGCGCACGGGCCGTATTACACTTTTTATTCGATCTATCTGGTCGAGCATGGCTACGCGAAAAGTGCGGTAGGCGGGCTATGGGCGCTCGGTGTGATTTGTGAAATCGGCGTGTTTTTCCTGATGCCGTGGCTGGCGCGCCGCTATGGTTTCACACGCATCCTGATTGG
>JAIELH010000063.1 GCA_019753125.1 Gallionellaceae bacterium | reverse complement strand
TCCACGTCCTGCAGCATCGAGGTCTTGTGCTTGCCGACTTTTTCGGCGCCGGCGATGCGCTGCTCGAGCGGCACGCGAAATTCGATGCCCAGCCTGTTTGCCACGGTCTTCGCTTCGAGCATCATGTTTTCCGCCAGTTCGCGTGACAGCGGGAACCGGCACAGATCGACCAGCGTGGAGTGGGTCAGCGCACTGATCGGATTGAACGACAGGTTGCCCCACAGCTTGAGCCAGATCTCGGCGCGGATATTGGCGAGCACGGGGGACTTGAGTCCGGCGGCGACAAATGCGTTTGAAACCTTGAGCACGCGTGGCGTTTCGGTGCCGTCAAGCTCGCCGACCGGGAAGCGATTGCCTTCGATGTGGCGGATGACGCCGGGTGCGGCGATGGTTGCCGCAGGATAAACCACGCAACCGATGATGCGTTGCGGGTCGACCACCGAGGCGATCTTGCCGCCGGGGTCGACACTCTCGATGGAATAGCCTTCGTAGGCTCCGCCGTGACGTTGGAAATACCACCACGGTATGCCGTTCTGCATCGGGATCAATACGGAATCGTCATGGAACAGCGTGTTGAGTTCGGCGGCGATGGGGCCGACCTGATGCGCTTTGACGCCAAGGATGACGAGATCGTGCTTGCCGGCGGCGCTGATGCGATCGGTTGCCGCGAGGTTGCGTGCGACGCATTCGGTCCCGTCTTGCTGTATCAGACGCAGGCCGCGGGCGCGAATCGCTGCGAGATGGGCGCCGCGAGCCACGATGGTGACTTCGTTTTCCGCCCGTGCAAACAGCGCGGCCAGGTAGCCGCCGATTGAACCTGCTCCTACGATGCAAATTTTCATATTCGTCTCGCTCCTATGGTGCGCCAGCCGGGCTCAATGAATGAGTTATTTCCAAATTATGAAATGATGCTGCTACGCATCATATAAGCAAAAAAATTCTGCATTGTCTATAGGAAAATTAATTATATAGATGAGTTGTTGCATCGCATCTATTTTGCATAAGATGGGGCTGATTTTCATATCATGAAAAGAGCGGATTCCCTGTTTCCTGCCCCGGATTCTCGATGGATACCAGCCGGGGGCAGGCGCAGGGCGGTCAACTTGTTAAGATAATCTTTTTCCGCAGGTCAACCACAGGAGCAGATGTTGGATTACTTGAGAATTGGGGCAGTCGTTTATTTCGCATTGTTTGTCTCTTGCCTTGAAGCCAAAACACCCGAGCAGATTTTCCAGGAAGCATCCAGGAGCGTGGTGGTGATTCACGCCGCCGACCAGGAGGGAAATCCGGTCAATCAGGGCGGAGGCGTGGTGACAGGCAAGGAATCCGTCGCCACCAATTGTCATGTCGTCACCGAAGGCGCCAGGATCTCGGTGCATTACGGCAAGCGTGTTTTCGAGGCAACCCTGAAACACAGCGATCTGGAGCGGGACTTGTGCCAGCTCGAAGTGCCCCGGCTCGACGCGCCGCGCGCCACGCTATGGACCGGCAGGCTTCGCGTCGGGCAACGCGTGTATGCCATCGGTGCGCCGGAAGGGCTGGAACTGACCCTCAGCGAAGGCCTGATTTCGAGCCTGCGGGAATTCGATGACGAGCAGTACATACAGACTTCTGCGGCGATATCGCAGGGCTCGAGCGGCGGCGGGTTGTTCGACAGCGAGGGACGGCTGATCGGGATCACCTCGTTTTTCCTACCGGACGGGCAGAATCTCAATTTCGCGCTGCCGTCGAAATGGATCGAGGAACTCGGGTCGCGTGCGGGAAATGCCGCCGGGGCGGCCGGCGAAAAAGACCGGGTGGCCAGGAAATGGGCAGGCCGTATCGCGGACTTGAAAGCAAAAAGGGACTGGACGGCGGTGCTGTCGGTGGCGCAGCAGTGGGTGCGCAGCCAGCCGATGCACGCAACCGCTTGGCAGGAACTCGGCGATGCCTATCGCAGCATGAATCGGCCGCGCCGCGCCGTATCGCCCTATATGCAGGCGCTGCGGATCAACCCCGATCTTTTCGAGTCCTGGCTCAATCTCGGGTTTTCCTACCTGGCGCTCAATCAATACGATCGGGCGATCGAGTCGTTCGTGGAGGCTTTGCGCCTCAAGCCCAACGATGCAACGGCGCTTTACAACACCGGTGTAGCCTATTATTTCCAGAACCGGCAGGACAAGGTGAAGGAAGTGCACGCCGCCCTGGGCAAGCTTGATCAGAAGACCGCGCAGGAATTTGCAAAAAAATATATAACCCGCTGATAACGATAAAAATATCCCAGGCGGCCGCGGGCCTTAAATTTTTCTTGACGGGGCCGCGCAGGCAGGGTATAACGGCGCCAAGTGTTTAGTTTCAAGTCCTTGAGAGTCTGGATTTTCAGTTGTTGTTGGATGTTCGTTCTTCAGGAGCTTTGAGATTCAAACATTTGGGCGGGGTTGTCCCGCATTCTCAATTCAATCTTTAGGAACGTGCAAAATGGCAACTGGTACTGTCAAATGGTTCAACGACTCGAAGGGGTTCGGCTTTATTACTCCCGATGAAGGCGGCGAAGATCTGTTCGCTCATTTCTCCGCGATCAATATGCCCGGCTTCAAGACCCTGAAAGAAGGTCAGAAGGTGTCTTTCGAGATCACCGCGGGCAACAAAGGCAAGAAGCAGGCGAGCAACATCCAGGCAGCCTGATTCGTCAGACTGCAGCATTAATAAAAAGCCGGGCGCACAGCCCGGCTTTTTTTTGATGCGCCAGGCGGCAGGGCGTGCAGCGCCGTGACTGGCGCTCGCGGACGGGGAGCATCTGCCCGCATAACGCGTCTGCGTGCAATCGCGTAACGTATCGACACATGGCAGTGCCACGTTCCTGGGACATTTTCTGCCGGGTCGTCGACAACCTGGGCGACATCGGCGTCAGCTGGCGGCTTGCGCGCCAACTGGCGGGCGAGCAGCACGCGGCTGTTCGCCTGTGGGTCGATGACCTCGCGAGCCTGCGCGTGCTCTGCCCTCGGATCGCCCCCGCTGACATGCGCCAGCACGTCGAGAAGATCGAGGTATTGCGCTGGCAGGAGCCCTTTTCAGCCGTGATCCCCGCAGAAATTGCGATCGAGGCATTCGGCTGCGGGTTGCCGGAAGCGTACATCGCGGCGATGGTCGAGCGCAATCCGCGAACATTGTGGATTACGCTCGAGTACCTGAGCGCGGAAACCTGGGTCAGGGAACATCATGGACTGCCTTCGCCGCATCCGCGCTGGCCGCTCGCGCGTTATTTTTTCTTTCCCGGCTTCGTGGCAGGGACGGGCGGCGTGCTGCGCGAAGCAGACCTGCTGGCGCGCCGCGATGCGTTCGGCGACGCCGGACGCGAGCGGTTCTGGGCATCCGTCGGCTTCCGGCCGCCGGCCGCCGGTGCGGAGGTGGTTTCGCTGTTCGCTTACGACAATGCGCCGGTCGGCGACCTGCTCGCAGCCTGGGAACGGGGTGAGGAATTGACTGTGGTCGCCGTCCCGGAGGGGAAGATTGTCGGAGCGGTACTCGGCCGCCTCGGCGTCACGGCGGCGGAAGCCGGCCGGATTTTCCGGCGCGGCAGCCTCGAGGTGCGGATCGTGCCGTTTGTCGCGCAGCCGCGCTACGACGAACTCCTGTGGGCTTGCGACTGCAATTTCGTGCGCGGCGAGGATTCGTTCGTGCGTGCGCAATGGGCCGCGAAGCCCATGGTATGGCAGATCTACCCGCAGCAGGAGCGCGCGCACTGGCCCAAGCTGGAGGCGTTCCTGGACCTTTACTGCGAAGGGCTGCCGGGAGAGGCTGCCGCCGCGTTGCGCGGGATGTGGCGGGCATGGAACTCGGTGGGGGCTGCCCCGGTCGCAGTCGGCGAGGCCTGGCGCGCATTCCGGGCCCAACGCACGGCGCTGGAAGCGCGCGCGTCCGGGTGGGCTCAAACGCTGTTTGCCGCGGGCGAGTTGTCTGAAAAGCTGGCGCAGTTCTGCCAAGACAAGCTAAAATATCGTTTTTAGTTCAAAGAGATGTGGGACGGAAATGAAGATTGCACAGGAAATCAGGGCGGGTAACGTGATCATGGTCGGCAAGGATCCGCTGGTGGTACAGAAAGCGGAGTTCAGCAAGTCCGGCCGCAACGCGTCCGTGGTCAAGATGAAGCTCAGGAATCTGCTTTCGGGGGCGGCGACGGAAACGGTGTACCGCGCCGACGAGAAGTTCGAGATGGTGATGCTCGAACGCAAGGAGGTGACGTATTCGTATTTTGCCGAACCTTCCTACGTGTTCATGGACGCCGAGTTCAACCAGTACGAGGTGGACCAGGAAAACATGGGCGATGCATTGCACTACCTCGAGGACGGCATGCCGTGCGAGATCGTGTTGTATAACGGCAAGCCGATCTCGGTGGAGATTCCCCAGACCGTGGTGCGCGAGATCATGTACACGGAACCGGCGGTGCGCGGCGACACCTCGGGCAAGGTGCTGAAACCGGCGAAGCTCAAGACCGGGTTCGAAGTGCAGGTGCCGCTTTTCTGCGCCACCGGCGACAAGATCGAGATCGACACGCGCAGCGGCGAGTACCGCAGCCGCATCAAGAACTGAGGTCTGCGTCAGCCGGCCTGAAAGGCACCCGCGCGGTGCCTTTTTATTGGCATGGATGAAGTTAAGGCGATGCCGCTGCGCGTAGCGAAGACCGGGCCGGCATAGTTAGCGCTACAACTTAATGTATCGGACAAGGTCCCATTGCCCAATGCGTTGATCCCAAAGAAATTGGGAGGCAAGTACAGGCATGCCGGAATGGCGCGCAGGCTGCGGGCAAGCGGCCTGGATGCGCGAATGTTGCACGGTTGGCCTAAAGTTTGTCGAAAGGCGGCCGATATATCCAGCCAATAGCAATTAAATTCCCCGGAAAGCTATTTACGCTTCGGCAGCCGATGAAAGTGCTGATTGTAGAAGACTCTGAAGACGACGCCGATCTCTTATGCTCTGAACTGTCGGGTATCTGCGATCATTTCGAGTGCAAGCGTGTCGATTGCGATGTCGACATGCGCGCAGCGCTGCAGGAAAGCGACTGGGATGTCGTCATTTCGGATCATGCGATGCCGTGCTTCAGTTCGCTCGAGGCGCTGAATGTGCTGAAGGAGAGCGGCAAGGATATTCCGTTCATCATCTATGCAGGTGACATCAGCGAGCAAGTCGTCCTGTCGGCGCTGCATAACGGCGTGCATGATTTTGTGAGGAAGGGCAATGTCGCAAGACTGATTCCCTCGATCAAACGCGAACTGGAAAATGCCGCAACCCGGCGCGCGAGGAGGAGCGCAGAGAATCACGTACGCCGGCTCGAGTACTACGATGGATTGACGGGGCTGGCAAACCGTGATCTGTTCTTCGAAGAGGCGGGGCGAGCGCTAAGCGGGCGGGCAACGGCGGGCGGCCTCGCCGCGGTTTTCTTTATCAATCTCGACCGCTTCATGCGCATCAATCACGTGGTTGGCTTCATCAAGGCCGGCGAGCTGTTGCGCCAGGTGGCGAATCAACTAAGCGGCTGCGTCGGCGAAAAAGGAATCCTGGCGCGGCTCGGCGGCGACCGCTTTGCGTTGTTCAGGAACGACATCACCGATTACGCCAGCACGCAGTCGATTGCCGATGCGATCATGCAATCCTTCACGGCACCGTTTGCGGCCGACGGTGTCGAGTTCTACATCACCGCCAGCATGGGCATTTCAGTCTACCCCGACGATGGCACCGATGTCTCGACCCTGCTGGTCAACGCCGAAGGCGCCGCGTCGCTGGCCAAGAAATTGGGGGGAAACAACTACAAATACTACGTGAAAGAGATGGGCGAAACGGCGCACGAGCGACTGGCGCTGGAAGCCGCGTTGCGCAAGGCGGTGGAGCGCGATGAGCTGATACTGCACTATCAGCCCATGGTGGACCTTGCCACGGGAAATATCACAGGCAGCGAAGCGCTTGTCCGCTGGAACCATCCGGAATACGGCGTGTTGTCTCCGGACAGATTCATTCCGCTTGCCAATGAAATCGGGATGATCGTCGAGATCGGCAAATGGGTGCTGCAGCAGGCGTGCCGACAGACCAGGATATGGCATGACAAGGGTTTTTTCCCGTTGTCGATTTCCGTTAACGTTACCGCGGCGCAGTTCTCGCATCCGAAACTGCCGGACCAGGTGGCGGATATTCTTGCCGAGACGGGACTCGATCCGCAGTATCTCGAGCTCGAGATTACCGAGTCGGTCTTGATGCAGGATTCGGAGACAACCATCGGCATGTTGCGCGCACTGAAAAAGATGGGGATCAAGATCTCGCTGGATGATTTCGGTACCGGCTATTCGTCGCTCAGCTACCTCAGTCGTTTCCCGATAGATATCCTGAAGATCGACAAGTCCTTCATCCGCGGCATCAATCGCAACAGCGACGATTACGCAATCGTGCGCGCCATTACCGCCCTGGCGCGGAGTCTCAATCTCTCGGTTGTCGCCGAGGGCATCGAATCAACCGAGCAGCTTGAATCATTGCGTCGCGAGAAGTGCGACAGGGTGCAAGGCTATCTCTTCAGCAAGCCCTTGCCGCCCGGCGAATTCATGCAATTTATTTCGGCTGCGCACCGCGCGAACGCCGGCGTTGTGGATGACCGGGAGCATTGTGCGATTTTTGACGGTGAATTGAACGTGGGCACCATACATTGAATTGAGCGGCCGTACTGGCAATACATCTTTATGTTTTTTATGGAAAATTCAGACGCGTGTCGGAACGGTTCCTATTGGCATGTAGGAGAATTTCCTACTCGGGATTGAGATACAGTCTTACAAAAGGTTTGGAAAAGCACATCTTTTTATGCCTTCCGTTGTTGGGCAATAATGCAGTCGTCATCACCAACTAACGCATAGGAGGCACGAAATGACCCCGGAACAAATGACTGAGGAAATCAGGGAAGTCAACCTTTCTTATATGTTGTTGGCCAAGCAAATGGTGCAGCAGGACAAGGCGACTGCAATCTATCGACTCGGGATCAGCAAGGAAGTGGCCGACATCATTGAAAATTTGACTCACGGGCAGATTCTGAAAATGGTCGGGGCAAACCTCTTGCTGTGCCGATTCCGGGTTGATGATCGCCTGATCCTTGAAATGCTGGCTAACCACAGCCGCAGCCATGCCATGTCGCAATCGCACGCGGCGATACTCATGGCCGGCCAACCGCTCGAGCAAGTGGCATAAGCGCGGTCCTGGATATCGACCGACGGAGGCATCATGCGCAACAAAAGCATGCTATCGGAAGCGCGGCAGATCCAATTGGCGAGCGAACTCATCCGCCTCGGTGCGCGACTGCAGTTGCTGGAAGCGGAAACCGATCTGAGCCGCGAACGGCTGCTCAAGCTCTACAAGGAAATCAAGGGCCTCTCTCCACCCAAGGGGATGCTGCCGTTTTCCGTGGATTGGTTTCTCAGCTGGCAGGCCAACATTCATTCATCGTTGTTCGTCGGTATTTACCGTTATTTGCTGGCCCACACCGACAGCCGCGGGATCGATGCAATTATCAAAAGCTATAAGCTTTACCTCGAGCACGTCATGGTCGGAAAGCTTGATTGCGTGCTGAGCATGACCAGGGCGTGGACCCTGGTGCGCTTCCTGGAGGGACGGATACTGAAAACCGTGCCGTGCGTGAAGTGCGGCGGCTATTTCGTGATGCACGCACAGGACCTTCACGTTAATTATGTTTGCGGATTGTGCAACGTCCCATCGCGTGCCGGGAAGGCCAAGAAGCACAAGCACGCGGATGCGACGGATGCGTCGAAACTGCTGGCCACCTGATACGGCCTGGCACAGGAAGTAGCGTCGGAATGTATCGGCGATTCTTCCGCTGTACTGTGTCGGTTATGGGTTGAATGCCGCATTATTTGGGAATTCGGTACAGCGTGCTACGCTTGCCGGCAAGAAGTTTATTGGGCGCGCGGCCTGACCGGGTTGCGATGAATATTTGCGGTCGGTTTGACGGGCAGGCATCACGCTATGCTGGTTTTCCTCGGATACATCGTCGTTCTGGGCTCCGTGTTCGGCGGTTTCGTGCTGGGCGGCGGGCATCTGGGCGCCATGTACCAGCCTTTCGAGCTGATGATTATCGGTGGCGCGGCGATAGGCGCTTTCATCGTTGGCAATTCCAGAAAGGCCATGATTGCGACATTGAAAGCCCTGCCGGGGGTGTTGAAGGGCTCGCACTACAACAAAGCGATTTACATGGAGCTGATGGCGCTGCTCTATGAAATTCTTTCCAAGGTACGCAAGGAAGGCCTGATGTCGATCGAGGCCGACGTCGACAAGCCGAACGAAAGCCCGCTGTTTTCCAAGTACCGGAAAATTCTCAAGGATCATCACGCAATCGAATTCATGACCGATTATCTGCGGCTCATGGTGGGTGGCAACCTGAATGCGATGGAGATCGAGAACCTGATGGACAGCGAAATCGATACCCACCACCACGAGGGCGAAGTGCCGGTGTTTGCAATTCAGAGGATAGGAGACGCCCTGCCCGCCTTCGGGATTGTGGCCGCGGTAATGGGGGTGGTGCATACGATGGGATCGGTCGGACTGCCGCCGTCGGAGCTGGGAAGATTGATCGCCAGCGCGCTGGTGGGAACCTTTCTCGGAATCCTGCTGAGCTACGGCTTTATCGGGCCACTGGCCGGCCGCGTGGAACAAAGACTTCACGAGTCTTCGAAACTGCTGCAATGCATCAAGGTGACGCTGCTCGCGAGCCTGAACGGCTATTCCCCGGCGCTGGCCGTCGAATTCGGAAGGAAGGTGTTGTATTCAACCGAGCGGCCGTCCTTCCTGGAACTGGAACAACACCTCAAGCAGAGCAAGGCCAGAGGATGGAAGGCCGCTGACGTTTCCGGTGACTCGATAGCCGATGACAAAAGATAACAAGCAACAAACGCTCGTTATCAGGCGGGTGAAAAAGGGCAAATACGCGCACCATGGCGGCATGTGGAAGATTGCCTATGCCGACTTTGTCACCGCCATGATGGCGTTTTTTCTGCTGATGTGGCTGCTTAGCTCGACCTCACAGTGGGAACTCGAGGGCATTGCCGAGTATTTCAGGTCGCCATTGAAAATTGCTCTTTCAGGCGGCTCGAGCAGCGGTGACAGCTCGAGCGTGATCAAAGGCGGCGGCAAGGACCTTGTGCGCAGGGATGGCCAGGTCAAGAATGGCGACATCCAAGAACAGAAAAAAAACATCAACCTGAAAGCGGCACGGGCCGAACTGGAACGCCTTGAATTTACCCAGCTGAAAAGGTTGCAAGAAAGACTGGAAAAGGCGATAGAGGCCAATCCGGCCTTGAAAGAGTATCGCAAACAGATGATGATCGACATTACCACCGAAGGTTTGCGTATTCAGATCGTCGATGAGCAGAATCGCCCCATGTTTGCCAGCGGCAAGGCGGAACTGCTGCCTTACATGCGTGACATCCTGCGTGAGATCGGCAGAACCTTGAATGAAGTCCCGAACAAGATCAGCCTGTCCGGACACACTGATGCCAAGCCCTATTCGTCGGGCGAAAAAGGCTACAGCAACTGGGAGCTGTCTGCTGACCGGGCCAACGCGTCGCGCCGCGAACTGGTTGCCGCCGGCATAGACGAAGGAAAGATCGTTCAGGTGGTTGGTTTGTCGTCTTCGGTTCTGCTTGACAAGGATGACCCCTTCAACCCGGTCAATCGGCGCATTAGCATCATCGTATTGAACAAGAAAGCGGAAGAATCCATTACGCAGGACGGCTTATCCTTGCCGCACGCCAACGAGGGCATTGCCCGCTAAAGGGGCGTAGTTCATCCTAACCCTTTGAAAGGACGTGATAATGGGCCGGGCGGCTAAACTTGTGGCGGATTGTGCCGTTATTGAACGCAGGGTGGTGACAAGCCCGCCCGCTGGCTTGCACCTCGGGCGCATGTATACCCTTGATCCATGGCCGCTGTCCCGCAAATAATTCGCATATCCGTAGGCCGCCCCCCTTGGCGAGGCTGTGTCGGGAAAGGTTTCCCGACCTACGATTTGTGCGAGAAACCTACGGGACAGCACACTGGCCGTGGATAGTTTAAGGAGGCCTTGATGGCAGACAAAAACATGAGATTCCTGGTCGTGGACGATTTTTCCACGATGCGCAGGATTGTACGCAACCTCCTCAAGGAACTGGGATTTGTCAACGTCGATGAAGCCGAGGACGGAGTGGTCGCCCTGCAAAAACTTCGCAATGCCCCTTTCGACTTCGTGATTTCTGACTGGAACATGCCCAACATGGATGGCCTCATTTTGCTGCAACACATACGTGCGGACGAATCGCTGAAAAAGCTTCCAGTGTTGATGGTGACCGCCGAAGCCCAAAAGGAAAACATCGTGGCCGCCGCCCGGGCGGGTGCCAGCGGCTACATCGTCAAGCCTTTTACCGCCGCGACGCTGGACGAAAAACTCAACAAGATACTCCAGAACATGGCGAGCAGCCCTGCTTGATGGATTCCATGACAGTCCTAAACCAATAAGTGAGCCTGAATGTGACCCACGCCACCGATCCGCAGAATAATTCAGAGGACTTGGATGCGCTCTTTGACAATGCCGTGAAGGGTAATCCGCAGGCCGTCAGCAGCGAAACGCCCCATGACGCTGTGGCACAGCAGGCGTGCAATGCCGGCGACAGCAATATGGACAAAGTGCTGAGCCGGGTCGGGCAACTGACCCGGCTGCTGCACAATAATCTGCGCGAAATCAGTTATGACAAGCTGATCGAGAAGGCCGCCGAGGCGCTCCCCGATGCACGTGACCGGCTCAACTACATCGCCACGATGACCGAGCAGGCGGCCCTGCGTGTGCTTAACGCCACGGATATTGCCCGGCCGATTCAGGACAAGCTTGCCGCGGATGCGAAGGGATTGTCCACGCTGTGGCAGAAGCTCTGCGACCGGCAGCTCAACCTGGATGAGTTCAAGGACCTGGTGACCCGCACCCGCACCTACCTTGACGATGTCCCCAGCCGGACCGGCGCCACCAGTGCGCAGCTCATGGAAATCATGATGGCGCAGGATTTCCAGGACCTGACCGGCCAGGTAATCAAGAAGATCACCGATATGGTGCAAACCCTGGAGCAAGAACTGGTACGATTGCTGCTCGATTACATCCCGCCCGAGAAAAGGTCCGACCCCAACCACAGTCTGCTGAACGGCCCGGTGGTAAATCCAGAGGGGCGAAATGACGTCGTCACCGGCCAGAACCAGGTGGACGAGCTGCTGGAGAGCCTGGGCTTCTAGGAAATGGCTGTTACAATCCGCTAGCCCCGTTCCAGCGCGGCGGCGGCAATCGATCAGATCCTTCCGGCCATTGGCGCCGCCTGGCTGCGGCGTTCCGATCTTGCAAACCCATCAAGACTTCCGTCTCGTGCTCTAAATAGCGGCAGGAATGCCTGTTTGTTCGCTGCATTGAACAGGCCGCCGGCGTTCAATAATCCCTGCTCAACATCGGGAGCCGGATGTGAGCGAAGACAGCGATCTCGAACGAACGGAATCTGCAACGCCCAGGCGCCTGGAAAAGGCGCGGGAAGAAGGGCAGATTGCGCGTTCGCAGGAACTCTCCACATTTGTCGTTTTGCTTGCCGGCGTGGGCGGGCTATGGTTTATGGGCTCGAGTCTGCTGGAGCGGATATCCGGCATGATGAAGAGCGGTCTGCAATTCAAGAGCGGGCCGGCATCCGACCCGCAATTCATGGTGCTGAGGCTGCACGAATTTTTGGGCGATACGCTGCTCGGATTGCTGCCGTTTCTTCTGCTTCTGTCGGTTGCGGCCCTGACGGCGCCGCTTTTCTTGAACGGCTGGATCTTCACCTTTACCCCGCTTAAGTTCGATTTCGAGCGTCTCAGCCCGGCCCGCGGCCTCGGCAGGATATTTTCTTTGCCCGGCCTGGCCGAATTTGCCAAGGCGGTGGCCAAGGCGCTTGTGATCGGCGGCGTCGCCGCGTGGGTGATGTGGCATAACCAGGAAGCGTTGCTCTCGCTCTCCGGCCACACCGTCGAAGACGGGTCTGCGCAAATGGCAAACCTGCTTGGTTCAAGCGTCCTGACGGTCGTTTTTGCCATGCTCGTGATCGCCGCTATTGATGTGCCGTATCAGTTGTGGAGCTACCATCGCGGACTCAGGATGACACGCGAAGAGGTGCGTCAGGAGGCGAAGGAAAACGAAGGCGATCCGCATGTAAAGGCGCGCATCCGCAGCATACAGCGTGAAACCGCACGGCGCCGCATGATGGCCGAAATTCCCAAGGCCGATGTCATCGTCACCAACCCGACACATTATGCCGTGGCCCTGCGCTACCACAGCGAAACGATGCG